>NZ_JAVREJ010000013.1:0-201847 GCF_031845345.1 Pseudonocardia charpentierae | reverse complement strand
CACGGGTCCGAACATCGATCGAACGTGTGTCCAGGACTTTCACCAGTTCCGGACCTGCCCCCACACGCTGAGCTGGGACGATACAGCGGCGTGTGTCCAGATCCGCCCATCACCTGCGGAACACGGGGCCAATCCAGCATTGGAATGCGTAGCCCGATCACCTTCGAGACCCTCTACACCGGCTCAGATCAAGATCACTGAGCCCACACCGGAGGTGTCCGGCGTTCGGGGGGAAGCTCAGGCTGCGAAGAGTGTCGGCGCTGGACGAAGGGGACAGTCCAGCGCCGACGCCATCATGAGACCTGATCGGCACATGTCGCGTCACAAATTGAGACACCCGCACGTGTGCGAACCCGGCCCAGGCTCAGCGGTGACGGGTGTCACCTCTGATGTATCGGCTCACGAGCTATCTTGTCGGCGGCCCGGTCTCGGCTGGTTGGAGGGGAACCACGGCGGGGACCGGGCCGCTCAGACCTCGGCGCGTCCGAGGTAGCGCCAGACCGGGCGACGGAGGGGATCGGTCGCCCGACCCGGCACGCGGAGCTTAGTTGTGCACTCACCCTCTCGGCCAGACGGTAATGGGGTAGTCACAGGATCCTCATATCTTCCGTCACCGCGCACCGTCAGAGTTCATAGTGATCGCCATGACGCCGCGCGTCGGTCAGGCGGTCGGGCGATGCCACTCGATCCAAATCCGCCAGGCGCCCAGTAGCTCATCGTCACGGGAGCCGCGATGTCAGTGCCGTGATACGCGTTAGACGATCCCCGCGTCGGTCCAACCGGAGGCCCGCCCGGCCTCTGCGATAACGAGCGGAGACGTACGGCTTCTCGACTTCGTTCTGCGACACCATGGCGAGGTCGTAAGCAGGTTCTCGACGGACGCCGATCCAGACGATGCCGATGACCTTGCAGAAGTGCTCCTCAGCTCGATTGACCGGTCAGGCGGGGACGTCGGCCGGGCAACCGCGTATGAGCTGGAGATTTGGCAGGCTGGCTCGCTGATCCGGACGTTCGTGCTCAGCAGGCGGCGTGGGTCGGGTCGGGTCGGGTCGGGTCGGTGAGTTTGATGCCGAGGCAGGTCATGAGCGCGAGGGCAACCGCCGTCCTGTGTGCAGCTCCTTGACCATCGCATCGTAGGTAGGCCCGTCCGCAAAGGGCTGTAACCGGCCGATCGGCCGGTACGCCCACGCCAACTAGGCGGAGCGGGCTGCCACTGCGTCCGGAGCCGCGACGGCCGTCCTCATCTGCAGGCCCGGCACACCAACCTCCAATAGATCGTCCTGCTCAGCCTGAACGTGCTCCATCAGGGGTGGCGGGCCAAGCCCGGCCTCGCGGTCGTCCTACTCGTCGACCCCGTCGTCGGCCTCGTGCGGGACGCCGTGGTCCGGTGAACGCGTCACCGCCACCCTCGCGACGACCCTCGGCGCGGCGACACCTGCCGGAGGCCCGCCGACCGCGATACGGGTGTAGTCGCCCGGCAGCTCCGCGAAGGCGTCGGTGGCCGACGCCGCGGCGACGACGTGCCGGGCGCCGCCGCGGTCCAGCCGGTCGCGCAGGTCCGCGGCCCGCAGCTGGGTGGTGGCGGGGATGACGACCGCCGAGCTTCATCGCGGCCAGCAGGCGGCCGACCACTCGCCGCGACTCCGGAATGCACGGCGCCCCAGACCCCGGCCCGGCAACCCGATCTGTGTCCAGCCGTGGTGGGCTCCGCCGCCGCCCGCCCGAGCTGGTGATCTTGCGGGTGGGGGGTGTCCCGCGCAAGGCAGGTGGCCAGGGTTGGGATCAGCCACCGGGTTTCAGCCACGACGGGAACGGGCTCCCTTGAGACAGCGTCCCCAGACCTCGGTCGCCTCCAGTTCGTTCACGACAAACCGGAGAGACCGACGGCTGATGCGTATTCATTGTGGGGACCGCGCCGGTCCCGCCTCCGACCGGACAGCGACGGGTGCTGCGGATCAGGCGGAGCGCCGATCCGAGTACGACCACCTGGCTCCGCTGCACGCACGGCGCGCGGCGCTGCCCGAAGGTCACGTGGACCGTGAGCGGTTGCGGGCCGAGCTGATCGCCGGCTATCTACCGGTGGCCCGCAACATCGCCCGCAGGTTCCGCAACCGAGGGGAGAACCCCGACGACATCGAACAGGTGGCGTCGGTGGGCTTGGTGCTGGCGGTGGACCGGTTCCACCCCGGGCTCGGGTTCGACTTCCTGTCCTTCGCGGTGCCCACCATCAGCGGGGAGGTGCAGCGGCACTTCCGGGACCGGGCCCATGCGATCCGGGTTCCACGCAGGTTGCGGGCGCTGCAGGCGCGGATCTACCAGGCCGGGGCGGAGTTGGAACAGCGCAATCGTCGTTCGGCCCGGCCGAGTGAGATCGCCGAGTTGCTGGGCGTGGATCTCGAGGTCGTCATCGAGGGGTTGGCGGCCCAGGGTGTAGGGCGCCCCGGTTCTCTCGACGAACCGGATCGGGACGCGGAGGGGTGGAGCGGTCGGCTCCGGTTCGGTAGTGCACTGGGGCTGCACGAGGGGGAGTTCGATCTCGTCGAGTACCGCCAGGCGCTGGCCCCACTCCTGGCGGCACTGTCGGAGCGGGAACGGCGGATTCTCGTGCTGCGGTTCTTCGACGGTCTGACCCAGTCGGAGATCGGGGCACAGGTGGGGATCTCCCAGATGCATGTGTCGCGGATGCTGACGCGAACTCTGGGCTGGCTGCGCCGCCAGTTGATGGCCGACGCGCCGGTGGATTCAGCTGCGGCGAGATGCCTGCAACGCACTGGTTAGCACTCTTACCGCCCCATCCGTGCGGGCGTCCGGGACTGCGGTCTGTCCGGACACGACCGAATCGACGTCGTCGAACAGATCGGTGAGACGGAGCAGCCGGAGAAACGAGGCGCTGCAGCCGGCGGGTGAAGTGCTATGTCTCGAGCGGCCGCCCAGCCGGCGGCTGGATTTGCAGGCGCATACCGCCGAGGTCGATGAAGCCCCTACCGACCAGGTCCAGCACGACCGTCGGGCCCGAGTCACCTTTGTCCACGACTTCCCGTAAACATCCGGGCCAGCTGCGGCACCCGGCCGGTCCAGTTCCCCGGATCAGAAATCACCGTCTCGTCCGGGTCGTCGCGCACGACGTCGACCTCCAGTGGCTCAAACCTCGACGACGGCGTGTTGCGGCGGCGGGCACAGTTGTTGTTGGTCATCGCCGTTTGCCCGTCTACCTTGCGATGGGGCCGGTACGGGGGGGAGAGGCCCGGCACGCCACCATCAAGTCAGTGGTGACGGGGGCCAGGGGCCGGGGCGCCGCGCCGCGCCGCGTACTCGGATTCGAGGCCAAACCCGGGGCTCCGACCATGGGACTCCGAGGCATCTCCGCTGGGACGCCACAACCAGCCGGTCGCGCCCCGCCGATTCTCGGTCGCCGTTCCGCGGATGCGCGATCCCCGAGCCCGCTCGGACAGGTGACGCGAAGCCGACTCCGCCTGCCCTCGCTCCCCACCGTCGCGTGCTGGACGTGAGAACGCCGGAACAAGAGTGCTGATCACCGTCCGGTCGTTCTCGGAGTCCAGGCGGATTGCTGCCCAGACGACTTGTCGCCGCTATGCGAGATCCGGACGGAGCTGATCACAGGCCGGAAACTGTCTGTCGCGGTGAACTGCTGCGCCTCGGGGCGAGCCGAAACGGGTCGACTGCAACGCGCATCTCCAACGGAGGGTCCGGGGTGCGCGGTCCGCCGCACCTGGCTCGTTTACGACGCCAGGTCACGACTGTGCTCGTGTAATCTGATCTGTATCGCAAGTCATGTTTGAGGGTTTTGGTCGTGTCGGCTCGGCTGATCTTCGCGCATTCCGTAATCCGGCTGTTGGCCGGGTCACGTCAGCTGCTCTAAACAGTCTGGGACATGGGTCTCCAAAGCGGCAGCGGGCCGGGGAGGCGCCTAGTGTCGTTTTGTTGCCCGAACGATTCTGCGGTCTAAAACCGAGACTGCGCGTCGGGTGCAATCGATCATGGAGTCAGTTTCTTGTCTGTCAACACCCCGAACCACGTCCTCCGCAACGAGGCTCAGGACGGCACCGTCGTCGGCGCCTCCGTGGATCGTTTCGCCGAGACGAAGGCCGCGTTCAAGACGACCGAGTTCGTCGTGTTCCTGGTCGCCGTCGTCGGTGTGCTCGTCGCCTCCGGCCTGGTGGGCGACTCCGACGGCCGCGGTGATGTCTTCCTGGCCGATAAGGCCTGGTTCTACGTCACGCTGCTGGCGATCGGCTACATGGTCAGCCGCGGGCTGGCCAAGGCCGGCGTCCGCGGGCACCGCGACGCCTGATCCGCGCCTGAGCTGAGCACGGCCCACACCGCCACCGCTGACGCGGTCGCGACCCGTGGGGCACGTCAGGCCGCATTGTGCGGCACTGCCGGCTGACGGCCGGTACCGCATTCTTTGATACGGAGTTCAACATGGCAGAGAACACGGAGAACGGCGCATTCGACGCCGACGCCGACACCACTGACGCCACGGTGACTGTGGCCGCGGTGGTGGCCGAGCAGGGTCCGCGCGGCGAGCAGGGTCTGCCCGGCAAGCCCGGTGTCACCGGCAAGCCCGGACCCACCGGTGACAAGGGCCAGCCCGGAGACAAGGGCCAGCCCGGTGAGCAGGGCCTCAAGGGTCAGCCCGGTGCGAAGGGCCTGACCGGTGAGCGCGGTGAGCGCGGCGAGCAGGGCCTCAAGGGTCTGCCCGGCGAGCAGGGCCTCAAGGGTCTGCCCGGCGAGCGCGGCGAGCAGGGCCTCACGGGTGCGCCCGGTGAGAAGGGCGAGCACGGCGAGCGTGGCGAGCGTGGCGAGCAGGGCCTGACCGGTCTGACCGGTGAGCAGGGTCCCGTCGGCCCGATGGGCCTGCCGGGTCTGCCCGGCGAGCAGGGACCGGTCGGCCCGGCCGGCCCGATGGGCCCGATGGGGCCGATGGGCTTGCAGGGCCCGATCGGTGAGCAGGGCCCCCGCGGTGAGGTCGGCCCGACCGGTGACAAGGGTCCCGTCGGTGAGCAGGGTCCGATCGGAGAGCGTGGTGAGCAGGGCCCGCGCGGAGCGGACGGTCTGCCGGGCGCGCCGGGGGAGCAGGGCCCCCGCGGGGAGCAGGGCCCGGTGGGTCCGGCCGGTCCCGCGGGTCCTCCCGGAATCCCGGGACCTCAGGGCATCCCCGGGCCGCAGGGCCGCGAGGGTTGGGCACCCGAGCCCGCGACCCCGATCCGCCCGGTGGCCGAGTGGACCGCACCCACCACGCCTTCTGCACCTTCGGCACCGCGCGTTACTGCGGAGCCTGCGAAGGCTGGCGTGGTCAACCCGGTTCAGGCCTGGGCAGAGCTGACGGGCAACCTGTTCGCGCTGCAGCGCAAGGCCTGGGCGAACATCGCCGGGGCCCAGCGGTCCGACAACAACTGACCGCTCTACTGCCCCGTGATCCGGGGTAGGGCCACACAGGCCACCACGGGCGCCTCCCACACGGGAGGCGCCCATCGGCATGTGCAACGCGGGTACGGCCCGACACCGAGAGCGTTTGCGCTGGGGCCGAAGTTCAACCCGGATCGACGGCCGGTCGCGCTCAGGACCCGCGCACCGGCCGAACCGTGCGTCAGGTCTCGGCGAGCGGTGGCACTGGCGTTCGCGCGCGAGGGCGCAGACGTGCTCATCTCGTACCTGGAGTCGGAGGAGAACGACGCCCCAGGAAACCGTACGCCTGATCGAGGACGCGGGCCTAAAGGCCGTGACGGTTCCCGGCGATCTCCGCGACGAGGCCGTGTGCCAGCGCGTGGTCGACGCGGCGGTGCGGGAGTTCGGCCGGATCGACGTGCTCGTCAGCAACGCCGCGTTCCAGATGGCGCAGAACGGCGCGATCGCCGACACCACCAGCGAACAGTTCGACCGCGTGATGAAGACGAACGTCTATGCGCTGTTCTGGCTGACCAAGGCCGCTATCCCGCACATGTCCGAGGGCTCGTCGATCATCACGACGTCGTCGGTGCAGGGGTTCTCGCTCCGATCGTCTGAGCAGGAACAGGGGGAGCGACGGGCAGGGTGGGCACCACTGCACCGTGCTGGGCCGGGCGTGGGGCGGTGGTGTACGGCTCCCAGCTCGGACTTCTCCGTACGACCCCTTCCGCTACGCGAGGCCGTTGGTCGGTATCCACATGCGTAGGTGAATTGCGGTTCCGGTGTGGTTCGGGCCGATGTGGACGTCGGGGACGAGGAGGTGTATCAGGGCGAGGCCGCGGCTGCGGAAGCCCTGGTCAAGACGACCGAGTTCGTCGTCTTCCTCGTTGCCGTCGTCGGTGTGCTCGCCGCGTCCGCGCTGGTCGGTGACTCAGATGGCCGCGGTGATGTCTTCCTCGCCGACAAGGCCTGGTTCTACGTCACGCTGCTCGCGATCGGCTACATGGTCAGCCGCGGACTGGCCAAGGCCGGCGTCCGCGCACACCGCGACGCCTGATCTGCGACGCCTGATCTGCGACGGCCTGATCTGGCGCACTGCCGGCTCACGGCCGGTACCGATTCTTTGATACGGAGCACAAAATGGTAGACACGACAGACAACGCCGCAGTCTACAAAGAGATCGACGCCGACGCCGACGCGACTGTGACCGTGGCCGCAGTTGTCGCGGAGGCGGGCCCGCGGGGCGAGCAGGGCCTGCCTGGCAAGCCGGGTGTCTCCGGCAAGCCCGGCCCCAGCGGTGAGAAGGGCGAGTCCGGAGACAAGGGCCAGCCCGGGGACAAGGGCCTGACCGGTGAGCAGGGCCTCAAGGGTCAGCCCGGCGAGAAGGGCCTGACCGGCGACACCGGTGAGCGCGGCGAGCAGGGCCTCAAGGGTCTGCCCGGCGAGCAGGGCCTCAAGGGTGCGCCCGGCGAGCGTGGCGAGCAGGGCCTCAAGGGTGCGCCCGGCGAGAAGGGCCTGCCCGGCGAGCGTGGCGAGCAGGGACTGACTGGTCTGAGCGGCGAGCAGGGGCTCGTCGGTCCGATGGGCCTGCCGGGCCCGATCAGTGAGCAGGGCCCCCGAGGCGAGGTCGGCCCGACCGGTGATCAGGGTCCGGTGGGCGAGCAGGGTCCGACCGGTGAGCGCGGCGAGCAGGGTCCGCGCGGTGCCGACGGCCTGCCGGGTCTGCCCGGTGAGCAGGGCCCCCGCGGCGAGCAGGGCCCGGCCGGACCGGCAGGGCCCGCGGGTCCTCCCGGAATCCCGGGCCCGCAGGGCATCCCCGGCCCGCAGGGCCGCGAGGGCTGGGCACCCGAGCCCGCGACCCCGATCCGTCCGGTGGCCGAGTGGACCGCACCCGCGGCACCCCGGGCCGTGCCGCAGTCGGAGTGGACCGCACCGTCGGCACCCCGCGTCTCGCAGCCCACTGCCGCCGGCGTGGTCAACCCGATCCAGCTGTGGGCGACGTTCGCAAACAACGTGTTCGCGCTCCAGCGCAAGACGTGGGCGAACATGGCCGCTGCCCAGCGGCGCGACAACAACTGACCGATCCCTGCCCTGTAAATCGGGGTAGGGCCGCACAGGCCACCACGGGCGCCTCCCACACCGGAGGCGCCCGTCCGTCTAATGTCCTGGGCAGTGCTCCGCTTCGCCGCCGACGACAGCTCAATAAGCGGATGAGCAGGGGCCTGGGCAGGCGGCGGATGTGAGGTCAGGCCGGAAGGTCGGCCCAGACCGTCTTGCCGGTGTCGTCGCTGATCGAGCCCCATTGAGTGGCAATTGCCGCGATCATGAGCAGACCGCGGCCGCGGAGCCGTTCGGGGTCAAGTGTCTGAATCCGTAGCGGCTGCGGGCAGTGGTCGTGGACAGCAATGTGCAGCACGGCCCCGTCGAGACGGACCACCAGCCGGAACGGCGTACGAGCGTGGTCGACGACGTTGGCGACCATCTCCTCGACCACGATCAGCGCATCGGCCGCGGTCTCGTCGTCCAGGTGCCATCGGGCGAACACCGCCCGCAGAGTGCGCCGGATCGCGGTCGCGGCCGCAGCGCTCGGGTCGTCCCAGAAGCTGACGACCCGTGCGCCGTGCTCAACGTTGATCACACTGCACCCCGTCCTTGCGCCCACCCGTGTGGTCGGCGCCGATGCTGTGGGGTTCCCCCACGGAAGGCAGCCAGACCTCAGCAGGGGCAAAAGCGCTGAGGGTCACCCAAACGCGGTTCCAGGTCGAAGTCGACGATTCGTGAAGATTTTGTGGATGCGATCGTGGTCGCGACGAGCTGTGCGTCACTTATCGGTGAACTGGTGGCTTTCGCGCAGGGAAGGGCTTCGACCCGCACCGTGCCTGTCGAGGTCAAAGATCGGCCGATGAAAGTGGTTTCGTGAGGTTGCCACCCCCGAACGGCTGTAGCGCCCAGCAGGTCGTCGAACAGTCGGGTGCCCCGCCAGCAACATAGGGGTGCAAGTCGAGGCGGAACTCTTCGATCGAGTCGAGTTGCGATGAGCGGGCCGCCAGAAGCCAGCGTCGCCCCGGACTACGATGTGGCCGTCGTCGCCTCGCCACTCGGCCGTCTTCAGAGTGTGGGGAAGACCATGTTGCGGGCGGCGGTCATGGTGGGGGAGAACCGGCTAGTCGGCTGTCGGTAAGCCTCCGGCCGCGGTCTCATGAGCGGCGCGGTTCGACAGGTGTGCACATTCGCTCTGGTAGACGCCGATCTTCTGCTTCGTGTACGCGGGTCGGCCGGCAGGCCGCGCCCGGAGATTTCTCCTGACTCGCAGCGATAGTGACTTCAGCCAGTGCATCAGGAGGGACGGTCTGGACGATCCACTACCTGGGGTTCGATGAGCCTGTGATGCACTGGTGCTGACCTGCCGGTTACCGGACGGGTTCGCCGAGCGTGCTGGCGGTGGCGGGGTTGCTGGCATGCAACAGTAGGTCGGCGGTGGCTGCGGGGTCGTCGAACATGGGGACGTGCCCGCAGCCGGTGAGAGTGACCCAGCGTGTCTGGTCGGGCAGCTGGTCGCGGCGGCGGGCGACGCCGGGCAGTAGTACCCGGTCACGTGAGCCGAAGGCGACGGTCACGGGCACGGTGATCGCGGCGCCGTCCTCGAACTGTCGCTTCTCGAGGGCGCGCAGGGTCTCCCGGAAGCCGGGCGCGGCGGCCATGTCGTGGACTGCCGTCTTGACCGGCTCGTAGGGCAGGCTGAACGGGTGCCCGGAGGCCTGCATGAACGCGAGCCCCCGGGACAGCCGGGTGCGTGGGGCGTTCGGGGCCACGCGCCGGGTGATCTTCGCGGTGAGTCGGACCTGCCGCATGGCCACCCTGATGTGCCGTGGCGCGGACTTGCGCCACAGTCCGGCTGGGTCCAGGGCGGTGACGGTCCGGGCGCGTTGCAGCCGGCCCAGCTCGAGTGCCACCCAGCCGCCGCTGCTGTTGCCCGCGACGTGCACGGTCGGCAGGTTGAGCTCGTCGAGCAGCTCGCTGACGGCGACGGCCAGGTCGTGCGGGGCGCTTCCGGTGCCCTTGGGTTGGCGGGGTGAGTCGCCGTGGCCGGGCAGGTCGACTGCGATCACGTCTCGGTCCACGGCCAGAGCGTCGACGATCGGGTCCCAGCACCGCCGGGAGAAGCCCTGGCCGTGCAACAAGACCAGCGGCTCGCCGCGTCCGGTGCGGTCGTAGGCCAGCCGAGCCCTGGCTGGCGCCGCCTGCTGTGGCTTCTGACTTGGCGAGCTGCCGGTGGCGGAGGATGAGGTGGTCATGTTTCTCCTACAGGGTGTGACGGTATGAGAACCGGCGCGGGGCCGTCAGCCGATGGTCGCCAGTGCTGCTGGCGCGATCGCGACATGCACTGAGGTGCCGGCGTCGAGGGTGAGCAGCTCGCCGTCGAGCTGCAGCGGTGTCGGCTTCAGGGTGACGAAGTCGTACCGGGTGGCGGTCGGCTGCGGGCCCAGACCGCGGGTCGCCGCTCGGATGGCCATGGCGAGAATTCGCCATTTGGAGGTGTGCGGCAGGGTGACGATCTCGAAGCGGCCGTCGTCGGGCTGACGGGTCTCGCTGAGTGTCGCGTACTTTGCCATCTGCGCGATGTTGGCGAACAGCAGGCTGTCAAATCGGTGCTGTCGTCCGTCGTCGAGTTCGATGGTGAACGGCCGGAACCGGGCGAAGGTCCGCACGACTGACACAATCTCCCGTAATGAGCCCTTGCCGCCTTTTTCGAGGTCGATCGCGACGATGGGGGTCAACCCCATGCCGATGTAGGAGTGTGCGTACTGGGTGCGGGCATCGGCACCGGTGCCCCTGGTGAGACGGAGCAGGTCGATGCGGCGGACGTCGCCGGTCACGATGGCGTCAGCGAGCGGCTGCTCGCGGGTGGTCCGCCGGTGGTCGTTGGCGTTGCCCGCGGCCATCACCGCACACACCACGTCGGGGTTGTCGGCCTGCATGACCCCGTCGACGACCTCGTTGTAGCCGCCGTCCCCACTCACCGACACCACGAGCGGACGTCCCGCGCCCGCCGCGTCTCTGGCCAGTTCCCGCCCGTGCCCTGCCCGTTCGGTCGGGCACAGCTGCACCGGGACGGGGGGCAGGCGTCGGGCCAGTTCCGCGCGCAGCTGTTCCGCCATCTGCGGCGCCTTCCCGGTGCTGTGCGGATTGAAGATCACGACCACCCGGTCGAACGGCAGCGAGTCGGCGGCCCGGGCCGCGGTCACCGGGTCACCTGCAGGGCCAGGCCTCCGGCGATCGCCAGGGCGTTGCGCAGGCCCCAGTTGGCCTTGAACGCCCGATGGGTGAAGCAGCAGTGAAAGCCGGCGGCGATACTGAAGCCGGACAGGAAGTAGAGGCCGACGGCGAGCCCGACATCGAGCCAACTCAGGCCCCACCTCCAGGCCAAGGGCACGGCGGCGATGAGCGCCAGCATCGGGAGCAGCACGAAGGCGTGCACGATCAGGAACTCAGGTTGTTTCCCGTCGAGAATGGGCTGCGCGGGCGCCTTCTTCTTGGCGGACGCCGCCGCGGTTGGTGTGGACATGGGGTGAAGCGATCTCCTCGGTCTCGGACCACAGCGCGGCTGCGGGGGCAGTTGATGCTGATGGCCCGGGTCCGGAGGCCGATCTCGGCTTGGCGCGGATCGCGTCACGAGCCGCCCTAGTACGGATACCCCGTGCCTTCCTGTGCATACCTTCTTCGGCCCGGGCCGAAGCCCGGCAGAACGAGAGCCACGCCAGACGGTGGGCCAGCACGCCGACATGCCGGGGTAAGCGCCGGAACCGGTTCCTCTGAGCGGGAGACGGCCCGTTGGTCGAGTCAATCGTGGTGACGTGGTTCGGCGACCGGAGCGTTCCGCTGTCGACGTCAGACCTCGATAGGAAGGCGGGTTAGCTCGATCGGGGAGGGGTAGCTCCCGGACGCGGCAATAGCGTGCCCGTCGCCGCGTCCTAACACCCACGTTGGAGGAAGAATGCCGGACGAGTCAGGCCCTGCTTCGGGGACCGCACTACCTGACGTGGCCGCTCCAGCGGTTCCGACGGCGTCCGCTGCGGAGGTGGGTTCGCCGGTCTCCGCGGAGGGGGACTCCGCAGCCGGCGAGTCTGCGGTGGCCGCTCCGGCGCCCGTCGCCGAGCAGTCGAGCCTGGCCGCGCCGCCACCGGCGCCACGTGGATTGAGCTACGCCGTCGACATCGTGTTCTGCATCGACGTCACCGGCAGCATGACCCCCATCCTCGACGCCGTGAAGGCGAACGCACTGCGCTTCTATGACGACGTGCAGCACAACCTCACCGCCAAGGGCAAGAACGTCGACGAGCTGCGGGTGCGCGTCATCGCGTTCCGCGACTTCGTCGCCGACGGGGAAGCGGCGCTGCAGGAGTCGCCGTTCTTCCGGCTCCCCGCCGAGCAGGGCGGGTTCAGCGACTTCGTCAACGGGCTGATCGCGCAGGGCGGGGGCGACGCGCCGGAGTCGGGCCTGGAGGCGGTCGCGCTCGCGGTGAACTCGCCGTGGACCAACCGCGGCGACCGGCGCAGGCAGGTCGTGGTGGTGTGGACGGATCAGCCCGCCCACCCGCTCGACCCGACGACCCTCCCCGCGGAGCTGCGCGGACGGGTACCTGCCGACTTCAGCGCGCTGACCGATCTGTGGGAGGACGCGCAGGGCCCCCTCGGCTCCAGCAGCAAGCGGCTGATCCTGTTCGCCCCCGACGGCCCCGGCTGGAGCGACATCTCCGGCGTGTGGGAGAACGTGGTGCACCACCCGTCGCAGGCCGGGGGTGGCCTGTCGGAGGTGGACTACGGGACGATCGTGGATTCCATCGGTAACTCGGTGTGAACGACGGCACCCCGCTTTCCGAGTCCGAGTCCGAGTCCGAGTCCGTCGACGAGGCGCCCGCCCCTGACCCTGTGGCCGCCTCGGGGGCGGCCTCGGTCGACGTCGAGCCCGGTGGCCCCGAGTCCGCCGACACCGAGCCTGGCGACACGGCAGATCCGGCGCTCGGCGAGCCGCAGCAGGAGCGTCCGGCGCCGGCGGCCGACCTGCCCGCCACCGGCGGACCGGCCCTGTCCTTCGGGTTCAACCTGGGGAAGATCCCCGGACAGGGCGAGGACTCGGACCCGATCCGGCGCGACGGTCGCGAGCTCGGGCTCGTCGCCGTGTTCGATGGCATGGGGGGTGCGGGCGGCACGGTGTACGAGACCCCGGACGGACCGCGCACCGGCGCGTACCTCGCGTCCCGGGTGGCCCGCGACGTCGTCGAGCAGCGGATGGTGGCGCTGCTCGACCCGGACTGGAACCTGGACGGACCGACCGCGGCCGCGGACCTGCAGCGGTCGGTGCGAGCGGCGCTCCAGGAGCGGCTGGTGGAACTCAAGGCACCCGCGAGCGGTCTGCGCTCGCGGCTGCTGCGAGCCCTGCCGACCACCATGGCGACGGTCGCCCTGCAACGTCGTGAACCGGACGGCGACCGGTGGTCCTGTCACCTGTTCTGGGCCGGTGACTCCCGCGCATATGTCTTCGAGCCCGACGCCGGTGCCCGGCAGTTGACCACGGACGACATCCGCGACCGTGGGGACGCGATGGCCAACCTCCGCGAGGACTCGGTGGTGAGCAACGCGATGTCCGCCGACACGGACTTCGTCGTCCATCACCGCAAGGTCGAGCTGACCGCGCCGTTCCTCGTGATCGCCGCCACGGACGGGTGCTTCGGGTACCTGCCCTCGCCGATGCACTTCGAGCACCTGGTGCTCGCGGCGCTGCGGGACGCCCCGGACACCGAGGGCTGGTCGGCCGCGGTGCAGGCGGCGATCGGCGCGGTCACCGGCGACGACGCAGCGATGGCCGTGCTGGGCATCGGTGCAGACCACGACACCTTCCGGCAGCTGTTCGCGCGGCGCACCGCCGAACTCGAGCAGCGCTGGGTCACGCCGCTGGACGACCTGGACGTTGACCTGCGCGAGCATGAACGGAAACTCGAGGAGCTGCGCGCGACCCGGCGGGAGCGCCAGGCGCGGCTGTGGGCGGCATACAAGCCGGACTACGAGCGGTATCTCGGAGCGAGGACGACAGAGGGGACGCCGTGAGGGCCGGGGACATGCTGCACGGCTATCGGCTGCTGGAGGACTTCCGGGTGGTCGGTGCCGGACTCAGCGAGTGGAGCTTCGCCGAACGCAACGGCCGGGTCTATTTCATCAAGCGGTTCCTCGCCCCCACCTACCCCGACGACGCCGCTCCCGGCAGCGCCAAGACCAAGGCCCGCAAACGCGTCCGCTGCGCCGCCTTCGAGGCGCACCACCGTGGTATCCAGGCGGCGATGGCCCCGCTGACCAGCTACGGCGGCAACCTGATCGCCACCCTGGACTTCTTCCGGGAGGGCGCGAAGTACTACAAGGTGACCGAGAAGGTGGACGTCGCCGGGCTGGAGCCGGGCGACGTGGCGGCGTTGGGTTTCCCCGCGCAGCTGGTGCTGCTCAAGACCGTCGCGCACAGCCTCAAGATCCTCCACGATCTCCACATCGTGCACAGCGACCTCAAGCCCAGCAACGTCATGATCAAACGCACCGAGCTGGGGTACACGACCAAGCTCATCGACTTCGACAGCTCCTACATCGTCGGCAGCCCGCCGCCGCCCGAGGAGATCGTCGGCACGATGAACTACTACTCGCCCGAGCTGATCAGCTACATCCAGGGCAGCGCCCCCGCCGCTGTCCTCACCGAAGCCTCGGACATCTTCGCGCTCGGCCTGATCTACGCCGAGTATCTGACCGGTGCTCTCCCGGCCTTCGACCCCGCCCATCACGAGGCGGCGATCGCCGTGCTGAACGGCGCGGTGCTCCGGCTCCCGCCGCGCGACGTCCCGCCGCCGGTCGTCGCGCTGGTGGAGCGGATGCTGCTGGCCGACCCGGCCGCGCGCCCGACCGTCGCCGAGGTTCACGCGACGTTGATGGGGCTGCGCAGCGGGACGCCGACCGTCGGCCGCACCCCCCGCCCGACCCGGGCCCCGAGCCCCGGGCGCGCCCCCCTGCGGCTGGGACCTCCCGGTCCGCCGGTCGCCGCCCCGGCACCCGCCCCTGCTACAGCCCCGTCGCCAGACCCCATGCCTGCCCTCTCGACGCCGCGCGGGTCCGCGCTGCGGGGCAAGGGCCTGCGGATTGTCGCCGACGCGGTCCGCCCGGCGCCCGACGCACCACCGCCCGGCCGTGGCCGCGCGTTGCTCGGCAGGCTGATCGGCAAGCTCGAGGAGCGTGGACGGTGAACGCGCTGTGGCAGTGCGCGGTCTGCGAGACCGTCAACAACGGCGGCCGGTCCTGCACGGCATGCGGCGCGGCCATGACCCGGCGCTCCGCCGCCGTCACCGCTGTCCGCAGCCGGATCGCGCAAGCACCCCCGCCTCCCCCGGCCGACGCGCCGCTGCCCGAGCCGGTCCGCCGGGCGATCAACCGCGAACCGGTCGACGAAGAGGAATGGCCCTACGACGACAGCAGCTTCACCATGACGCCGTTGCCGGGCGGCTGCTTGATCACCGCCAGACCCCGCCGATCCAATTGGTGACGGCGGCATCGACTGCCGCGGTCTGAAGAGTTGCTCGAAGTCGTCCCGCAAGAGCTCAATCGGATCGACGTTCTCATCCTGGTAGCCGACGTGCACACCTGCTACTGCCCGTGTCCGACCGTGCGGCTGACGAGCTGGCCCCGGACTACCTGCGACGCCGTGCCTTCATCGCTAAGGGAACGAGGGGACGATCCCGCCGAACTCACACGCTCCCAACCCCGGCGGCGAGTCGATTTCCGGGCGGTGCCACATGAGGTCTGCGACGCCCACTCGGGTTCCACCTCTGGGTCGATCCCAGGTCCCGACGCCATCTCCTCGGGCTTGGCAGACTCCGGCAGCCTTGCGACGTGGTGTCCCCGGTTGTGGTGATTTGCGACCGTGTGGGGACGTCACCGTCGGCGACACCCCATGCCGGTGCAGGACACCGTACGACGAGACCGAGGTGCGGCGTCGGCACCGGGACGCGGTGGCCCGCGCTCGGGCGACCGCGAGCGGTCGTCGCAGGAGGCCGGCCTCGAGCCCGGCTGCGTGACTCATCGTGCCCGCAGCACGATCTGATCATGTGCACCGGCTGGATCGCCGCTGGGCCGGTGGCCGTGCTGCATGTGACGGACGCCCCACCGACCGGTACCGTTATCCCTACCCAAGGTGCTGGCCGTGTTCCCGCCGCTCCATCACGGTCTACCGGCCTCGGACAGGATCGTGCACCAACCCATGAAGCGCCCAGCGAACGATCGGCTCATCGCCCGGCCGGCCCACCGACCCGTCGGGAGCTGGCGCAGCTGTGGCGCCTGAGCTAGGTCCTTTGACCCAGGCGCTGATCCGCCTCGCTGGTCATGGTCACGACGACCGCCATGCGGCCGCCGAGATCTGCCGGGCCTGCGTGGCGTGCCTCGATGTGGACGGTGCGGCGATCTCGCTGCTGACCGCGACGGCATCGCGGGAGACGCTGTCGGCCACCGACCCGACCGCCGCCACGCTGGAGGACCTGCAGTTCACCCTGGGCGAGGGCGCCTGCATGGAGGCCGCCCTGTCCGGCCGGCCGGTGCTGGTCCCCGACATCGACGACCACGTCTTGACCACCCGCTGGCCGATGTTCGCCGGCGCGGTCGCCGAACAGACCGATGTGCGGGCGCTGTTCGCGCTGCCGCTACAGCTGGGCACGATCAACCTCGGGGTACTCGACCTTTACCGCACCACACCGGGCCCCCTTCGCAGGCACGAGTTGCGCGACGCTCTCGCCGCGGCCGACACCGCCACCCTCATGCTGCTCGCGGTGCCCGCCCACACCGGTGACGCTCACGTCGACGGCCCCCCCGTGACCGAGGGGCAGCACCCCGACGGCCGGATCACCGACCGGTGGCAAGCGGACGGGGACGGCGAGGGCCGGCAGATGACCCGCGCAGACGAGGCGTGGTTGCACGGGCTGGGGTGTGACGGGTTGTGGAACGACCGCGCCGAGGTGCACCAGGCCACCGGGATGATTCTGGTTCAGCTCGGTATCTCGTCGCAGGACGCGTTTGTCCGTCTGCGCGCGCACGCCTTCGCCGCCCGCCGGCCGGTGGCCGACGTCGCCCGCGACGTCGTCGCCCGCCGATTGGTGTTCACCCAGGACATGGACTGAGCCAGGATGCGAACCCGCCATCCGGGCATACCCTTGGACGCCCTGGAAGGGAGTCGAGCGTGAGTCACGTTCAGAACGACCGCGAAGCACTGTTGATGAGGGCGTTCATCGAGTTGGCCGACACCCTCGTCGACGACTACGACGTCATCGACGCACTCGACCGGCTCGTCGGGCACAGCGTCGAGTTGCTGTCCGCCGCCGCCGCCGCGATCATGCTCGTCGACCCTCGCGGGCAACTGCGCACCGTGGCCTCCTCCAGTGAGGAGTCCGACTGGACCGAGCTGATGCAGATCCAGGCCGATCAGGGCCCGTGCGTGGACTGCGTCCGCACCGGGGAGCCGGTGACCGTGACCGACCTCGACGACGCCGCCGGCCGCTGGCCGGAGCTGGCCGTCGCGCTGGCCGGGAAGGGGTCCTACCGTTCGGTGCACGCACTGCCGCTACGGCTGCGCGGAGAGGCGATCGGCGGGTTGAACCTGTTCCATTCCCGCCCCGGCCCGCTGCCCGAGGCCGACCTGCGCCTCGGGCAGGCCCTGGCCGACATCGCGACGATCGGGATCCTGCAGGAACGCGCCGTCCGACACGGCGAAATAGTCACCGAGCAACTGCAGGCCGCGCTCAACAGTCGCGTAGTCCTCGAACAGGCCAAGGGCGTCCTCGCCCAGCAGGGGAGGTTGACCGTGGACACGGCGTTCGACCGCCTGCGCCGCTATGCCCGCGGGCACAACCTGCTGCTGGGCGAGGTCGCCCGCCGCGTCGTCACCGACCGCGCGTTCGCCCGCCACGTCCTCGCGGTCCCGGTGAGGTGACGTCGGGGTCGTTTCACCTCGACCCCGACTCGGCCGATGCTGACTCGGCCAATGCTGACTCGCCGACCTCGGCCGTCCACGTCCCGGCTTCGCCGTGTGGCCTGGAACGCACGGCGACCGCGTTCACTCCCCGGATCACCGAGGAGGTCGACGAAGGATCCCCGAACTTGCCGCCGCGGCGGGCACGAGCACAGCCACGGCGGGTTCGTATGTAGATGCAGCAGGCGCAGCGGCCGTCCGGTCAGGTCCGGTCGGACGGAACCATGTCAAATCCGTCGAACAGATGCAGCAGCCGCACCAATCGTGTGCTGCACCCGGCCAGATGGAGCCGCGAACCCCGATCCCGCGCCAACCCCGCGGCCTCGGACAGTGCGCACATCCCTCCGACATCGACGAACGTGGTTCCCGCCAGGTTCACCACCACCGTCCGCCCCGCACCGCCGGTGTTGAGAAGCTCCCGCAGGCACCCGGCCAGCAGGGGCACCGAGGCCCGGTCGAGCTCACCCTGGACGACGACCACCGCCTCACCCGCTTCGTCGCACACCACCTCGACGTCGAGGAGCCCGGACATCGGTGGCGGGTGGAACTCTGGACCCGAGTCGTTGGCAGTCATCGTCGTTCTCCGTCCGCCCCGCCACCCGGGCTTGCACAGGGAGAGGCCCAAGCACGACACCACCAATACTGGCGGTAACGGGCCGGGGTCGGGGGCGCCGCGCACTCGAAATTGAGGCGGATACCGGGCTACGACGACGAGCCCGAGGCCTCTCCGACGAGCCCGAGGCCTCTCCATTGAATATCGACCCAACCCGTGGGGCGACACCCGTAGCATACGGTGCCGTAGGCCTCGTGGCACCTCCCGCGGACGTCGACGTTCACGGACGGTGCTGGTGTCTCGAGGAAGGCGCGCGGGGGTGTCGGAGCAGAGATGGCGGCCCAGCCGGCATGTGGTCTCAACCGACCGGGCCTGGATCTCGGGTCGCGCGCGCTCGATCCGTGGCCTTGCCAGCAGGTGCCACTCGGCCGTGTGGTCCAAACCCGACGGCGAAGCTAGGTGCGCGCGTGTGCCCGAGTCCGGATCGCGAGCTGGTCGACGCCTGCGACCATCGCTCGCCCGCTGCAGGCGCAGGGCACGCCGGAGAAGGTCCGCAACCGGATCGGCCGAGCGAAGGTGGCCACGCTCGATGGGCTCCGCTTCGCCCCAGCGCGTCGAGGGCGTCGACCTGGTCGCCGGCCTCGACTCCCGCCCCGATCTCACTGCCATGACGCCCATCGAGTTCGAGCACTTTGTCCGCCAGCTCTTCGAGGCCCTCGGCCTGGAGGGATGGACGACCGAACTGACCGGCAACGACGGCGTCGCAGGGTCGTGATCAACCGGGACCCGATGGTCGGCGGGCTGACCCACGACGTTCGCGGTAGGGGAGGGGCGGAGGTCGGTGCCGCGGTGGGCGAGCAGGTCGAACACCACATGAGCGGTCGGCGGCCCGGCGACCAGATCGCGGATGCTGCCGGGGCCGGAGCGGAGCCGGTCCTGCAGGGCGGCGAAGTCCAACCGGCCCGCCCGCCGCACGACGAGTTCCCCGTCGAGAACCACCCCGCCCTTCCCCAGTCCGCGCAATGTGGTCAGGGTGGTGGTGATGTCGGGGAACGCGTCCGAGAGCGGGCGCAGCTGCCGCGACTGCAACACCACCCCGCTGCGCTCGCAGAAGGCCAGGGCGCGGAAGCCGTCGAATTTCGGTTCGTACACCCAGCCCGGCCCGACCGGCAGCCGGGTCACCCGGGCGGCGGCCATCGGCGCCACCGGCGGCACCAGCCCGGGTGGGCGGTGTGGCGGTTTCGGCGGCTTTCCCACTGCCGCACGGTAGGCACATCACCGTCCGCTGCCCGCCGGCGGACTCCACGCAGCCAGCTGCGCCGGCAGACACCCGCCACATAGTCGACCGGCCGGGACGTACACGCCCCCCTGTGGCGGCCGCCAGACCGGCGCGCCGAGGCAGCTTCCGACTCAGCGGCGGCGGCGCGGACCGCCGAGCATCACGGCGTATCGGCAGACGGCCATCCAGGGCGGCCGTTGCTGTGGTTGTCCGGCGGGGTGGCGGCGAAACCGGCGAGCGCGGTGCGGAGTTGCGCATCGAGGTCTGGTGCCAGGGGATGAGCCTTGTAGGGGGCGCCGAGGGCATGCAGGGCGCTGCGGTACACCTTGCTGCGGTGGCGGTGCAGCGCCTGTCGTAGTGCTGAGGGATCAGCGTCGTGCACGTCGGGGCGTGGATGGTGGCGGTCAGTGGGGCTGGGCGGGTCGGTGTGGTCGTCCAGGAGGTTCACCGGTCGGCTGTCGGGGTGGTGCTCGTCTGCGACGGGGCGCGCCTGCTCGGGTGCGGTCGGCACCGGTTTCCACTGGTCGGCTTGTAGCACGATGGCGGAGAGCACTGCGGCGGCGGTGGTCCGGTGGATGGGGGGAGCATCGCCATCGGGCCAGTAGTGCGGCCACAGCCGCGCGAGCATCGGTGAGGCGCCGCTCATGCTGTAGCGGGTGCCGTCGGCGATGGCCACCTGCGCGGTGCGGGCGATCGCGGTGATGCCGCGGGAGCTGCAGATCACCAGTCCGGTGAGATCGACGATGAGGTGGTCGGGGCGCCGTTCGAGGACATCATCGAGGGCGGCGTCCAGGACGGCGAAGTTGTCCAGGTCCACCTCGCCCGCCACCCGGAGCACGACGATGTCCCCGGCCGGGCTGAACAGCGTCGCCGTCGAGCACGTGCACCGACGCGACGATGCAGGAGCGTCGGGCACGGCTCGGTGTAAGCGCTTGTCGGCCCTGGTGTGAAGCTCAGATGCTCCCGACATATCGTGGTCCTCTCGGCGGCGCAGTCATGACGTCGTCGGGGACCGGGACAACGAGTCAATGTTAGGCGTGGCCCCGCCGTCTTGCCGGGTGATCTCCGCGCCGTGCTGACCCTTCAGCCCGGGTTCCGGGACGGGACCCAGTCACCTCATCGCACTCCTCCGGTGCGGTCACGGCTGACGACGCCGCGATGGAACCCTGCGTGAGGATCCTTCTGTGAGGATCAACGACTGGTGGTCTGCCGAGCCAGCTGAGCGCTCTTGGATGGAGACGACAGGCGGTGAACGCGCCGAGGGGGCGTCCTCCTTAGGAGGACGCCCCTCGGCGGTACGACACGGACAGCGGGTCGGTCAGCGGCCGTTCGGGCGCTGCACGCCGGCGGCCGTGAGCGCGTTGGCCCACGCCTGACGCTGTAGCCCGGCGAAGCTGCCAAACAACTCGGTCCACGCCCGCACGGCGTCCGGCGTCTTGGTCGGCGCGCCGTTGGGCGGAACGGTCCAGCCGGTCACCTGCCTGGCCGGGACGGCGGGCTCGGGAGCCCAGCCCTGCTGGCCCTGGGGGCCGGGGATGCCCTGCGGCCCGGGAGGGCCGGCGGGACCGGCCGGGCCCATCGGGCCGGGAAGACCCGGCAGACCCTGCTCGCCACGCGCGCCCGAGAGGCCGTCCTCGCCACGCGGACCCTGCTCACCACGCTCACCGACCGGGCCCTGCTCACCCACGGGACCCTGGTCACCGGTCGGGCCGACCTCGCCGCGGGGGCCCTGCTCACCGATCGGACCCTGCAAGCCCATCGGGCCCATCGGGCCCATCGGGCCCATCGGGCCGGCCGGGCCGACCGGTCCCTGCTCGCCGGGCAGACCCGGCAGACCCATCGGGCCGACGGGACCCTGCTCACCGGTCAGACCGGTCAGGCCCTGCTCGCCACGCTCGCCGCGCTCACCCTTCTCACCGGGCGCACCCGTGAGGCCCTGCTCGCCACGCTCGCCGGGCAGACCCTTCTCGCCCACCTCACCGGGCAGACCCTTGAGGCCCTGCTCGCCGCGCTCACCGGTCAGGCCCTTCTCACCGGGCTGGCCCTTGAGGCCCTGCTCACCGGTCGGGCCCTGCGCGCCAGTTGCACCCTTGTCACCGGTTGCACCCTTGTCACCGGTTGCACCCTTGTCGCCGGTGAGACCGGTGGGACCCTGGTCGCCGCGCTCGCCCGTCGGAGCCGAGGAGCGGGTCAGCACCTCGCGCTCAGCAGTCAGCCAGTTTTCCAGGTCACTGCCGGCCCTCGACGAGGCGGCTATTTCCCGCGCCCGGTCGGCGATGAGGCCGGCGAGACAGGTCGAGCCCTGGTGGCCGCGGGGGCCCTTCTCGCCGACCACGCTGAGGGCGGCGTCGACGTCGCCCTCGTTCTCGCGTCCGTCGGTTGTGGGGTTGTTCGGTGACTGCTCCATCAATGCCTCATCTCGAGATTTCAAGTGGCCGGCGGTGAGCCGGTCGGGGCCGCGGCGGACGCGTCCGAAGGTTGGACGGGCTGGGGTCCGCAGGTGCGAACGGGCGATGCTCAGGCGTCGTGGTGCGCGCGGCTGCCGGCCTTGGCCAGCCCGCGGCTGACCAGGTACCCGACGGTCAGCAGAGTGATGTAGAACCATGCCTTGTCGGCGAGGAAGATGTCACCGTGGCCGTCGGAGTTACCGACGAGCCAGGAGGCGATAAGCACACCGAGGACGGCGACGAGGTAGACGGCGAATTCCGTCGTCTTGAAGGCCGGCTTCGTCTCGGTGGCGCTGTTGGTGAGAGGCCGCGCCGAGCCGCTGGCGACGGAACCGTTCGCGATGTCGTCACGGAGGGCATGCGAGGGGGTGTTGACGGTCAAGAAGTGTCCGATGATCGGGTGCCGAAGCGCAGCTCGGAACGGAGCTACACAATAGATTCGGCAACGTCCTCCAACGTAGGCCTCGCCGGCCTCGCCTGCCACGTTGGAGACCCTTGTCGCAACAGGTTTGCGCCCACCGATCTGATGAGTTCGCAAGTGGCTCGACCGGCAACGTTGACCCCAGTAATTGATCTCTCTGGGTCGCCCCAGTCAGGCTGCCCGCACGTCAAGTGCGGGGTGGGGTGTGGCTCGCAAGCCTCGCCGAACTCGGCCACCGTGTGTCTGGTGCGGTTCCGCCAGTAATTGGCGTCAAGGTCCACGTCGGTCTTTCGCGAAGCCGCGGTGTTACAGATGCGTTTACCTAGGGGTCTCTTCGGGCAAAGCAGAGCTGATCGAACCGCCCCGCGGGTAGGCGCGTGTGTCGGTCATGACCGCTACATCACTGGCGACGGCGCCAGCGTCGACGGGCGCCCGGTGGAGGTGCCTGCGGGGCTCGACCCGGTCCGGTGCTGCCTAGATCGGGTGTGCCGCGACGACGGTCCGGTGCGGGTGCTGATCGTCGATGAGCGTGACGCGTGGGAGTACCGCGTGGTGGTGCACCCGGATGGCCGTGTCGAGGAGGATCTCGAACCGCCGCCCGCCGTCCGGGTCGCGGCGCGCCGGTGGCGGGTGGGCCCGGTGGCCGCGGTCGTGGCGGTCCTCGCCGTGACGGGCTGGCTGGCGGTGGACGCCGCGCGCACCAAGCCACCGCCTTCCTCGCCCGGCTCGACCGCGCTGCAGGGCACGGCGCCGCTGACCGTCCCGCTCGCCAGCGCCACCACGCCGGCCCTCACGACGACGTCCTCACCAGCCCCGGCTTCGGCGCCAGCGCCAACGACAACGACCACAGCCGCGCCCACGACCACTTCAGCGCCACGCACGAGCACCAGGCCACGCCCCCGGGGGGACTACCCGCCGACCGCCGGCCACCATCCGTCCTCCCGCCACCACGACGCGTCCCGCGCCGCCACCGGTGGTCGGCGGTGCGGCGGTGGCACGGACCGTAATCGACGAACTGCGCGCTGATGGTGCGCAGGTGAACCGGGTCACCTGTCCGGCGTTGCCGGCGCAGCTCGGCGCCACCCGCCGCTGCATCCTGGTCTCCGACTTCGGGGTCTTCGGCGTCACCGTCTCGGTCAGCCGGGTGCGTGGCACCGACGTCGATTTCGACATCACCGTCGATCAACGCCCCAGCTGAGAGTGATCCTCGCGGTCGGGCAGCGACGGGCGACCCGGGTCGCCCGAGAGTGTCGTCGCGCACGACGGGAACAGCATGAGTTATCCGGGCTGCCGGCATGAGCACCGTCACCCCGGCGCTCGCGGAGCAGCTACCCGGACCGTTCGGTCCACGGACACGGTGGCCAGTTCCGCCGCGGGATCGTCGACCGCGGTCATGGTGTGGTGGTGGCCGTCGGTGGGGGAGAGGGTCGGCGTTGGAAGCCGGCGGGATCGGCGAGGTAGCGGTCGAGGTCAGCGTCCTCGTACTGGTCGGCGAAGTTCCGGATGACCTCCCACTCCGCGCAGAGCTCCGTGCGTAGCCGGTCGAGAGCAGTGGTAGCGGCGGTGTTGAACCGGTCGCACTCCTGTTGGCGCCACGGCCCCGGGTCGGGCGGGTAGGCCCAGTTCAGCGAGGTGTTGTACCACTCGCCCAGCCGGGTCAGCTCTGCGCGGAGGTCCGCGCTGATCGGCAGCGTGGCCGGGTCGACCGGATTACCACCCCAACGCTGCTCGTCGTCTGGGTTGGAGCACCACAGGAATACACCCGCCCCGTGCTCGAACGAGAAGTTGATTTCGTACACGGCAGCGCAGGTTCGTCGCCTACCGCCAGCGGACTCAACCGGCATCGCCGCGGAGCCTCACGGCCAGCCACGGAACGTGCAGGATCCGCTGTGGGGTAGATCGTCGCGTAGCGGCCTCGTCCCGGACATCCGTTCGCCGACTGGCTGGTCACGCTGAGGATGTGTGGAAGCAGGTCCGTGACGAGGTGCTGGTTGGCCCCGAAGCTGCATCGAGGCGGGGGTGGTGCGCCCGCGATACGGCGGCCACCTTTCACAACCACCGTTATCGGGTGGCAGGACACCGCCGATACATGGCGACGTCAGGACTGTGGGCGGCGGTGGCGGTGTTGCGCCCAACGTTGGGCCGGATCGTGCAGTGGCGGGCACCATCGACGTTGCTGCCCCTCTTCGCCCAATAAGGCTCTGCCCGGCAGGCAGTGCGCCTCAAGCGGGCTCAAGAGAAGCTTGAGAGGAACTGAGCTGGCATGCTAGGAATGCTGTACTACCCCTTTGTTAATGCGTCAACGCCGGCGATCAATCAGGCAGTGCTGTATTGGGACTCGCTATCTACGATTGTCCCGGAAGCCTCCGAGACGCACTTAAGCGATCCTATGCAAGAATCACTTGAGCGCGGATTCGTTCAGCCACTAGAAGCGCCGAAATCTTCGAGGAGTACGCTGGAGAAAGCTTCCGATTGCTCGAGCGTCTGGCTTCCGAGGTTCCCCTCGATGACCTCATTCCTTCCGCTGAAGACTTGTCAATCAAGAGTCGACGCCTCTAATCAACCCGATGTCCTGCTGAACAGGGCAGCAGCTCGTCGTACACGAAGCCCTTGTGTCGGAGCCCAGGGATGTCCCGCTGCGTCCGATTCCCGCTCGCCGATACTCTGCTCGTGCATCGGGAGTCGGTCTCGCTGCAGCACCCGCAACCGTGGGCGTAGAGATAGGAGGACCGTGCTCGCGACAATCTTGCACGACGTGTTCGAGGTGTCCGAGGCACCCGCACTTCGTGATGCCTTGGATGAATTGTGCTCGCCGACCGACAACTACGGGTGGGCGAGCACCGGTATCTACTGTTTCTTCAACCCCGACCCCAACATCAAGGCTCCAGGTCGGCGGATCCTGTACATCGGCAGAGCGGTGGACTTGACCGAACGGTTTGCTCAACACGTCGGCCTTATCCACTTTCCAGCCAACAACTGCAAGCGCGAGAGCATTACAAGGTGGTTCGAAGAGCACCCTCGCCTCGGCTTCTCGTGTTGCGTCCAATCGCCGTTTGATCAGGTCAACACCCATCGAGAGCGCTCCCAGTACGGCAGCCGTGGCAGCGGTGCCATACCGGCACGCGGTCCGCTCGTCGACAACCCTGAGTATGGACAAGAGTACGCAGTCGAACTCGAAGGGGCCCTAATCGAGATGTTCCGAGTGCTTCACGGCGACTGGCCTCTATGGAACAGGGGTGGAGGTGACAAGCGAGGCCAGGCCAGGGTCGGTAGGGGCCGCGAGGTGTGGATGCTTCCCATGCTCGACGGAACACAGGATTCGCTTTTCCGCTCAAGATTGTCGATTAGGGAGCTGGCGACAGACACCATGGCCACACAGTTCGAGTCCAACGCTCTACACGTGGCTCGGGTGATGGTGTTCCCCGATATGCCGATATTGCGTCCTCTTCTTGGCTACACCCCGGTACCCACTGATCTTGACGTCATGCAGACACTGGTCGATTTAGCGAGTAACCCGTTCTTTCAGCAAACCGAGTTGCCCGCTGACATGCAGCAGATCAAGGAGTCGGGTTATCTCCGACGGGCGCCTGGCGTGCCAGGCGATTGGTGGTAACAGACTCGGTCAGCGTGGGGCGGGCACCTGTACGCTCTCGCCCTCAGCGAGCGCGACATGTCACTCGGCACGGGCAAGCAGCTCGTCGAAGGTGAGGATCTCCGGCTCGTAGAGGTTTCGGCGGTAGAGCTCGAAGGAGCTGACGCGCTGTGGGATGGGACCACCGCCGGATCCCCGCAGCTCCCTAGTGTTGCCGATGATGAGGAAGGTGCGAGGTCGGTAAAGGTAGGTGGCATCGCCGGTCTCCGCACCCTCGGCGTCGAGGTCGCGAAGGGCCGTTCCGATCTGCTGACTCGCGAGGTGGACCGTCTGCTGCACCTGGGCGACGCCGCCAGCCAACTCGTCAGACGGTGCCCAACACCCGGTTCGGTACTCCGCACCTAGTAAGTCGGTCAGGTGGTGCTTGATCTCAGCGAAGACAAGCGACCGGATGCTGCCGGTCGTGCGGAGAAGCGCATCCGTTCGCTTGCCAGGGCCGGAAACTGAGAAGCCTGCGACGGTCTGCTCAAGCTTCTCGTTGTTCCACGACGTCAGAAGCTGACCCGTAAGCCCAATACCGAGGATCCACGGATTCTGTTCCAGGAAGCGCTGCCACACGGCCTCCTTGCGCCTACCAGGCGTCGCCTGCCGCTCCTGCTCGAAGAAGTCGGGTTCGGACAGCAGTCGACGGAAGTGCTCGACGATCTCCTTTCGGTGCGCCAGGGCGATGACGTCGGTGGCCTCGGGGTCGTCCTCCATCAGCTCCCGGGAGCGCCCCGGGGCCCGGTTGTAGAGGCCGGCCACGGCTCCGGGGTTCGCGAAGATGTCCCGGATGACCTGGTCCTCGACGCGGATCGTTTCGGTCACCCCTTCGACAGGGATGTGTTCAAGGGCTCGGGCGAAGAGGATGAAGCGCTCTGACGCCTCGCGGTCGAGCTTCAAGATGCTCTGCAGCTCGGTCGCGTTGGGGTCGGTGGGCACCTTCTGGATCTCGATGCACCGGATGTTGCCGGCCTGGCGAGTGACCTCGATCTGGATCTGCTTCCGTCCGCCCGGTGTGGTGTCCACGATGAACCTCGTCCGTTCAATGTCCGGCAGGTGGCTGAAGTCCTCGGACTCGGCAGGCTCGTCGAAGACCTTGCGCAGGCACCGCGTCGGCTGGCCGTAGTCCCGTGACTGCGGTAGACCCATGGGAAAGCTCTTGCTGGCGTAGATACGTTCGGGTCGCCGCAGCCTTGCGTACTCGACTTCGTTGTCGGGCCCGAAGAGGAAGACGTCGACAGCGTCTTTCAGCACCATGTCGGACGCTCCAGGAGCTTCGGCAAGGGCGACCTCTGCACAGCGCCCGCCTCTCGTCCGATGCCCCGTCTCGCATGTGGTTCGCGTTGACCCCTAGAGGTGTTACGGCTCGTGTATGGCTGCGCACCGGCTGTGCGACACCTACGTCGAGGGTGCGGGTCGTAGATCAGCCATGGTGAGGTCGCGCCGCATGCGAACAAGCCGGGCTGCGTGACGCCACCGGTGCTGTTCGAACGCTGTGTCGACGTCGAGTTCGACGACGAGGGACGGGACCACGCGGGTGTACGCGACCGGCTGGCTCGGTCGCTGGCCGAAGCGGCTCGACGGGATCACTTCTGGCCATGGGTGCTTCTTGCCAGCACCGACGAGCACCTTGCACAGGTCGCGCTGCACGGGCAGCGACAGCGGACTCGTGCGCCCGGCGATGCGCTCCGGCCATCACGGAGACCTGCCCGCCCGGCGAGGGCGTGTTGGCATCATGAACGGGTGACCAAGGACGAGGACTCCACCCGGCGGAAGATCGTGGCCCGACGGTCGCCGTTTTCCGGGTTAGCCAAGCAGCTCCAGGAGATGCAGACGGCGCCGTTCGCGGGGTTGGCTAAGCAGCTCCGGGAGACGGAGACGGCGCTGGCGGTTGGGGTAGCCAAGCAGCTCCGTGAAATGGATTCGGCGCCGTTCGCCGGGTTGGCTAAGCAGCTCCGGGAGACGGAGACGGCGCTGGCGGTTGGGGTAGCCAAGCAGCTCCGTGAAATGGATTCGGCGCCGTTCGCCGGGTTGGCTAAGCAGCTTCAGGATATGCAGACGGGGCCGCTCACCGGATTGGCTAAGCAGCTGAATGGAATGCAGGCGGCGCCGTTTGCCGGGTTGGCTAAGCAGCTTCAGGATATGCAGACGGCGCCGCTCGCCGAGTTGGCTAAGCAGCTCCATGAGATGGATACGGCGCCGTTCGCCAGGCTGGTCACAGAGCTTCAAGAGACACAGACCTCGAACTTTACCGAGTTCGCCGGACAGCTCCGCGGCCACTCGACGCAGCTCTCCACGCTGCAGATGCCGACATCCGACAAGCTCGTCGACGACGTCGTGCTCCCCTCGGACGTTCTCGACTTAATTGACCGCATCGAGCCTGAGGAGCTGCTGCGAGAGGCTGAGCTTGTCGAGGCGTCCGACGGTGAAGACGTCGATCTGACTCAGTGGTTTCGCGGAGTCCTTACTGGAGTCTTGCTATACGGCGGGCCGCTACTGGTCCTCGAAGTGCTCGTGATTTCATGGGCTATAGCGGCTGAGATTAACGCCGAGAGTCGTACGAAGTTTGTGGAACTTGCTAGTCTTGTTGCTCTCGCAATTGCCGTTGCACCCGCGTTCGGAGCAATGGCTAGAAAAGTTGATCCTGGCAAGAACAAGGATGCGCAGTAGGGGCGGCAGATCTTGCAAGCCGCGCGCCGCGCAGGGACCGGACGGCAGGCCGCACGCCCCGCGTGGGCGCTTGCGACTGCATCAGGCGCAGGGCCGCGCGGCGCCCGGAGGGCGCCGCCTTGACCAAGGAGGGAGGGCTTGGACACGGGGTGTCTCGGTGGGGGAGGGCCCCGACAGGGAAGGCCTCGAGCTCGGCCAGCGCTTGGCGGAGTCGTGACACGACTTGTGACACGAAATAGAGTCGGCCGGAGCGGCCGGAGGCGGCTGGTGACGTCGACGCCGGTACTGCTGTCGCAGGTAGAGGCCACAGTGACAGGTGTTGGCGGCCTTCCAAACTGGCTACGCGGGTTCGATTCCCGTCGCCCGCTCAGGCCGTTGACCTGCGGTTTTGTCCCGCAAGTACGTAAGATGCTGTGGTCAGAGTCAAAGGTGACCACTAGTCATGACACCAAATCGTGGCGTGGTTATCTTTCGCTGAACGACATGGCGGCGCTGCGCGTGGCCCCGGCCCGGCGGCGCTCGTAACTTGAGCGACTCGGCGATGCCGCGCAGGACGTCGAGCTCGTGGGTGGTCCGCCGCTCGCGGACGATGTCTCGGTTGGACTTGACAATCGCGGCGAGCGCCACGACGAGTGCGACCAGGCTCAGGACCGCGCTGACAGCTGCGACCAGTCGACCAGCGCCTGCGGGAGCACCGGGGAACCGTAGTGCGGCCCCGGCCGGCCGGAATACGTTCGGGCACGGGCTAGGTTCGGTCCTCGCCATCCACACGGTCGACCTTGCGGTGGAACCGCATCCCGGCCAGTCCGCCGAGCACGGCCCCAGCGAGGGCGGCGACCAGCGCGAGCAGGGCGTGACCACCCCACCGCTAGACCCTGTCTCCTGGATCATGACTTGAGCCAGATGATCAGGCTGCCAGGACGGTCCCGACAGCTGCTCCAGCTACCGCACGCGTCGAATCTGAGGCCGTGGGACCGAGAGCCTGGTCTTCCATGGAGCTACACCGGCGAGCCAGTACGCGCGGATGCGAGCGCCTTTCCACGACGGCAAATTTGCCGGACCGGTCAAGTACGGCTACCTCAACGTGGGTCTCGTGGAGCACGGCTCGGAGGCGCTGCGTGGGCGGCCGGTGTTCTGCCTGTTCCCGCACCAGACCCGCTACGTGGTTCCGGCCACCGCCGTGCGGAGTAGAGCGTGCGGACGATCGCGTCGTCGGGTCCCGGCGGGTCGATGTCGACTCGCTGAATGACCCCCGCTCCGGGACGATCCATTCAGTAGGCCCTGACGCTGTGCCGCATCTCATCGTCCGCGCTGACCTTAACCCCCATCCCATCGCATCCCGTTGGACGAAGGGTATTCATGATCCCGACGCCGCCGCTTCGCCACCGGGTCGACCGGCAGCTGGCCCTGGGCGCCGCCGCGCAGCTCACCGTGCTCGCCTCGCTGGGCGCCACCGCTGGCCTCGGCCCCTTGGGATGGCTGGTGGGGACCGCCTACATGGCGGCGCTGTGGATCCTGCTCGCCGGCGCCGCCCGCCGGGCCGGGTCGACGACCCTGGGTCCTGCGGACCTGATCACGCTGGCGCGGTCGGTGCTCGTCGGCGGGGTGGCCGCGCTCGTCGCCCAGGGGATCGCCGGCGGCGTCACACCAGTGGTCACCCTGGTCGTGCTCGCCGCGGTGGCGTTGGCCCTCGACGGCGTGGATGGCCAGGTGGCCCGGCGAACCAAGACGGTGTCGGCGCTCGGGGCCCGGTTCGACATGGAGGTCGACTCGTTCCTGGTGCTCGTGCTGAGCATCCACGTGACCGCGTCGGTGACTCCGTGGGCGCTGGCGATCGGCGCCATGCGCTACGTGTACGTCGCCGCGAGCTGGATGCGGCCGTGGCTGCGCGGAGCCCTGCCGACGCGGTACTCGGCGAAGGTCGTGGCGGCATCCGCGGGAGTCAACCTCGTCGTCGTCGCGGCCGGGCTGCTGCCGCACACCCTGGCGGTGGTGCTGGTGCTCGCCACGCTGGGCGCGGTGAGCTGGTCGTTCGGGCACGGCGTGGCTTGGCTGTGGCGGGCACGCGGTGTGCGCGCCGACGACGGCGCCGTCGCACCGGTCGCGTTGTCCGGCCCCCTGCCCGCACCGCGGTCCGAGCCGGCCCGATGACCGCCGTCCACATCGAGGAGCCCCCGGCTCCACCGGACGCACCGAGGAACCGCGGGACGCGGCTCCTCAAGCGCCTGCATGTGCTGCGCGTCGCGACCCTCCGTCGCGTCGGGGGCCGCGTGCTCACCGTCCTGGCCGCGCTGGTCGTGTTCGTCGCGCTCGTCATCCCTCGCGAGCTCGCGATGATCACACCGTGGGCCCTGCTACGCATCCCGGTCGAGGCGATCGTCGGCGTCGTCCTCGTGCTCGCGCTGCCCCGGCGCCTGCGGTCCTGGGTCGCCGGCGCCTGCGGCGCCGTGCTCGGCGTGGTGCTGATCCTCAAGGCGCTCGACGTGGGCTTCCTGTCCGTGCTCGGGCGACCGTTCGACCCGGTCCTCGACTGGGTGCTGCTCGACAACGCCCGGGAGTTCCTCCACGGCTCCTTCGGCCCGACCGGGGCGATCGGCGCCACGGTCGCCGCCGTGCTGCTGGCCGTCCTCGCCGTCGCGCTCATGGCGCTGGCCGCACGACGGCTGAGCCGGGTCGTCGGTCGGTACCGCAGCGGCGCGACCCGCGCGGCCGCCGTGCTGTCCGTCGTCTGGCTCGCCGCGTTCGCGCTGAGCCTGCAGATCGTCGAGCCGGTCCCGGTGGCCTCCCGCAGCGCGGCGGCGCTGGTGTACGAGAAGGCGAAGCAGGTCCCCGTGAGCCTGCGCGACGAGCGCGAGTTCGCCGCGCAAGCGGCGAGCGACTCGCTGGCCCCCGCCGCCGTCGCTGCGCAGGAGGAGATGCTGGCGGGGCTGCGCGGCAAGGACGTCCTGCTGACGTTCATCGAGAGCTACGGCCGCAACGCCGTGGAGGACCCGCGCTACGCCCCGCAGGTCGACGCCACGCTGCAGGCCGGCATGGCGCGTCTGGCCGCGGGCGGGTACGCGGCGCGCAGCGGCTGGCTCACCTCCCCGGTCTCCGGGGGCAGCAGCTGGCTGGCCCACGCGACGCTGGTGTCCGGCCTGCGGATCGACAACCAGCAGCGCTACCGCAGCCTGGTGTCCAGTGACCGCCTCACGCTGTCCAAGGCGTTCCAGAGCTCCGGCTGGGAGACCGCGAACGTCATGCCGGGCACGGACCGGGCATGGCCCGAGGCCGCCTACTTCGGCTTCGACCGCGTGCACGACGGGCCGGGCCTGGGCTACCAGGGCCTCGACTTCGCCTGGTCGCCGATGCCCGACCAGTACGCGCTGGCCCAGTTCCAGCACCGGGAGCACGGGCGCACCGACCGCGGCCCGCTGATGGCGCAGCTCGAGCTGACCTCGAGCCACGTGCCGTGGTGGCCGTACCCGAAGCTCGTCGACTGGGACGCCATCGGCGACGGCTCGATCTTCCGCGCGCAGGTCGAGGGCGGCGAGCCGCCCGAGAAGATCTGGAAGAACGACGACCGGATGCGTCAGGCCTACCGCGACTCCACCGTGTACTCGCTGGAGACGGTGCTCTCCTACGTCGAGCGCTACGGGGACGACCGGCTCGTCATGGTGTTCCTCGGCGACCACCAGCCGGCGTCGATCATCACCGGGGAGAACCCGAGCCACGACGTACCGATCACGATCGTCACCCGCGACCGTGCGGTGCTGGACCGGATCGCGGACTGGCGATGGGCCGAGGGCCTCAAGCCCGGCCCCCAGACCCCGGTCTGGCCGATGGATGCGTTCCGTGACCGGTTCATGTCGGCGTTCGGTGCGGCCCCGACGCCGCGGTAGTCGGCAGCGGTCTTCAGCTTGGCGACGGCGGGCTGGTTGCCCGCACCGAGGACGGGGGGACAACGGCGGCGGCGAGGACGGTCCTGGGAACGTGGGGCTACCGCGGCTACGCGCGCCGAACCATCGAGCCGGCTCTTGGGCACATTCTCGCTGACAAGAATCTCCGCGCAGGTGCTTGGTGTGGTGGGCGGAGTAGGGCGCCGACGGCGACCGTGAGGCGGAGCTGAACACCACGTTCGCCGACGGCGTGTACGCCGGGGGATCGCCGGGCTGCGGACGGCGCTCAGCTTGTAGGGCTCAGCATCAGCAGGAACTCGATCTCGCCCGTCGGGTCCACCCGCACGACGTTGCCGAAGTTCGGCGGCTCGATCCCGAAGTCGGTGAACGTCACCGGGACCGCGCCGCTGACGTCGATGGTGTCGCCGTCCCGTAAGGCGGTGAGAGGGAAGGTGACCTCCCGGGTCACGTCCTTCACCGTGAGCGTGCCCGTCGCGTCCACCGTGACCGGGGCGCCGCGCACGAACTCCGCGCCCAGGTCGACGGGCCGCGTAAGGGTGAACACCGCGTTCGGGTACCGGGTGGTCTCCATGATGTTCGCGGTGAAGTAGTCGTCCCGGCGGCTCTGGTCGCTGGTCACGGTGCGAATGTCGACGGTGATCTCCCCGGCCGTGACCCGGGTGTCCGCGAGCTGGACCGAGCCGGTCACGTCCGGCGTGCGGCCGACGGCGTCGACCCGCTGCCCGCTCAGCAGCTCGCCGACCCGGTACCCGGCCTCCGAGCCCGGCCCGACGGTGAAGGCGTTCGCCAGGTCGTCGACCGGCGCGGCAGTCGACACCCCGGTCGGGGGCGGGCCCACCGACAGCGGTGCCGCCGCCTCCGGGGCGATCCAGCGGGCGTAGACGAAGGGGCCGCCGATCGCCAGCACGGCGACCAGCACCACCGCACCGACGAGATAGGCCTTCCAGTGGGCGCGCAGCTTCATGGTCTTCCTGATTCGTCGACCGTTCAACGGTGAAGGCTACTGGCACGGACCGAACGGGGCAGATCCTCATACGAGTAGGCGACACTCAACGACGCCACACTCTCCCCGAGCGTGTCAGCGTCAACTGCGTCCGGCTGGGCGGCGGCAAGTATCTCCTCGGAGTCCTTGACCGACAGGGCGAGAAGCGAAGCGAGCACGTCCGCTTCTCCATCTCGCGTTCCTGGTTGCCGCGATCCCAGGCCGCGAGCAGGTCGACGCTCGTAGAGGACGTAGAGGCGAGTGTTGGCGGCCTTCCAAACTGGCTACGCGGGTTCGATTCCCGTCGCCCGCTCCATGCCGCTGAGCAGCCGGAATATGCTCGGCGAGAAGCAAACTGCGCTTGCGGTGCACTGAGAATTCCTCCTTCTTCTTGAATCGGCAGAAGTCGTCCAGTACGTCTTGGCGGCGGACGTCGATGAAGGGACGCTGGGCTGATGGATCTCCGACTGACCGGACGGCGTGCGCTGGTTCTGGGCTCCACCGGCGGGCTGGGGCTCGCGGTGGCGACCGCGCTCGCGCACGAGGATGCCCGGGTCGTGTTGTGCGGGCGGCGGGGTGAGCGGGCCCGAGAGCTGGCGGCAGATCTGCCCGGGGCGGCCGGGCTCGCGGTCGACCTGACCCGCGACGGGGTCGACGGGTTGGTCGCCGATGCGGAGGCCGCGGTCGGGCCGCTCGACATCGTCGTGCTCAACTCCGGCGGACCCCCGCCGGGTGGCGCCGTCGGCCTGAGCACGGACGCCGTCCGCGCGGCGGTGGAGACCCTGCTACTGCGGCAGGTCGAGCTGGTCGCGGCCGTCCTGCCGGGAATGCGGAGCCGGGGGTGGGGCCGGATCCTCGCCATCGGGTCGAGCGGGGTTCAGGCCCCGCTGCCCGGCCTTGTGCTGTCCAACATCGGGCGCGCGGGCCTCGCCGGCTACCTCAAGACCCTCGCGAGCGAGGTCGCGGCCGACGGGGTGACCGTCAACATGCTGCTCCCCGGCCGGTTCGACACCGACCGCTCCACCGCCATCGACGGCGGGCGAGCGGAACGGGAGGGCATGTCGCTCGAGGAGGTCCGCGACGAGTCGCAGCGGTCGATCCCCGTCGGGCGCTACGGGGACCCCGCGGAGTTCGGCGCTGTCGCAGCCTTCCTGTGCAGCGGCCCCGCCTCCTACCTGACCGGCGAGCAGGTCCGTTGCGACGGCGGCTACGTCGCGTCCTACTGACGTGCGCGAACGCGGCCGGGCGATAGCGTGATCTCGTGGACCTGGAGTTCAGCGCCGAGTTGTGGGAATGGCGGGGGCCGGCTCCGTTCTACTGGTTGACCGTCCCCGAGGACGGCTGCGCCCATGTCCGCGCCGAGGCCGCCGGGACGTCGTACGGCTGGGGGGCGGTCCCGGTGCGTGCCCGCATCGGGCGCACGGAGTGGGAGACCTCGCTGCTGCCCAAGGACGGCGGTTACGTCCTGCCCGTCAAAGATGCGGTGCGCAAGGCGGAACGGGTCGACGAGGGCGACACGGTCTCGGTGGCGATGCGCGTCGCTCCCCGTAGCGGTCGTCAGGCGAACGGCACGGGCCCGACCTGCTGATCGACATGGTGTCGACCACCGACGGCACGGAGATCTTCTACAAGGACTGGGGTTCGGGTCAGCCGATCGTGTTCAGCCACGGCTGGGCCGCTGTCCGCCGACGACTGGGACACGCAGATGCTGTTCTTCCTGCAGCACGGGTACCGGGTCGTCGCCCACGACCGGCGGGGGCACGGCCGTTCGACCCAGACCGGCGACGGTCACGACATGGATCACTACGCCGACGACCTGGCCGCGCTGACCGCGCACCTGGACCTCCACGACGCGGTACACGTCGGCCACTCGACCGGCGGCGGCGAGGTGGCGCACTACATCGGCCGCCACGGTGAGGCCCGCGTGGCGAAGGCCGTGCTGATCAGCGCGGTGCCGCCGCTGATGGTGCAGACCGAGTCCAACCCCGGTGGGCTGCCGAAGAGCGTGTTCGACGGCCTGCAGGCCCAGCTGGCCGCGAACCGTTCGGAGTTCTACCGGGCGCTGGCGTCGGGGCCGTTCTACGGGTTCAACCGGCCGGGTGTCGAGCCGTCGGAAGCGATCATCGAGAACTGGTGGCGCCAGGGGATGATGGGCGGCGCGAAGGCCCACTACGACGGCATCGTCGCCTTCTCGCAGACCGACTTCACCGAGGACCTCAAGAAGATCACCGTGCCCGTCCTGGTGATGCACGGCGACGACGACCAGATCGTGCCCTACGCCGACTCCGGGCCGCTGTCCGCGAAGCTCGTCCAGAACGGGACCCTCAAGACGTACGCGGGCTTCCCGCACGGCATGCCGACGACGCAGGCCGACACCATCAACGCCGACCTGCTCGCGTTCATCCGGTCGTGACGGAGTGATTGCTCCGAGCGCACGAACGCGGCCGGCATCCCACGAACGGGATGTCGGCCGCGCCGGCTTCTGCATCAGTGGATGTGCGCTCCGCCGTTGACGTCGTAGGTGGCGCCGGTGATGTAGCCCGACTCCTCCCGGCACAGGTAGGTGATCAGGTCGGCGACGTCCGCCGCCCGACCCTTGCGGCCCACCGGAACCCCCGCGAGGACCTGCTTCTCCTTCTCGCCGACGAGCTTGCCTGCGGTGATGTCGGTGTCGATCAGCCCGGGTGCGACGGAGTTGACCGTCACGCCGTTCGGGCCCAGCTCGCGGGCCAGTGCGCGGGCGAACCCGAGCTGGCCGGCCTTCGCCGCCGAGTAGGCGACGCCGCCGAACACGCCGCCACCGCGCTCGGCCGAGACCGACGACAGGAACACGATCCGGCCGAAGCCGCGCTCGACCAGGCCCGGCGCGAGGCGGCGGGTGACGTTGTAGGAGCCGCGGACGTTGACCGCGAAGATGCGCTCCCACTCCTCGGAGGTGACCTCCAGGAACGGCGTCGGCGAGGTGATTCCGGCGTTGTTGACCACCGCGCCGACCGGCGGGACGGCGCCCTCGACGACGGCGAGCGCGGCCTCGACCGACGCGGCGTCGGTGACGTCGCAGCCGACACCGACGGCCTGGACGCCGTGCTGCTCGGCGATCTCGGTGGCGACGTCCTTGGCGCCCGCCTCGTCGAGGTCCAGGACGGCGATGTTCCAGCCGGCGGCGGCGAGGGCGTGGGCGGTGGCGCGGCCGATGCCGCGCTTCGATCCGGCGCCGGTGACGACGGCGGTCTTGTCCGAGACGGACATGGGTCTCCTCCAGAAAGGGGTGTGGTCGAGCAGGATCGGGCTGTCAGGCGGCCTGAAGCAGCGCGGTGATGTAGCGGCCGGCCCGGCCGGCCTCAGCCGGGCGGTCGGCGTCGTCGATGTCGCGGGTTTCCAGCTCGAGGCTGTAGTGGCCGGTGTAGCCGGCGGCGGTCAGCGCATCGACGGCCGCCGGGAAGTCGACCTTTCCGCGACCGATGCTGATGTTGATCTGGCCGGGTAGCGCATCGCGCAGGTGCACGTGACGGATGCGGTCGCCGAGCCGGCGGACTGCGTCGACCTCGTCGTCGCCCACGGCGACGACGTGACTGAGGTCCAGCACCGCCCCGACCGGCGCCGCTCCGGCGACGCGATCGAGGGCCTCGTAGAGCATCTCGGCCCGGTCGAGATCACGGCACAACCGGTTCGAGTACGGAGCCTCCACCAGCAGCGACAGGCCCGCCTCGCCGACGATCCCGGCCGCGGTGCTGACCGTGCGGGCCACTGTGGCGATGTCTTGGCGCAGCTCGGTGCGCGGGGTCGTGCCCTTCCGACCGCTGGGCAGCATGATCGTCGACGTGCCCACCGCGTGTGCCAGCTCCACGAGGGTCCCGAGCCGGCGACGCAGCTCCGGTTCGTCGAGCTCCGGGTCGTCCATGTCGGCGACGTCGGCGTTGATCAGCCGCACGGCCACGCCGCTGTCGCGGATCTGCCCGGCGAGCACGTCGACCAGCTCGGGCGGCAGCGGTGTGGGAACGTGCTGGCAGGTGCCCGGCAGCGACCCGAGGTCGGTCTCCCCGAATCCGAGCGCGGAGATCTCGGCTAGCGCTCCGGGCAGGTCCCACGCCCGGAACGAGATGGTGGAGCAGCCGAGCCGGCCGTCGATCGACCGGACCGGCACGGCTGCGTCCTGGGGGTGCATTGTCGACTCCTTCGATCGGCTCTGATCGGTGGCCGGTCAGACGGTGGGCGGAGCGGGATCGACCGAGGCGGTGAGTCCGCCGAGCTCGGCCTTGACCTTGCTGACGATCGCGTCGGTCGACAACCCGTAGCGGTCGTGCAGGGTGGGCAGGGCGCCGGCGGCGAGGAACTCGTCGGGCAGCGCGATCGGGACCACCCGGGAACCGACTCCGGCGTAGGCGATGGTCGACGCGACGGCTTCGGAGAGCCCGCCGATGACGGTGTGGTTCTCCAGGGTGACGACGAGCCGGTCCGTGCGGGCCACGCGCAGGATCGCCTCGCGGTCCAGCGGCTTGATCGTGGGCACGTGCAGCACGGCGACGTCGACGTGGTCGGCCTCGAGGCGGGCGGCGGCCTGCAGGGCCCGCATCGTCATCAGGCCGGTGGAGATGAACACGACGTCGCGGCCGGTGCGCAGCTCGGCGGCCTTGCCGAGCTGGAAACGGTAGCCGTACTCGTCGAGCACCGTGGGCACCTGCCCGCGGAGCAGTCGCAGGTAGGTCGGCCCGTTGTGGTCGGCCAGCTGCGGCACGGCTTGGCTGATGTCGACCGAGTCGCAGGGGTCGACGATGGTCAGGTTGGGGCAGCCGCGCAGGATCGCGAGGTCTTCGGTGGCCTGGTGGCTGGGTCCGTAGCCGGTGGTCAGGCCGGGCAGCGCCCCGACGATGTTGACGTTGAGGTTGGGCTCGGCGATGTCCAGGCAGAGGAAGTCGTAGGCGCGGCGGGTCGCGAACACCGAGTAGGTGGACGCGAAGGGCACGAGCCCGACCTCGGCGAGGCCGGCTGCGGCGCCGAACATCGCCTGCTCGGCCATGCCCATCTGGAAGAACCGCTCCGGGTGGGCGTCGCGGAAGATGTGCATGTCGGTGTACTTGGCCAGGTCCGCAGAGAGCCCGACGATCTCCGGTCGCTCCTGGGCCAGCTTGGCGAGAGCGTGCCCGAACGGGGCGCTCGCGGTCTTCTGGCCGGGGTCGGCGAAGGAGGCGATCATCGCCGACGTGGTCAGCCGCTTCTTCTGCGGAGCGGCGCTGGTGGTGGTCATCGGTCGGATCCCTCGGTGTCGGTGGCGGAGCCTGCGGCGTTGAATCCCTCGGCGAGCTGGTCGCGGGTGGTCTGCCACTCCTCGGCGCCGACCCGCATGAAGTGCGCCTTCTCCCTGGTCTCCAGCAGCGGCACCCCGCGGCCGATGCGGGTGTCGCAGATGATCACCGAGGGTGCGCCCTTGTGGGCGCGGGCCTCGTCGAAGGCGTCGACGAGGGCTTCGATGTCGTTGCCGTCCACGCGGATCGCGTGCCAGCCGAAGGCCCGCCACTTGTCTGTGACCGGCTCGGTGCGCAGGATGCCTTCGGTGGGCCCGTCGGCCTGCAGGGCGTTGACGTCGACGATCGCGGTGACGTTGTCGAGGCCGTGGTGGGCGATCTGCATGGCCGCCTCCCACGTCGAGCCCTCGTCGAGCTCGCCGTCGGAGAGCAGGTTGTAGACACGGGCGGGGTTGCCCAGGTGGCGCAGCCCGAGCGCCATCCCGGTGGCGACGGTCAGGCCGTGGCCCAGCGAGCCGCCGGAGATCTCCATGCCCGGGGTGTAGGACGCCATGCCCGACATCGGCAGCCGCGACTCGTCGGACCCGTAGGTCTCCAGCTCCTCGACCGGGATGATCCCGGCCTCGGCCAGCGCGGCGTACAGGGCGATCGCGTAGTGCCCGATCGAGAGCAGGAACCGGTCGCGGCCGTCCCAGTGCGGGTCCTCCGGGCGGTGGTTGAGCTGGTCGGTGTAGGCGACGGCGAGGACGTCGGCGACGCCCAGTGCCTGGCCGATGTAGCCCTGGCCCTGCACCTCGCCCATGTTCAGCGCGTTCAACCGGATCCGGTAGGCCGCGGCGCGGAGCTTCTCGATCCGCTGCGCCCGGTCGGTCACGGCGGTGGTCACGGTGGTCTCCTGGGAAGTGGTCGTGGTCATGTCAGCTCCCGCTGGTCGAATCGGTCGTGCGGCGGGCCGGCTCGACGCCGTCGGCCTTGAGAGCGCGCTCGAGGGCGGCGACCTCGTCGCGCTCGGCGCGACCCCAGGTCTCCCGGGTCACCAGTGCGGCGACCAGGCCGAGCAGCCCGTAGAAGCTGAACAGGACGGCCGGGCCGATCCAGCCGGTGCTGATGTAGAGCGCGGTCGCGATCAGCGGGGTGAACCCGGAGACGACCGCGGACATCTGGTAGGCCAGCGAGGCGCCGGTGGTGCGGGTGTTGGCGTTGAACAGCTCGCAGAACCAGGCGCCCTGCACCCCGGCCAGCGAGTTCTGGCAGACCGAGTAGCTGATGACGAACGCGACGATGATCAGGACCGCGGATCCGGTGTTGACCACCAGGAACATCGGGATGCCCCAGGCGATCATGATCACGGTGCCCAGGATGTACACGGGGCGACGGCCGATCTTGTCGGTCCAGGCGCCGAAGAAGGTGGTGGCGAAGATGCCGATCGCGGCGGCGATCATCGTGGCGGTCAGCGTGGTCGACCGCCCGGCCAGCTTCTCCTCGTTGATGTAGGACAACATGAAGGTGACCGACACCGCGTAGCCGGCGGTCTCGGCGATCCGCAGGCAGAACGCACGCAGGATGTTCTTCCAGTCGTCGCGCAGAACCTCCTTGAGCGGGTTCTTCGACAGGTCGCCCTCTTCCTTGAGCTCCTCGAACTCCGGGGACTCCTCGACCTTGAGCCGGATGAAGATGCCGACGATGATCAGCACCGCGGACAGCAGGAACGGCACGCGCCAGGCCCACTGCTCACCGAGCGGGACGCTGATCAGGAACGCGAAGTTGGCCAGCAGCAGCCCGACCGGGAACCCGGCCTGCGTGACCCCGGTGTAGAGGCCCTTCTTGCGCCAGGGGGCGTGTTCGAAGGTCATCAGGATCGCCCCGCCCCACTCGGCGCCGAAGGCGAGGCCCTGGATGACGCGGACGATCACCAGCAGGATCCCGGCCCACACGCCGACCTGCTGGTAGGTGGGCAACGCGCCGATCAGCACCGTCGCCGCGCCCATCAGGAGCAGCGAGCCGACGAGCACGGGCTTGCGGCCGATCTTGTCGCCGAGGATGCCGCCGATGATCCCGCCGAGCGGGCGCACCGCGAACCCGATGCCCAGGGTCGCGAACGACAGCAGCGTCCCCGACAGCGGGTCGTTCGCCGGGAAGAAGACCGTGTTGAAGTACAGCGCCGCGGCGATGCCGAAGCCGATGAAGTCGTAGGTCTCGATCATTGCCCCGATCGAGGAGCCGGCCGCGACCCGCTTCTTCATCGGCGTGCCCTCGATGGGGTGCCACTGGGCCACTTCCGCGAGATGCGGGTCCCTCAGTGGAGGCTGTTGTTCGGTCATGATGATCTCCGGTGATCAGGAGGACTCGGACGGGGGAAGAAGGCGCGACTGCGGCTGATCCCCAACAGTTGACTGTTAACAGTCGACCGATGACGAGAAGAGTGAGGCATGGCGGTAGAGGTGTCAACGCCCCTGCGCGACGCTCACCCGAACGGCGGCTTCGTACCCGCCTCGGCGTTGTCGCAGGTCAGCGCCTCAGTGATCGACTATCGCCACCGACGTCAAGCGTCCAGCGGCTCGATCAGGCGTCGTCGTCCGACGGTGCATACTGCTGAGCCGCCGCCGCCATGTGGTGCTCGATCACCGATCTGGCCGCCTCCACGTCGCCGCGCTCGATGGCGTCGACGATCGGGGCGTGCCGGGTTCGCGCCATCATCGACGGTGTGTCGACGGATTCGCAATTCATGATCGTGACGCGGATGCGGCCCTCGAGGTAGCGCCATGCCTCGACGAGCACCGCGTTGCCGGAGAGTTCGCACAGCAGGAGGTGGAAGCCGAGGTCGGCCTCCAGTCGGGTCGTGAAGTCGCCGGCGTCGTCGGTGTCGGCGAGGCGGGACAGCGCCTCACGCAATGCCAGAACGGCCTTCTTGCGCTGCGGCGAGGCGATGATCTCCGAGAGGGCGAGCCCCTCCAGCGCTGCGCGCACGCGGAACAGTTCACGGACGTCTCGCGGGGAGATCGTGCTGACGCGCAGCATGTTGCGGTTGCTCGCGGTCACCAGCCCCTCTTGCTGCAGGTGCCGCAGTGCTTCGCGCACCGTGCCCCGGCTGATCCCCAGGTTGGTCGCCAGCTCCACCTCGCCGAGGTGATCGCCCGGCCGGTACTGGCCTGACGTGATCGCCGACCGCAGTGCCTCCAGCGCGCGTTCCCGCAGAGTGCTGCGGTCCAGGTTGACGAGGGGTTCGGCAGTCACGGGGTGGACCTCCTTGCTCATCACCGAGCATAGCGGTCCGGTTGTCAACAATTGTACAAGAGCCGAGATCAGGTAGGACGCGCTTCGATCATGTCGGCGACGGCTGTCCGGAGCAGCGCCAGGTGCGCGTCCGTCGGTGGGACGCGACCGAGCAGCAGGGCGGTGACGAAGAGGGCGTTGAGCGGCGCGGTGATGTCGGTGTCGGCGCGAGCGTCGAGCAGCCGCTTCACCGCCGTGCTCGACGCGTTCAGTACCAGCACCCCGCGCACGTCGACGGGGGAGCGCTCGTCGGCAGGCCACCACAGGGCGGCCCGGTCGGCCGGCTCGAAGCTCGCCACCTGGACGGACACGCTCTCGTCGTACAACGCCCGGTCGGCCTTCATGATCAACGCCACCGCCCGCTGATCCGCCAGCGGCACGGGACGGGCCAGGGCGATCACGTCGTGCGCCGTGACCTCACGGAAGTGCTTGTCCTCGTCGACGACCCGCAGCAGATCGGCCTCGTGCGCACCGCTCGCGTCGACGAGCAGCACGCCCGCGTGGACCGCGACGTCACGCAGAGCGTGGTAGGTGTCCGTCTCGCGGACGTAGCGGACGGGGCCGGGACTGTCGAGGAGTTGCTGGATGGTGCGGTCGCCGATCGTGGTGCGGTAGGGCAGCGTGGAACGCAGCAGCTCGCGGACGTCGGACTCCTGGACCGCCAGTGCCTTCAGTCCGTCGGCGTGCAGGGAGACGATGTCGCGGTAGACCTTCGGGTACATGCCGTGGACCAGGATCAGCTCGCTGAGCAGCCGGAACCCGATCCGCCTGCGCGCGAACTCCAGCGCGCGCGACTCCTGGAGGCCCTCCCGTGCCGCCGTCAGCGGCAGCTCGCCGACATCGATCACGGCGCGGCAGAAGAACGCCCACCGGGGAACGACGAGATCGTCCGTGTCGGCGACGAGCATGCCCTTGGAGTAGATCCGGTCGCCGGTGCGGTAGCCGGGCTGGGCCGTATAGGGCAGGACGAAGGCCGCCCCCGTCACGTCGGTCGACGACGAACCCAGCGGGATGACGCCCATCGGGTCGAAGCCGAAGTTCTCCTGGCACCAGGCGAACTGCTCGTCGGGCGTGAGCTTCCACGGCGGCACCTGCTGGGAGACGAGCGTGTCGCCGACCCACACGGGAACGTCGAGCAACGCGAAGAACTCGCTCGCGAAGCCGCGGACCGCGTCGTCGTCGCACCACCGGTGGGCGCGGTAGCGCGGGTGCAACCACACCTCCGTACCCGGTCCGGGCAGCTGTCGTGCGGTCTCCTGGATGGTGAAGGTCCCGTCGCTCGACCCGACCCAGCGCATCGTGGGCGCGTCGGGAGTGCGGGCCGAGCGCGACACGACCTCGATGGAGTCGGCAACGAGAAAAGCGGACAGCAGGCCGATCCCGAACTGCCCCAGGAAGTCGCGCCGCGCCATCGCGAAGTCGTCGCGCTTCGACGTGCTGCCGATCATCGAGAGCAGATTGCGCATGTCGTCCGCCGTGAGTCCGATGCCGTTGTCGCGGACGATCAGCGGATACGTCCCCCACGCCGGCTCGATCTCGATGAGGCCCTCGACGTCGTGGCCGAGCTCGGCCCGGGCGGTGACGGCGTCGCGGGCGTTCTGCACCAGCTCGCGCAGATACACGCGCTCGCTGCTGTAGAGGTGGTGCCCGATGACGTCGACGATGCCGCGAAGGTCGACCCGGAACTGCTCACGCACGCGCCGTCACCGCCTCCTCGCAAGCCATTGCCGCTCGCTCGACGCCGCTCGTTGTGGCAAAGGGTAACAGTGCGCATAGTGCGATCGGGTGATTACTCCTTCGCGGAAGGGTGACGGGTGGTCCACATGGTTCGACCCCCGGCGCAACCGAAGGCACCGAGAATTGATCTTTCGACGATCCGGAAAGCCGGAACCGCTAGCGTGACGTTCATGACTGCTGTCGACGACATTCTTTCCCGGATTCCGCTGGCCGACCTCGCCAACCGCCTCGGCGTGGACGAGGGCACCGCCGAGGAGGCCACCCGGCAGGCGTTGCCCGCGCTGCTCGGGGGGATCCAGGCCAACACCGCGGATCCGGGCGGCGCCGAGTCCTTCGCCTCCGCCGTCCGCCAGCACGACAACGACCTGGTCGAGGGTGGGGTGAACCTCGACGGGGTCGACGAGAAGGACGGCGAGCGGATCGTCGGCCACGTCTTCGGCGCCCAGCAGCAGCAGGTCGTCCAGCAGCTCGGCACGACCGGCGGGTCGTCCACCACGCAGGACCTCATGGGCAAGCTCCTGCCCATCCTCGCGCCGATCGTCATGGCCTACCTCGCGAAGCGGCTCGGCGGCGGAGCGGCCGCGGGCGGGCAGCAGCAGGGCGGGATCGGCGACCTGCTCGGCAGCGTCCTCGGGGGGATGGGCGGCCAGCAGGGCCGGCCGCAGCAGGGTGGCCAGCAGCAGGGCGGGCTGGGTGACATGCTCAACGGGCCCCTCGGCGATCTGCTGGGCGGACTGCTCGGCGGGGGCCGTCGCGCCTGACCCACGGCCTCGCGGGCGCGACGGCCCACCAAGGCGTGATCAGTCCGAGAGCAGCCACTCCTGCCACACCGGCTCCACGAGGTCCGCGAGCAGGTCGTAGCCCGCCGCCGCGGGGTGCGCGCCGGCGCCTGCCGCGACCTCGTCCATCCACACCGGTGCGTCCCGCAGGGGCGCGAACACCGTCACGAACGGCGCCCCGGTCTCCGCGCAGACCGCGGCGAACTGCTCGTCCAACGCCGCGATCCGCCGGTTCTGCACCGGGTCGGCCACCGGCGGGGGCCCGACCATCAGCACCGGCAGGCCCGCCGCAGCAGCGTCGGCGAGCAGTGTGTGCAGGTTCGCGACGCTGTACTCCGGGGCGACCCGCGTGGCCCGGCCGTCGTCCGTCGTGTCGTTCACCCCGAACGAGACGACCAGCCGCTCCTGGGCGCCCGCGCCCCGACGCACCGCGACCTCGTCCGCCCAGCGGCGGATGATGTCGTCGCTCGTGTCACGCCGGACCCCGAGGTTGTAGGCCGTGATCGGCGCTCCGATCCGGTGCGCCCGCTCGGCCAGCCGGCCCACCCATCCCCGGTGCTGGGGGTCGCCGACTCCGGCGACGAAGGAGTCGCCCACGAAGAACACCCGCCGATCCGCGCTCGGAGCCACGGCGCATTGTGGCAACCGATCAGGATTTTTTCAGTGCCGACAACTCGGCGACCCGAGTGAGCCGGTCGCGCCACCACCGAGCCCGCTCGGGATCGGTCATCGCGTGGGCGTCGAGCAGGGCCGGGTCGGGGACCGGGGGAGTGCGGGGGACCGCCAGCCATCCGTCCACCGGACGCAGCGCGGCCGTGTCGGGCACGAGATCGCCGTCGAGCAGCGCCAGGGTCCCGAGCCCGCACGCGAACTCCAGCTCCGGCAGTGCAGCCGCCAGTGCGAGCTCGGCCGCCAAGCCGACGCTGGTCTCCAACGCCGACGACACGACGCACGGCAGGCCGGCGGCCTCGGCGACCTGCAGGGCCCGGGCGACCCCGCCCAGCGGCGTGCACTTGAGCACCGCGACGTCCGCGGCGCCCGCGACCGCCACTCGCAGCGGGTCGTCGGCGCGCCGGATCGACTCGTCGGCCGCGATCCGCACGTCCACCCGCCTGCGGACGGCGGCGAGCTCGTCGATCGTGCGGCAGGGCTGCTCGGCGTACTCGAGGCCGCCCGCGGCCCGGTCCAGCGCGCGGAGGGCCGCGACGGCGGTGTCGACGTCCCAGGCCCCGTTGGCGTCGACGCGCACGGCGCCGCCGGGACCCAGCGCGTCGCGGACCGCCTCCACCCGGGCGATGTCGTCGGCCAGCGACCCCGGGTGGTCGGCGACCTTGACCTTCGCGGTGCGGCAGCCCGACCGGGCCGCAGCCGCGTGGGCCTGCTCCGGGCCGACCGCCGGCACGATCGCGTTCACCGGCACCGCGTCGCGGACGGGCGCGGGCCACCCGACGGTGGCCTGCTCGACGGCCGCGGCGAGCCAGGCGGTCGCCTCGGCGTCGCCGTACTCGGGGAACGGGCAGAACTCGCCCCATCCCGCCGGGCCCTCGACGACCAGGCCCTCCCGGGAGGTGATGCCGCGGAACCGCGTGTGCAGCGGTATGGCGTAACTCCGCACGGACGTCAAGCCCTCAACGCCGATCTCACCCAACAGAAGGTCGATAGCGCCGAGCGTACCGATCGGCGCTGCCAACGGGCTTCTCGCTCGTTGGACCTCAGTGTCGGGGTCGGAGACGGCGACGGTGTCGCAAAGGATGGGGGCAACGGTCATGGGTGTGGCGACGATCGAGGGGTACGAGATCGGCAACGCGGTGGAGGCCGCCATCCGGTTCGTGGCCGAACAGCCTGGTGGGGCCCGTCGGATCTTGCTCGAGCACCACCGCCGCGACGACGGCCAGTGTGCGGGCTGCCTGACGGTGCCGGTCTCGTGGCCGTGCGTCGTCGGCGTGATCGCGACGAAGGCGCTGCCGCTCGAGTCGGCCCGCTGACCCCCGCGGCGCGGGCTCAGTTCTTCAGCGCGGTGTCCAGATCCGGGTAGAGGCGCAGCAGGTCGCCCAGGTGCATGGCCGTCCAGGGACGGGTGACGGCCTTGTTCTCGCCGGCGACCAGCCGTAGCGCGATCCCGTCGTCGCCCAGGCGCGTGGCCAGCGCGGCGAGCGTGCCGAGCCCTGCGGAGCTGAGGAAGGCCACTCGGGTGAGGTCGGCGATGACCGACTCGACCGGGACACCGTCGGGGACACCCCCGCCGGGAGGGTGCAGGGCGGCGACCACCGTGTCGACGAGCTGGGGCGCGGTGTGCAGGTCCACCTCGCCACCGACGGTCAGGACGACCGCCGACCCGACGCGTGCGGTGTCTGCCGACATGAGGGGTCCGTCGGTCATGGGTGCACACTAACGGGCCAGTGACGGGCGGCTGCGACGCCGTCCGGTCACGAGGCGTCGTCGGCGGCCGGGAAGACCTCGTCGAGGGCGGCCTCGTCGGCGTCCGAGCCGTCGGCGGTCTGGCCGGTCCGCACGTCGTCACCTGCGTGGGCCAGGCCGACGTCGGAGATGTCCCTGTCCTCGTCGATCGTGCCCTCGTCGGTGCGGTCGTCGTCGGTCGGGTCGCTCATGTCCCCGACTACCCCTGCACCCGGAGGATCACCCTTCGGCGAACGCCGGCACCCATTTCTCGACGATCCCGCGGACCGCGACCGTGCAGTCGAGCTGGGCCAGCACGTTCATCCAGCCGGTCAGCACCCGCAGGAACACGAGGTGGTCCGCCGGCAGGGTCAGCGCCCGTCCGGTCTCCCGGTACGCCGCGCCCCGCAGGTCCGCCACGCGCGCTCCCTGGGCCGCCATCCACGCCCGGTCGAAGCGGAACCGCGGTACCCGGAGCGGGTCGGCCAACGCCCCGATGTAGGCGAGCACGTCGTCCGGCCCGATGTCGCCGTGGATGAAACCCTCGGCGCGCAGCAGCGCCATCATCTGCTCCCGCTCGCCGTCCGCCATGTGACGCAGCGTCCGGGCCAGCACCGGCGGTATCCCCCCGGGCATCGCCGCGGTCGCACCGAAGTCGACCATCCCCAGCCGGCCGTCGGTCAGGAGCAGGAAGTTGCCGGGGTGCGGGTCGGCGTGCAGCAATCCGATCCGTACCGGCGAGGAGAACATCGTCTCGACGATCGTGTGCCCGTGCCGGTCGTGGGCGTGGAGATCGGCGCCTTCCTCGGCCGGCTGCCCGATGATCCTCGCCAGCGACGTCCCGTCGAGCCACTCCGACACCAGCACCTTGGGCGCCGAGGCGATCACGGCCGGCACGTGCAGGTGCTCGCCGCCGCCGTACTCGGCGGCGAAGGCGCGCTGGTGGTCGGCCTCGGCGCGGTAGTCGAGCTCCTCCAGCGTGCGGGCCCGCAGCTCCCGCATCACCGCCCGCGCGTCGAGCCCCGGGACGATCAGCGTGAACAGCCGGGCGAACCGCTCGAGCACCCGCAGGTCCGTCTCCAGGGCCTGGTCGGCGCCCGGGTACTGGACCTTGACCGCGACGGGCCGCCCCTGCGCGGTCCGCGCCCGGTGCACCTGCCCGATGCTCGCCGCGGCCGTGGGCACGTCGTCGAACTCGGGCAACCGGGTGCGCCACTGCCGGCCCAGCTGTTCGTCGAGCATGCGGTGCACGTCGCGCGCAGGCAGCGGCGGCCCCTGTGCCTGCAGGCGCACGAGAGCGCGGCGGTAGGGCTCCGCCAGCTCGGCGGGCATCATCGACTCGTAGACGGCCAGCGCCTGGCCGACCTTCATCGCGCCGCCGCGCAACTGGCCGAGCACGGCGAACAGCTGCTCGGCGTTGCGTTCCATCATCGCGGCGGATACGGCGTCGGCATCCGCGCCGGCGAGCCGCCGTCCCCAGCCTGCGACCGCACGGCCGCCGAAAGCCAGCGGCAGGGCCGCGATCCGGGCCGTGCGCGCGGTCGTGCCTCGAGGAAGCCCGTTCCGGGGTGTGTCGCCGCCGGACCTGTCGTCACGAGGTGCATCCACGTATGCGCCCACCATCGTCTCCGTCTCTCCCGACGGTACCCGGCCGTCCCGCAGCTACACACATGATCGCGGTTGGGTGGGAGTCCGGAGGCCGCTGTGCGCGGCGCGTCCGGGTCTAGCCGTGGGCGACGGTCGGGTCGCTCGCGCGGTTCCGACGGCGCAGGCGGGCGGCCACCAGCAGCCCGAAATCGACGACGACGAGGCCCGTCAGGGCGGGGACGACGAGCGCGTCGGCGCCCGTTCCGCTCTCGTCGAACCAGTAACTCCAGCCGATCTTGAACAGCAGCGCCGCGTTGACGACGACGAACGCCCAGACCAGCGAGCGCCGCCAGATCGCGGCCGCGAGTGCGCAGAAGGTCAGGGGGACGATCAGCGATATCGCGATCTTCGCGGGCGTCCACTCCCCGAGCAGGTAGTCGCGCTCGACCTGGAGGAAGTGGACGACCGCGGGGTCAGGACGCGCCGGGGCCGGGAACCAGGCCATCGACGTGGCCAGTGCGATCAACGTGAGCACCATGCCCGTCGCGCTCCGCCGGTAGGCGAACCAGCAGAAGGGCAGGAAGAACAGGGGGCGCACGTACCAGCTGAGGACGTTGTGGTGGCGCGCCCACGCCCACGACGCCACATCGGCGAGCCAGTCGGCCATCGGTCTCCTCCTCGGGGTGACCCGTCGAGAATCGACGGCCCGGTGCTGCCGCGGCACCGGGCCGACCCGCGAGCTGTCCAGGGAAAACCCTCGTCCACGGGTCGCTGCCCGTCAGCGGCGCAGGAAGGCGAGCACCGCCAACACGCGCCGGTTGTCGTCGGGTGCGGCGTCGAGCCCGAGCTTGGTGAACATGGTCCGCACGTAGGCCTCCACCGTCTTCGGGCTGAGGAACAGCCGTCGGCAGATGGCCTGGTTCGACCGGCCTTCCGCCATGAGGGTCAGGACCTCGCGTTCTCGCTCGGTCAGGTCGTCGAGCGGGTTGTGCGCCCGTCGACGGCCGACGAGTTCGGCGACCACGGAGGGGTCGACGACGAGGCCGCCCGCCGCGACGCGCCGGACGGCGTCGCCCAACTCGTCGACGTCGGCCACCCGCTCCTTCAGGAGGTAGCCGGCCCCGCGCGCACCCGACTCGAGCAGTTCGAGCGCGTAACCCGGCTCGACATGTGCGGAGAGGACGAGGACCCCGACGGCGGGGTGGGTCGAGGCGAGCGTCCGGGCGGCGTCGAGCCCCTCCGTGGTGTGGGTCGGCGGCATCCGGATGTCGACCACGACGGCGTCGGGCGGGTCGGCGTGCACGGCGCGGAGCAGTGCCTGCGCGTCGGCGGCTCGCGCGGTGACGGTGAAGCCGGCGTCGGCGAGCAACAGGGCCAGACCTTGCCGGAACAGCGCGGCGTCGTCGGCGAGCGCAACCCGGAGGGCCGGCCGGGAAGCGGTCGTCTGCGACATGGCGACAACGTCGGGGAGCCGCTGTGGCCCTGTCAAGCACGGTTCTCCCGCTTACGGCGCCCGCGTCTCCTCGCCGAGCACCAGACGCAGCGCCGCGCCACTCAGTTCGTCCTTGGCGATGAAGCCGCGCGCAACGTTCTCGGCGACCCGGTTGCCGTAGTCGCTCCGCGACCGGCTCGACACCAGCACGACCGCCGGGGCGGGCGGATGCGCCGCGAGTTCCTCGGCGACGGCGAACCCGTCGGCCCCAGGTAGTTGCACGTCGAGCAGCACGACGTCCGGGTGCAGGTCGTGGGCCGCGACGAGGGCGTCGGGACCGTCGCCGGCCTCGCCCACGACGTCGAACCCGTCGGCGACCAGCACCATGCGCGCGAGCGCCCGGAACGGCGCGTGGTCGTCGACGATGAGCACCCGCACTGCCATGCCCCGATGCTCCGCCGATCGTCGGCGCACGCACCACAGGGTCAACCCTGCCGCGTTCCCCGGGTCCGCCCGCTACTGCCGGCCGCCGTCCCGCCAGACAGTTCATGGCGACCGTCCCGCAACAGAGGAGCCGCCATGTCAGCCATCGTCACCTGGACCCGGCGGCACCGTCTCGTCGCGTTCTTCGGCCTCACGTTCCTCCTGTCGTGGTGGTCGTGGCCGTTCTACGCGGTCGACCTGGCCCCCACGGCGTTCTTCCCGTGCGGTCCGCTGGTCGCGGCGCTGATCGTCATCGGCATCGCGGAGGGTCGGGCCGGCTACCGGGACCTGGGCGCCCGGATGATCCGCTGGCGGGTCGGCTGGACGTGGTGGCTGGTCGCCGTGGGCACGCCGCTCGCCGTCCTGGCCGTCGCTGCGGTCGCCAACGTGGCGATCTGGGGCGCACCGGCACCCGTTCTGGCCACGATGGCCTGGTCGCAGCTCGCGCTCGGCGCGGCGGTCCGGTTCGTCAACCCGCTCGACGGACCGCTGGGGGAGGAGCCCGGCTGGCGGGGCTACGCGCTCCCGCAGCTCCAGGCACAGCGCTCACCGCTGGCGTCCGGCCTCGTCCTGGCCGTCTTCGTGGCCCTGTGGCACCTGCCGCTGGTGGTGACCGGCCAGCTCGCCGCCGTCGCTCTCCCGATCACCTTCGCGATCACGCTGGTCTACGTGTGGCTGTTCAACCGCACCGGCGGCAGCGTCCTCATGACGCTGGTGTTCCACATCGCCCAGGGTGTGCACTACGGCGCGCTCGGGTTCACCGGTGCGGACGCCGCGCGCATGGACTGGCTGACCGGGGTGCTCTGGTTCGCCCTCGCCCTCGGTGTGATCGTTCTCGACCCCGGAGCGTGGCGGGCCGCCCCGGCGGCCTCGAAGGCGGCGGGTCAGGTGGAGCCGGCCGCACGCTGAGCGCGGTCGGTCGGCTCCCTCGGGCCTTTCGACCCGGCCGTCGCGCGGTCTAGAGTCGGCCGCCAGCCGGACCGGCCGCCGGCCGGCTGGCCTCGCGACGATCGGCGGGAGCGATGGCGGGCGACACGGTCGTTCGGCCCCGGACCGGGAGCGGTTCCGAGCTGTTCGACCGCGTCGCCGTGGCGATCCATCGGCGCGGCGTCCGGGTCGCGCTCTGGTCCGCCGCAGCGGTGGCCGAGGTGGCCGTACTCGCGCCCCTCGTGCTCCGCGGTGGCCCGGTGAATCCCATCGAGGTCGTCCTGCGCCTGGTCGGCGGGTCCTTCACCGCCTGTGGCCTGGTCGCCTGGCAACGCCGCCCGGACAGCCGCAGCGGCATGTTGATGACGGCCACCGGCTTCGCGTTCCTCCTGCCGGCGCTCTTCTCCGAGCATGAGTCCCTGTTCGCGGCGACCGTCGCGAGCTGGCTCTCCGACCTGTGGACGCTCTTCTTCATCCCGCTGCTCCTGACCTACCGCACGGGCGGCCGGTTGCCGACGACCGTCGATCGCGTGCTCGTCGGCGCGGTGGTCGTCGAGATCGTCGTTCTCGCCCCGCTCTGGCTGGTCTTCGCCGACGACCCCGCCACGTTCCTGCTCGTCGTCCCGGACGCGGAGATCGCCCAGGTCGTCGACACGGTGCAGCGTGGCCTCTACCTCGCGCTCTCGGTGGGCACGGCCGTCGTCGTCGCCGTGCGTTGGCGCGCGTCCTCGACTCCGGGGCGCCGCGCGATGCTGCCGAGCGTCGCGGGTGCGCTCTGCCTGCTCCTGTGGTCGGTGCTGCTGACCGTCGACCTCGTCTGGGGCGGCACGCGTCACCCGCTCCTCCTGTGGATCACGGTGTGCTCGATCGTGCTCGTGCCGGTCGCGTTCCTCACGGGCCTGTTGCGGTCCCGGCTGGCGCGCGGCGGTCTGGCCGACCTGTTCGGCGGGCTCGCCACGATGCATCCCGCCGACCTGCAGACGGCACTGGCACGGGTGCTGCACGACCCGGCGTTCGCGATCGCCTACGCCGTGCCGGACGGCGGATTCGTCGACGTCGACGGCGCGCCGGTCGAACTCCCCAGGTCGGCGTCCGGCCGATCGGTGTCGCGGATGTCGCGCGACGGCGTGGCGGTCGCCGCGCTCGTGTACGACCGGTCGCTCGACGACGACCCCGAGCTGGTCGAGGCCGTCGGTGGGGCGGCGACGATCGCACTGGAGAACCGACTGCTGCAGGCGCAGTCCGACGCGCGGCTCGCCGAGCTCCAGGCCTCCCGGCAGCGGCTCGTCACCGCCGCCGACACCGAACGGCGTCGCATCGAGCGCGACCTCCACGACGGCGCCCAGCAGCGGCTGGTCACCTTGGCACTGCAGCTCTCGCTGATCCAACGGCGCATCCGGGACGACCCGGGCGCCGCCGAGCAACTGGTCGCCGGTGCGAGCGCCGAACTCGCCATGTCCCTGGCCGAACTGCGCGAACTTGCGCGGGGGATCCACCCGGCGGCGCTCGAGCAGGGCCTCGAACCGGCGCTCCAGGCGCTGGTCTTACGCTCGGCGGTCCCGACGGAGCTGGTCGTCGAGCCCGGCCCCCGACTGCCGAGGCCGGTCGAGTTCGCGGCGTACTTTGTGGCGTCGGAGGCGCTGGCGAACGTGGCGAAGTACGCCGGCGCCACGGCGGTGACCGTCCGGCTCACCCGTAGCGCGACCGGTGCGGGGGTCGAGATCGCCGACGACGGGGTGGGCGGCGCCGACCCCTCCGCGGGCACCGGCCTGCGCGGCCTCGCCGACCGTGTGGAGGCCCTCGGCGGCCGGCTGCGGGTGACGAGCCCGCCGGGCGGCGGGACGGTCGTCGCCGCGGAGCTGCCGACGTCCTGACCCCAGGCGTACCGAAACGCAAGACTCGCGTGCAGGAACGCAAGACTCGCGTGCAGGAACGCAAGACTCGCGCCACGTCGTCACGTACGTCCCGCGAGTCTTGCGCTCAGGTACGCGAGTCTTGCGTCTGTGTGCGCGAGTCTTGCGTCTGTGCTCGCGCGTGCTGCCGGTCCTGGGTGATCAGCCAGCCGCCGAGCGCGGCTACCGCGAGGCCCAGCGGGGTGCCGTAGGGCGGCATCCCCGAGTTGTAGGCGAGTAAGCCGCCGACGACGACCGCGACCGACACCGCGACGGGGACGACCCGCGCCCGCAGCCAGGCGACGCCCTGCAGCGCCCAGCCGAGCGCGAGCAGCACGTAGCTGAGCAACCCGCCGACCTGCAGGATCGTCGTCTTCGAAACGACGAAGGCCTGCGGCAGCACCTCCGCGAGCCAGGGTGCAGCGAAGGCGTCGAACCACATGTTCCCGCCCTGCGTCATCGTGCCGAGCAGGGCGACGAGGAAGGCGAACAGGCCGAACCGCCCGCATGCGGGGCCCAGCCGCTCGTGCAGGGCGACGAGTGCGACCAGCAATCCGACGAAGGCGAAGAAGAACGCGGCGTTGACCGTCAGCACCACGGGGTCAGTGGCGAGCACCAGGCGGTCGTCGACCAGGGGGAACCGGCCGAGATCGGTGACGGCGAAGAAGACGCCTGCGGTGAGCGCGACGGCGCCTGCGTGCCGTGCCAGCGGCGATGACTGCGGTGGATGCGATGACTCGGCCATGTGCTGCTCCTCCCGGGCACCGGCGAGTGTTCGCTGCCGGGGCGTTCCGGGGCAGAGGGCCGACCCTCACCGTGGTGCAGGGCTACCCCTGCCGCGTGGTACGCAGCCGATGCAGGCGCAGGGCGAGCTGGATCTCGAGCGCGCGCTCCGGGGACTGCCAGTCGTCACCGAGCAGGGAGGCCACGCGGTCGAGGCGCTGGCTCACGGTGTTGACGTGCACGTGCAAGGCGGAGGCCGCCCGTCGGGGGCTCGCGCCCGCGGAGAAGTACGCCGCCAGCGTGCCGGCGAGGTCGCTGCCGCGGCGGACGTCGTAGTCGAGCAGGGGACCGAGGACCCGCGCCAGGTAGCCCTCGACGTCCGCGCCCGCGCCCAGCACCAGGCCGGCGAAGCCGAGGTCCCTGGCCGAGCCGCCTGTTCCCGCCAACCCCAGCGCAACGAGCGCGTCCGCCGTCCGTCCCGCCTCGGCGTAGGCGGTGGCGAGTCCGCGCGCCGGCGTCAACGGACCGCTCGCGCCGACCGTCACGGTCCCGCTCGCCGCGGGACCGCCGACACGCCGGACGAGGTCGGTCGCCGCGGCCGAGGCGTCGCGGCCGGGCAGCAGCACGACGACGCCGTCGCCGTGCTCGGCGACCAACGCCCGCCCGTCGCCGAGTGCGCCCGCGGCCAGCGCGATGCCCCGGCGGCGGGGTTCGTCGCACCGGCACACCGCCAGGACATGGGGGGTCTGCAGCCGCAGGCCCAGCACCCGGCCACGCTCGACGAGGCCCCGGTCCACCGCGGTCTGCTCCGCCCCCGGAATGCGGCTGAGGAGCTCCGTGAGCAGGTCGGTGCGGACCCGTTGGTCCGTCTCGGCCGCCCGCAACCGGAACGCCAGCACCACCGCGGTGACCATCGCTGCGCGCTCGACGGTGCGGCCCTGCCCCGCGTCGAGACCCCCGCGGCCGCCGAGGACCAGCGTGCCCAGCCGCTGGCCCGCAGCGGTCACGGCGACCGCCCACATGCCGTCCGCCTCGGCGAGCCGGCCCGTCTCCGCGGAGCGCCGGACCGCGGGCGCGTCGGCGAGAGGATCGGCGAACCCCTCCGCGCTGCCGTTCGCGCTCCCGTTCGACGGGTTCCGGCCGAGCCTGTCCGGCACCGGGCCGTGGGCTGCGAGCCGGCTCCCGTCGACGTCGAGCACCGCCACCCAGCAGGCCAGCACCTCGCCGAGCACCGCCGTGATGTCGTCGACACCGCCCCCTGCCAGGACGACCCCGACGAACCGGTCGTGTGCCGCCGCGGCCTGGGCGATGCCCTCGTGCGCGGTCGACAGCGCGGCCAGCGTCGCGGCCGTCGCGGCGGCGCGGCGGGACTGGACCAGCGAGACGGCGGCGAGTGCGGCCAGCGAACCCAGCAGGGCCACCTCGTCGTGGTGGAACCGGCGACGGGTCCGGTTCGAGGCGAACAGCACGCCCACGAACTCGTCGCCGACCAGCAGGGGCGTGCCGCAGATCCCGATCAGGCCCTCGTCGTCGACCGCCGCGTCGATCTCGTTCGTGTGCCGGAACTGCTCGTCCGCGGGGTAGTCGGCGCTCCAGTACGGGCGGCGGGTCTGCGCGACGAGCCCGCCCAGCCCGGCGCCCAGCGGCAGCCGCAGCGCCTGGAACCGCGCCGACACCGAGCCGGCCGTCGCCCGCATGTAGGTGTCGCCGCGTTCGGGATCGTGCAGGGTCAGGTAGGCGACGTCCGCGCGCAGCAACGTGCGGGCGCGGCGCACGATCGCGTCGAGGACGTCGCCGGGGTCGGGCAGCGAGGCCAGATCACGTGCGGTGTCGACGAGCGCGGACAGCTCGGCTTCGCGCCGCCGGAACGCGTCGAGCCCGGCGCGCACCCGCAGCGCGAGGTCGCGGGCGGCGTCGCCGTCGTCGGGATCGGCCGCGGCCAGCGCCCTGGCCTTCTCCTCGATCTGCTCGGCCGGCGCGTCCGCCGCGAGCAACCGGAGCAGCTCGAGGGCGGTGCGGGGCACGATGTCGATCCTGCCATCGACGTGCTCCGCGGCCGAGCGAGAGCGGCGAAGGCCGCTCTCGCTCAGGTCGTCGGCGGGGGAGGCGCTCAGCGGGTGCCGCTCCATGGCTTGGAGTCGCCGATGCCGTGGTCCTCGGCGAGGTCACGACGGCTGGTCTCGGTGTACGTGGCCACCGCCAGGATCGTGACCAGCGCGCAGACCGCCACGTAGACAGCCACGGCGTAGCCGCTGTCGAAGGTCGTGTAGAGGTACACCGCGACGAGCGGTGCGATGCCCCCGGCGAAGATGGACGCGAGCTGGTAGCCGATCGAGACGCCCGAGTAGCGCACCTTCGTCCCGAACAGCTCGGACAGGAACGCCGCCTGCGGGCCGTACATGGCCCCGTGCAGCACCAGCCCGACGACCACCGCGATCGCGATGAGGGCGAAGTTCTTCGTGTCGACGAGCCAGATGAACGCGAACGCCCACACCCCGACACCGCCGGCACCGAGAAGGTAGAGCGGCTTGCGCCCGTAGCGGTCGGACAGCGCGCCCCAGATCGGGATCGTGATCAGGTGCACCACGGCACCGATGAGCACCGCGCCCAGCACGAACCGGCTCGACAGGCCGAGGCGCTGCGTCGCGTAGGTGGAGATGACGATCGTGAAGATGTAGTACGAGACGTTCTCGGCGAACCGGGCGCCCATCGCGGTGAACACCTCGCGCGGGTAGCGCCGGAACACCTCGAGGATCGGCATCGAGTCCTTCTCGCCCGAAGCTGCCCGCTCGGCCGCCTGGGCCTGTGCCTCGCGGAACACCGGCGACTCCTCGACGGCGAGCCGGATCCAGAGCCCGATCAGCACCAGCAGCGCGGAGGCGAGGAACGCGACCCGCCAGCCCCACGCCGCGAACGCCTCGTCCGTCTGGACCGCGGCGAGTAGGAAGAGCAGCCCGTTCGCCAGCAGCTGTCCCAGCGGCACTCCGGCCTGCGGCCAGCTCGCCCAGTACCCGCGGCGGGCGGGGTCACCGTGCTCGCTCACGATCAGGACGGCCCCGCCCCACTCGCCACCGAGGGCGAACCCCTGGATCAGGCGCAGCACGACGAGCAGCGTCGGTGCCCAGATCCCGATCGTCGCGTAACCGGGCAGGAGCCCGATGGCGAACGTCGCCGCACCCATCAGCAACAGGCTGAAGACCAGCAGTTTCTTGCGGCCGATCTTGTCGCCGTAGTGCCCGAAGACCAGACCTCCGACCGGGCGGGCGATGAACCCGATCGCGAAGGTGCCGAGCGAGGCGAGCGTCCCCACGGCGGGATCGCTCGCCGGGAAGAACACCGCCGGGAACACGAGCGCCGCCGCGACGCCGTAGAGGAAGAAGTCGTACCACTCGACGGTCGTGCCGGCCATGCTGGCGGCCACGACCTTGACGATGTTCGTGCCGGAGCCCGTGTCGGGTCCGGGTCGTCCTGCTGCGCGCGTCATCGTTTCTCCCGATCGCCTCGCCGATGTTGCCCGGGAACCCCTCGCACCCGGGCTGGTTCATCCGCCCTGTATCGCGGTTAGTGCGCCGTCCAGCCCCCGTCGAGCGAGAGCGACGCCCCGGAGATCGACGCCGACGCCGGCCCGTAGAACACCGCAGCCAGTTCGGCCACCTCATCGGGCTCGACCAGCCGCTTCACGGCGACCGGGGTCAACATGATCTTCTCGATGACCTCGTCCTCGCCGATCCCGTGCCGGGCCGCCTGGTCGGCGATCTGCTTCTCGACCAGGGGCGTCCGCACGTATGCCGGGCTGACGCAGTTGCTCGTGACGCCGTGCGGTGCGCCTTCCAGGGCGATCACCTTCGACAGCCCCTCGAGGCCGTGCTTGGCCGTGACGTAGGCCGACTTGAACGCGCTCGCCCGCAGGCCGTGCACGCTCGAGATGTTGATGATCCGGCCCCAGCCGCGGTCGTACATGTGCGGCAGGACCCGCCGGGACAGGCGGAACGGTGCCTCCAACATGATCTTGAGGATCAGGGAGAACCGTTCGGGGTCGAACTCGTGCACCGGCGAGACGTGCTGCAGCCCGGCGTTGTTGACCAGCACGTCCACCTCGCCGGGCAGCGCGTCCACCGCGGCGAGGTCGGACAGGTCGCAAACGACGGCTTCGATCCCGGCCACGTCGCGGGCCAGCGCCTTGACCCCGGTCTCGTCGCGGTCGACGGCCAGCACGGTGGCGCCGTCTGCGGCCATCCGCCTGGCCACCACTGCACCGATCCCGCTGGCGGCGCCGGTGACGAGGGCGGTGCGGCCGGTCAGCGGGCCGTCGGACTGGTTTGCCATGGTGGAAGACCGTAAGCCCGGTCACCCGGCACGTCTGTAGACCGGACCTCCATACTTCGCCACTAATTCATGTGGGGATCACACACTGCTGTGTCGACGCGCCGGTGGACGTCGCGCCTGCTCAGGGTGATCCGGGACGGTCGGACGCCGCCGACTGTGCCGGGCAACGTGTGGACCCCCGGCTCAGACCCGGGAAGAAATAACGCTACGGTAACGCTGCAGATGTCACGGGCGAGACACCTCGGGTAGGGGTGGACTTCCTCAGGGTGGAAGCAGGGGAAGCCCCCATGTGCCGCCCGAAGAGCGTCTGTCACGCTTCAAGCGCCACACCCGGCACCGCACGTCCCCCGGCTCCGCGTCGGTGGGCCGGACCGAGGAGGACCACACGGTGGATCTCGTGAGGCTGTTCGACGCCTGTCTGCACAGCCTCTGGCTTCTGCCCGTCCTCGCCGTGATGATCGCTGCCGACGGCCCCGTCCCCGTCCTGCCCAGCGAGACCATCCTCATGTCCGCCGCCGCCGCCGCCTTCGGGACCCACGATGTCCGCGGCATCATCGGACTCTTCGCGGCCGCGGTCGTTGGATCCGTCGCGGGCGACATGATCTGCTTCTGGCTCGGCCGGAGCTCGAACCGCTTCCTGCCGGCCGCTGCCCGCGCGGAGTGCAGCTTGACGCAGTGGGTCAAGGCCAACCTCTTCCGGCGTCCCGTCGTCGCTCTCGTCGGCGCCCGGCTGCTGCCCGGCGGGCGCCTGGTGAGCACCGCGGCCGCCGGCCGCGTCGGCCTACCGCTGCGCCGCTTCGTGGCAGGTTCGCTGGTCAGCTCGTCGGTGTGGAGCCTGTACATGCTCGCCGTCGGCATGCTGCTGGGCCCGATCGTCGGGGGCAACCCGTTCCTGAGCCTGGCCGCCGGCGTGGCCATGGCCGTGCTGACGGCCGGTGGATTCGCGCTCGTCCAGCGGCTGCGGGCCCGCCGCCGTCCGGTGGTCGTCGCGGTCACGGAGGCGCCGGCTCCGGCACCCGTCGCGGTCGTCCTGCCGGTCGCCACGGCGCCGGTGGCCCCCGCTCTCGTCACTCCCTGATGTCGGGGGCCCGGAACGCCGGGTCGTCGGGATCTGCTCCGGGAGTCGGCTCGATGCCCGGCAGAACCGTGTCGTCGACGGCCGCCTGAGCAGCGGCAGGCGAGTCCTCGGGGGCGTCGGTGACGACGTCGGGCCGGTGGTCGTGGGTGAGCTGGTCGAGCAGATCGCGCTCGTCCTCGGTCAGCGGCCCGTCGTCCGGCCGATCGCCCGGTTCTCCGACGTCGCTGCCCGTGTCCATCGCCGAGTCCAGCGTCGTGGGATCCTGATTCACGTCGTCGCCCGGCGTCATGTGCCGCGGATACCCGGCGAGGCGACGATGAACCCGTCGCGGCTGGAGAACGTCGACCGGTGTCGGGGGAGGCTCCCCGTTCCCCCGACACCGGTCATCACGATCAACGCTCGAGTCGCCCTGTGGTTGTGCCCAAGGTTGGCGGACCGCCCGAAAGGCGACATCTTCATCCGTTCGGGACATCGATCGTGCGACGTCGCACCGGCGAACTTAGCCTTCGCAAGTGGTGGACGAGAAGGACGAGCAGGACGCGAAGGGCGGCGGCGAGAGCACGCTGACCGTTCTCGTGGCGATGGGAGCCAACGCCGGGATCGGCGTGCTCAAGCTGGTCGCAGCGATCTTCACCGGCTCGGCGGCCATGTACGCCGAGGCCGCGCACAGCGTGGCGGACACGGCGACCGAGGTGCTGCTGCTGACCGCTCTCAGGCGCTCCGACCGCAAGCCGGACCGGCAGCATCCCTTCGGGTACGGCAAGGAGCGCTTCTTCTGGGCCCTCATCGCCGCGGTCAGCATCTTCGTCTCCGGTGCCGTCTTCGCCGCGTACGAGGGCATCCGGACGATGTTCGGCGAGAGCGAGGAGCAGACGCTGGCGTGGATCGCCTACGCCGTGCTCGGCGTCTCCTTCGTCCTCGAGGGGACGTCGTGGCTCCAAGCCGTCCGGCAGCTGCGCAACGAGGCGCGGAACGACGAGACCACGCCGTTGCGCTGGCTGCGCGAGACCGACGACCCCACGGTCAAGACTGTGTTCTTCGAGGACAGCGCCGCGCTGATCGGCCTGCTGCTCGCGTTCGGGGGAGTCGGGCTGCACCAGCTCACCGGATCCGCGTTCTGGGACGGGCTGGCATCGGTGCTGATCGCCGTGCTGCTGACGGTCGTCGCCTACATCCTGGGTGGCACGAACAAGGGTCTGCTGATCGGCCGCCAGGCCGACCGGAAGACCGTCTACGCCCTGCGCGACGCTCTGGCCGAGCGGCAGGAGGTCGAGCAGGTGGTCGACCTGCTGACGATGACGCTGGGCACCGACCAGATCCTGCTGTGCGCCCGCCTCGACTTCGACGACGCCCTGGACGCGGCTTCGCTGGAACGGGCCTGCGCGGCGATCGACGCCGACCTGCGCGAGCGGTTCCCGGACATCGCCGAGATCTTCGTCGAGCCGGTCCCGCGTACGGACAAGGCGATCCGTGCGCGGGTGCTCGACCGCTACGGGACGGCGGGCGCGGAGCGCCTGCGGACGGGGTTGCAGCGCGACGGCTGAGCCAGCGCGCCTGTGTGGGGGCCGGTCGGTGTTCGCAGCATGGTGGCTTTGCTGCGGTCGGAGTGCAGCAAAGCCACCATGCTGCAATCCCCCGCGCCACCCGTAGCGGCGACGAGGGCCCGGCCGCGCACTGCGGCCGGGCCCTCGCGTCGTCCTTCTCGGTCAGGCCACCAGCGGGCGGTCCGTCGGGGCGATCGGGCGCGGCAGCACCGTGCGTCCGGTGAGGTACTCGTCGACCCCTGCCGCCGCGGCGCGGCCCTCCGAGATCGCCCACACGATCAGCGACTGCCCCCGGCCCATGTCACCCGCCGTGAACACCCCCGGGACGCTGGTCATGAAGTTCTCGTCGCGCGCGACGTTGCCGCGCGGGTCGAGGTCCACGCCCAGGCCCTCGAGCAGCGGGCCCTTCTCCGGGCCGACGAAGCCCATCGCGAGGAGCACCAGCTGCGCCGGGATCTCGTGCTCGGTGCCCTCCACGGCGACGAACCGGCCGTTCGCGTCGCGGGTGACCTCCACGAGCCGCTGCGTCGCGACGTTGCCGTCGGCGTCGCCGGTGAACTCGACGGTGTTCACCGCGTAGCGCCGCTCGCCGCCCTCCTCGTGCGCCGAGGCCACCCGGTAGACCATGGGGTAGGTCGGCCAGGGCATGTTCTCGGTCCGCTTCTCCGGCGGGGTCGGCATGATCTCCAGCTGCGTGACCGACGCCGCGCCCTGCCGGTGCGCGGTGCCGAGGCAGTCGGCGCCGGTGTCACCGCCGCCGACGATCACCACGTGCTTGCCCGCCGCGGTGATCGGCGGCTCGTCCAGGTCGCCCTGCTGGACCCGGTTGGCCCACGGGAGGTACTCCATCGCCTGGTAGATGCCGGTGAACTCGCGGCCGGGCGCGGGCAGGTCGCGGGCCGCCGTGGCACCGCCGGCGAGCACGACCGCGTCGAACTCGGTCTTCAGCTGCTCGACGGTGACGTCCGTGCCGACGTTCGTGCCCGGCCGGAACACGGTGCCTTCGGCCTCCATCTGGGCGATGCGCCGGTCCAGACGGAACTTCTCCATCTTGAACTCGGGGATGCCGTAGCGGAGCAGCCCACCGATCCGGTCGGCCCGTTCGAACACCGTGACGTCGTGCCCGACGCGGGTGAGCTGCTGGGCCGCGGCGAGCCCCGACGGGCCCGACCCGACGACCGCGACCTTCTTGCCCGTCTTCACCGGCGGGGGCTGGGGGACGACCCAGCCCTCCCGCCACGCGTGGTCCACGATCTGCAGCTCGACCTGCTTGATCGTCACCGCGTCGCTGTTGATCGCCAGCACGCAGGCGGCCTCGCACGGCGCCGGGCACAGCGTGCCGGTGAACTCCGGGAAGTTGTTGGTGGCGTGCAGCCGCTCGATCGCCTCACGCCACTCGTCGCGGTAGACGAGGTCGTTCCACTCGGGGATGAGGTTGCCCAGCGGGCAGCCCTGGTGACAGAACGGGATGCCGCAGTTCATGCAGCGCCCGGCCTGCTTCTCCAGCTTCTGGTCGGGGAACTCCTCGTAGACCTCGCGCCAGTCCATCAGGCGCAGATCGACCGGACGGCGCGTGGGCGCCTCCCGGGTGGTGGTGAGGAACCCTCTCGGGTCACCCATGTGCGGCCTCCATGATCGCCACGTTGGGGTCGCGGCCGTCGCGCTCGGCCGCCTCGCGCGCCTGCAGGACCCGCTTGAAGTCCTTCGGCATGATCTTGACGAAGCGGTCGACCGCGTCGTCCCAGTCGGTGAGCAGCCCGTGGGCCACCGCCGAGCCGGTCTCCGCGTGGTGCCGCTCGACGGCGTCGCGCAGCACCTTGCGGTCGTCTTCGTCCAGCGTGTCGATGTCCACCATCTCGAGGTTGACGCGGTGGCCCACATCGATTCCTGGGGTGGCGTCGAGCAGGTACGCCACGCCACCGGACATGCCGGCCGCGAAGTTGCGGCCGACCCGGCCGAGCACGACGGCCGTGCCGCCGGTCATGTACTCGCAGCCGTGGTCGCCCACGCCCTCGACGACGGCCAGCGCGCCCGAGTTCCGCACGCAGAACCGCTCGCCGACGATGCCGCGGACGAACAGCTCCCCGGACGTCGCGCCGTAGAGCAGCACGTTGCCGGCGATCACGTTCTCCTCCGCCACGAACGACGCCTCCGGGTCAGGGCGCAGCGTGATGCGCCCGCCGGACAGCCCCTTGCCGACGAAGTCGTTGCTGTCGCCGACCAGCCGCAGGGTTACCCCGCGCGGCAGGAACGCGCCGAAGCTCTGGCCTGCCGAGCCGGTCAGCGTGACGTCGATCGTGTTGTCCGGCAGACCGTCGGCGCCCCAGTTCCGGGTCACCTCGTAGCCGAGCATGGTGCCGACCGTGCGGTTGACGTTGCGCACGGGCAGATCCAGCCGGACGGCGTCGCCCGACTTCAGCGCGCCCTCGCTGAGCTGGATCAGGGTGTTGTCCAGGGCCTTCTCCAGCCCGTGGTCCTGGCTCGTGGTGCAGTGCCGGGACGCGCCCTCGGGCAGCTCGGGCTTGTGGAAGATCGGCCGCAGGTCCAGCCCCTCGGTCTTCCAGTGGTGCACGGCGGCGTCGACGTCGAGGACCTCGCTCTGCCCGACGGCCTCCTCGATCGACCGGAAGCCCAGCTCGGCGAGGTACTCGCGGACCTCCTGCGCGATGAAGCGCATGAAGTTGACGACGTACTCCGGCCGCCCGTCGAACCGCTTGCGCAGCTCCGGGTTCTGCGTGGCGACACCCACGGGGCAGGTGTCGAGGTGGCAGACGCGCATCATGATGCAGCCCGACACCACGAGCGGGGCCGTCGCGAAGCCGAACTCCTCCGCGCCGAGCAGCGCGGCGATCACGACGTCGCGACCGGTCTTGAGCTGGCCGTCGGTCTGCACGACGATCCGGTCGCGCAAGCCGTTGACCAGCAGGGTCTGCTGGGTCTCGGCCAAGCCCAGCTCCCATGGGCCACCCGCGTGCTTGATCGAGCTCAGCGGCGAGGCACCCGTGCCGCCGTCGTGCCCGGAGATGAGCACGACGTCGGAGTACGCCTTCGCCACGCCCGCCGCGACCGTGCCGACGCCGAGCTCGCTGACCAGCTTGACGTGGATGCGCGCCCTCGGGTTCGCGTTCTTGAGGTCGTGGATGAGCTGCTTGATGTCTTCGATCGAGTAGATGTCGTGGTGCGGCGGCGGCGAGATCAGGCCGACACCCGGGGTCGATCCACGGGTCTTGGCGATCCACGGGTAGACCTTGCTGCCGGGCAGCTGGCCACCCTCGCCGGGCTTGGCGCCCTGGCTGATCTTGATCTGGATGTCGTCGGAGTTCACCAGGTACTCGCTGGTGACGCCGAAGCGCCCGGATGCGACCTGCTTGACCGCGCTGCGCCGGAGGTCGCCGTTCGCGTCGCGGGTGTAGCGGTCGGAGTCCTCGCCGCCCTCACCCGTGTTCGACCGGCCGCCGAGGCGGTTCATCGCGATCGCGAGGGTCTCGTGCATCTCCTGGCTGATCGAGCCGTAGGAGATCGCGCCTGTGCCGAACCGCTTGACGATCTCCTCGACCGGCTCGACCTCCTCGATCGGCACCGGCGGGCGGAGCCCGGTCTTGAAGGTGAACAGCCCGCGCAGGGTGGCCAGCCGGTGCGCCTGCTTGTCGACGGCCTCGGTGTACTGCTTGAAGATGTCGTAGCGGCCCGCGCGGGTGGAGTGCTGCAGGCGGAAGACCGTCTGCGGGTTGAACAGGTGGATCTCGCCCTCGCGGCGCCACTGGTACTCGCCGCCGGTGATCAGCGAGCGGTGGTTGGCACGCACGCCGTCGGCCGGGTAGGCGCGGCGGTGGTGGGCCAGCACCTCCTCGGCGAGGACGTCGAAGCCGACGCCGCCCAGCCGCGACGACGTGCCGGTGAAGCAGGCGTCGATGACGTCCTTGCCGAGCCCGACGGCCTCGAAGATCTGCGCGCCGGTGTAGGAGGCGACCGTGGACACGCCCATCTTCGACATGGTCTTGCGGACGCCCTTGCCCAGCGCCTTGACCAGGTTCTTCGCGGCGTTCGCCGGGTCGACGCCGGGGATGTCGCCGCGGGCCGCGAGATCCTCGACGGTCGCCATGGCCAGGTACGGGTTGACGGCGGCGGCGCCGTAGCCGAGCAGCAGCGCGATGTGGTGCACCTCGCGGGCGTCGCCGGCCTCGGCGATCAGCCCGACCCGGGTGCGCGTCTTCGCCCTGACCAGGTACTGGTGCACCGCTCCGGTCAGCAGCAGCGACGGGATCGGGGCGTTGTCCTTGTCGACGCCGCGGCTCGACAGCACGATCAGCCGCGCGCCGTCGTCGATCGCCGCGGAGACCTCTTCGTTGATCTCCTCGAGGCGCCGCACGAGCCCCTCGCCGCCCCCGTCGGCCGGGAAGACCCCGCGGACGGTGTAGGAGGCGAAGCCGGGGTGGTTCCCGTCGTCGTTGATGTGGATGATCTTGGCGAGCTCGTCGTTGCCGAGCACCGGGAACGGCAGGACGACCTTGCGGCAGCTCGCAGGCCCCGGCGCGAGCAGGTTCTGCTCGGAGCCGATCTGACAGAGCAGCGAGGTCACCAGCTCTTCGCGGATCGCGTCCAGCGGAGGGTTGGTCACCTGGGCGAAGAGCTGGATGAAGTAGTCGTAGAGCGCGCGCGACCGCTCCGAGAGGAAGGCGAGCGCCGCGTCGTTGCCCATCGAGCCGATCGGCTCCGCGCCCGCGGTGGCCATCGGCTTGAGGATGACGTTGAGCTCCTCCTCCGTGTAGCCGAAGGATTGCTGGCGCTGGCTCAGTGCCGCGTGCGAGTAGACCTCGCGGTCGCGCACGGGCAGGTCGTCGAGGTGCAGCAGGCCGGCGTGCAGCCAGTCCTCGTACGGGTGCTCGGCGGCCAGCGCGCCCTTGATCTCGGCGTCGTCGACGATGCGGCCGGCCTCGGTGTCGACGAGGAACATGCGGCCCGGCTCCAGCCGCCCCTTCTTGACGACCGCGCCCGGGGGCACGTCCAGCACTCCGACCTCGGAGGCCAGCCCGACCAGCCCGTCCTCCGTGACCCAGTAGCGGGCCGGGCGCAGGCCGTTGCGGTCGAGCACGGCGCCGATGACGGTGCCGTCGGTGAAGCTGACCAGCGCGGGGCCGTCCCAGGGCTCCATGAGGGTGGAGTGGAACTCGTAGAAGGCCCGGCGTGCCGGGTCCATCTCCCCGTGGTTCTCCCACGCCTCCGGGATCATCATCAGCACCGCGTGCGGCAGGCTGCGCCCGCCCAGGTGCAGCAGTTCGAGCACCTCGTCGAAGGTCGCCGAGTCGCTCGCGTCCGGGGTGACGATCGGCGAGAGCCGCGCCAGGTCGCCCGGGATGAGGTCGGTGGCCAGCAGCGCCTCGCGAGCGGCCATCCAGTTGCGGTTGCCGCGCAGGGTGTTGATCTCGCCGTTGTGCGCGACGTAGCGGTAGGGGTGCGCCAGCGACCACGAGGGGAACGTGTTCGTCGAGAACCGGGAGTGCACCAGCGCCAGCGCGCTCGTGACCCGCTCGTCCGCGAGGTCGGGGTAGAAGGCCTCGAGCTGCGGCTCGGCCAGCATGCCCTTGTAGACCAGCGTGCGGGGCGACAGGCTGGGGAAGTAGATCCCCGTCTCGTGCTCCGTGCGCTTGCGCAGGCAGTACGTGCGTCGTTCGAGCGCGATCCCGGTGAGCGGCGCATCCGCCGGGTCGCCGTCCGCGGTGACGAACAGCTGACGGAACCGTGGCATCGCCGCCCGTGCGCTGGGGCCGATATCGGCCTTGTCGACGTCCGTCGGGACGTCGCGCCAGCCGAGCACCCGCAGGCTCTCCTCGGCGGCGAGCTTCTCGATCCGCGCGACGGCGGTCGCGGCCTGCTCGTCGTCCGTGGGCAGGAACGCGGTGCCCACCGCGTACTCCCCGGACGGCGGCAGCGCGAAGTCGACGACGCCGCGCAGGAACTCGTCGGGGACCTGGATCAGGATGCCCACACCGTCGCCGGTGTTGTACTCGGCGCCGCGGGCACCGCGGTGCTCGAGCCGCAGCAGCGCCGTGAGGCCTCTCCGGACGATCGAATGATCGCGTCGTCCGGCGAGGTCGGCCACCAGGGCCACGCCGCATGCGTCGTGCTCGTTCTCGGCGGAGTACATACCGGCGGTCGCGGCAACGGCCCGGTCGCTCGTGGCAGCCAAGAGTTCCTCCTGTCGTCTCGGTGCACCCCGACGCCTGCATCGGGACGACGTGTAGTTGGTGCGAAGTGTCGGATGCACCCGTGTACCGAGCAACTCGTCCGATCGGGGGAGCCCGGTTTACCGAGCCTTCCGAGCGGGCGAGCCGCCTCCGGACGGCCGGAGGTCAGCCGACGACCCCTCGGTGGGATGTCGCCAGGCCTGGTACGGGTCCGACCGCACGCACCGTCGCGTGCGGTTTTCGCGCCCACAAGCGTCGCATGCAGTGACGCGGAAAGGCCAGCGCAAGACGAGTGAGCGAGGCGACGTCGCACCGGGGCACGTGATGTGCAAGTACCCGGCGTAGAGCAGCGTGGGGAAAGGCAATCACCCGAACGGCCGTGCCGTCACCGGTGTGGCCGGGCAGGCTGGGGGTGTGACGGAGGTGACCGACGTGCGCGCCCTGCTCGCCGACGTCGCGGGCATCGGGCCGTTCTTCGCCGTGGACACCGGTCGAATCGCGCCGGGGGAGGGGTGGGTGCCGGTCGGCGCGCTCGCGGACCCGGGCGATCCGCTGGCGGACCGGATCGCCGCGGTCGGTACGGCGCTGGGCACCGACGGGCGGGTTGCGGCGTCGATCGCCTTCCAGGGGTTCGCGGCCCAGGTCGTCGCACCGCTCTTCGCCGCCGTCGCCGTGCACGGGGTGCTGCCGGAGGCGTCCGCGCCACCCGGACGACCCGGCGATCGTGCTGAGGCATTCGCTGAGGCATTCGCTGAGGCCTTCGCCGCGACCCTGCACTGGCGCCCCGGCGGTGCCGGCCCGTGGCTGTGGTGGCCGGGCGACGCGGACCGGGTCGAGCCGTGCCCGGAACCGTCGGGACTTCGGACGCTGCTCACCGGCGTGCTCGCTCCGGTGGTCGTCGCCGTCCGGGCACGCGTGCCGGTCGCGGAACGGGTGCTGTGGGGCAACGTCGCGTCGGCCGTGGCGAGTGCCCGACAGCTGGTCGCCGCCGGCCGCCCCGACGCCGCTCCGCGCGCCGCCGAGGTCGCCCGGCACCTGCTCGCGACGCCCCCGCTCGCGGCCACGGCGACGGTGCGCGCCCCGGAAGCGCCCGACGTCGGGTGGTCCTTCCGGCGCCGCTCGTGCTGTCTGTTCCACCGCGTCCCCGGCGGTGGGCTCTGCGGCGACTGCGTGCTGCGCGGGCCCCGCGGCGAACGCCGCACCGCCGACCGGGGCGCACAGGACACCGCCTAGACTCGCCACCAAACCGGCCGGCGGTGGCGCTCGCGTCCTGCTCCGGCGACCTACCCGGTCGGTGGTCGTCGCCGCAGCGCGTCCGCGGCCGCGACCCACGCTGCACCAGTTCCGAGGAGTGTCCCCCGTGAAGAGCACCGTCGAGCGCCTCAGTCCGACGCGCGTCCGCATCAACGTCGAGGTGCCGTTCGACGAGCTCAAGCCCGACTTCGACCGGGCGTATCGCAAGATCGCCCAGCAGGTCCGCATCCCCGGCTTCCGGCCGGGCAAGGCGCCCGCCCGCATCCTCGAGGCGCGTCTCGGTCGCGGCGTCGTGCTCGACGAGGTCGTGAACGCCGCGATCCCCGCCAAGTACTCGGAGGCCGTCACCTCCGCGGACGAGGTCAACCCGATCGGTCGCCCGGACATCGAGGTCACCGAGATCGCGGACGGCGACCACCTCGCGTTCACCGCCGAGGTCGACGTCCGCCCGGAGATCTCGCTCCCCGACCTCGACGGCATCACGGTCACCGTGGACGACGTCGAGGTCGACGAGGCGGCCGTCAAGGAGGAGCTCGACAACCTGCGGGGCCGCTTCGGCACCCTGTCCGGCGTCGAGCGCCCCGCGGGCGACGACGACTTCGTGCTGCTCGACCTGTCGGCGACCGTCGACGGCGAGCCCGTGGAGGAGGCCTCCACCAGCGGCTTCTCCTACCAGGTGGGCCAGGGCGGGCTGATCGACGGCCTCGACGAGGCCGTGCGCGGCCTCTCGGCCGGCGAGTCGGCGACGTTCACCTCCCAGCTCGTGGCCGGAGAGTTCGCGGGCAAGGACGCCGAGATCACCGCGGCCGTCACGGCGGTCAAGGAGCGCGAGCTCCCCGAGGCGGACGACGAGTTCGCCCAGCTCGCCAGCGAGTTCGACACCCTCGACGAGCTGACGGACGACCTGCGCACCCGGCTCGGCCAGGTCAGGCGCATGGAGCAGGTCACGCAGGCCCGCGACAAGGTCCTCGAGGCGCTCGTCGACGCCACGGACGTCCCGCTGCCGGAGAGCGTCGTCACCGCCGAGGTCGAGTCGCGCGTCCACGACGCCGTGCACGCCTTCGACCACGACGACGACCGGTTCACCCAGTTCCTCGACGCCCAGGGCAAGTCGCGCGAGGAGTTCGACGCGGACGTCCGCACCGAGGCCGAGCGCAACGTCAAGACCCGCCTCGTCCTCGACGCCCTCGCCGAGCAGGAGCAGGTGTCGGTCAACGACCAGGAGCTGACCGAGCGGATCATCTACCAGGCCCAGCAGTACCAGATGCCCCCGGAGGAGTTCGTCCGGCGCATCCAGGAGGCGGGCCAGCTCGGGGCGGTCTACTCGGACGTGCGCCGGAGCAAGGCGCTGATCGCCGCCGTCGCGGCGGCCACGGTCACCGACGAGTCGGGCGGGCCCGTCGACCTGTCGGACCTGATCGGTTCTGCCGACGAGTCCGACGAGTCCGACGAGTCCGACGCCGAGCAGGCTGACGCCGAGCAGGTCGACACCGAGGGCGCCTCGGAGGCCGACGCCGCTGCCGTGGAGACGGCCGAGGAGTCCGCCGACGCGGACCAGACCGCCGACGACGCTGCGGGCACCGACGGTGCCGGCGCGACCGAGGCGGAGGCGCCCGTCCAGCCCGAAGGCGGCCGGGCGGCGTCCGACGCGTGACGTACCGGGCCCGGGATGCCGGGCGGTACTGCCGACAGCGAACAACGCCTCCGTGCGCGGTCGGTGACCGGGCCGTCCGCGTAGGGTCGGCATGGACAGGACAACCGGCGATGAACACCACAGAAGGCAGGGTGAAGTGAGCCAGCAGGACACGACCGCCGGGATGCCGCGGGGCGCGGGCGTAAGCATGCGGCGCGGCGCGCCGACGTCCATGACGCTGAGCGACTCGGTGTTCGAGCGGCTGCTCCAGCAGCGGATCGTGGTGCTCGGGCAGCAGGTCGACGACGAGATCGCCAACCGGATCGCCGCACAGATGCTGCTGCTGTCGGCGGAGGACCCCACGGCCGACATCGCGCTCTACATCAACTCCCCGGGCGGCTCGGTCACGGCCGGAATGGCCATCTTCGACACGATGGAGTTCATCGAGTGCGACGTGGCCACATACGCGATGGGCCTGGCCGCCTCGATGGGCCAGTTCCTGCTCTCCGCGGGGACGCCCGGCAAGCGGTACGCGCTGCCGCACTGCCAGATCCTCATGCACCAGCCGTCGGCGGGCGTCGGCGGCACGGAGTCGGACATCGCGATCCAGGCGGAGCTGTTCCGCCGGCACAAGCGTGAGATGGCCGAGCTGATCGCCCAGCACACCGGGCAGACGGTCGAGCGGATCACGGCCGACTTCGACCGCGACCGCTGGTTCTCCGCGCAGGAGGCGAAGGACTACGGCTTCGTGGACCACGTGATCAACCGCGCCGGGCAGCTGCCCGACGCCACCAGCCCCAGCACGAACGGGAACGGGAGCGTCTGATGAGTTTCCAGCCGCCGCAGTCGCGGTACGTGCTGCCGTCCTTCGTCGAGCGGACGAGCTACGGGGTCAAGGAGTCCAACCCGTACAACAAGCTCTTCGAGGAGCGCATCATCTTCCTCGGCGTGCAGATCGACGACGCGTCGGCCAACGACGTGATGGCCCAGCTGCTCGTGCTGGAGTCGACGGACCCGGACCGCGACATCCTGATGTACATCAACTCGCCGGGTGGCTCGTTCACCTCGCTGATGGCCATCTACGACACGATGCAGTACGTGCGTCCGGAGATCACCACGGTCTGCCTCGGGCAGGCCGCCTCGGCCGCAGCGGTGCTGCTGGCCGCGGGCACGCCCGGCAAGCGCCTCGCCGTGCCCAACGCGCGGATCCTCATCCACCAGCCGGCCACCGAGGGCATCTACGGCCAAGTGTCGGACCTGGAGATCCAGGCGGCCGAGATCTCCCGCATGCGCAAGCTGCTGGAGGCGACGCTGGCCAAGCACAGCGGCAAGACCCCGGAGCAGGTCCGCCTCGACATCGAGCGCGACAAGATCCTGACCTCCGAGGAAGCCAAGGAGTACGGGATCATCGACGAGATCATCCAGAGCCGGAAGCTCACGCCGGTCAGCTGAGCGGTTCGACCGCCGCCGGGGCAGTTCGGCTCCGGCGGCGACCGCCTACCGACACGTCGCCGATTCGGAGCAGTTGTCTGCTCCCCGGTGGGCGCGTTCGGCGGGTACCGTCACGACAGGCACACCGGATCGGGTGTGCCGGATGGGACTGGGGTCTGCACTCATGGCACGCATCGGTGACGGCGGTGACCTGCTGAAGTGCTCCTTCTGCGGGAAGAGCCAGAAGCAGGTAAAGAAACTCATCGCGGGCCCCGGCGTCTACATCTGCGACGAGTGCATCGATCTCTGCAACGAGATCATCGAGGAAGAGCTGGCCGAGGCCGGTGAGGTCAAGCTCGACGAGCTGCCCAAACCCGCCGAGATCCACGAGTTCCTCGACCAGTACGTGGTCGGGCAGTCCCAGACCAAGCGCACGCTGTCGGTGGCGGTCTACAACCACTACAAGCGCATCCAGGCCGGCGACAAGGGCCGAGGTGCCGACGGCGACGGCGTCGAGCTGGCGAAGTCGAACATCCTCATGCTCGGCCCCACGGGCTGTGGCAAGACCTACCTCGCGCAGACGCTGGCGAAGCTGCTCAACGTGCCGTTCGCGATCGCCGACGCCACGGCGCTGACCGAGGCGGGCTACGTGGGCGAGGACGTCGAGAACATCCTCCTCAAGCTGATCCAGGCCGCCGACTACGACGTCAAGCGCGCCGAGACCGGCATCATCTACATCGACGAGGTCGACAAGATCGCCCGTAAGTCGGAGAACCCGTCGATCACACGCGACGTCTCCGGTGAGGGTGTCCAGCAGGCGCTGCTGAAGATCCTGGAGGGGACCACGGCGTCGGTACCCCCGCAGGGCGGCCGCAAGCACCCGCACCAGGAGTTCATCCAGATCGACACCACGAACGTCCTGTTCATCGTGGCAGGTGCCTTCGCCGGTCTCGAGAAGATCATCGGCGACCGGGTCGGCCGCCGCGGGCTGGGGTTCGGGGCCGAGATCCGCTCGAAGCACGACCTCGAGTCGGCGGAGAGCTTCGGCGACACGATGCCCGAAGACTTGATCAAGTTCGGGCTGATCCCCGAGTTCATCGGCCGGCTCCCGGTCGTGGCGTCGGTGACGTCGCTCGACAAGGACGCCCTTGTCAAGATCCTCACCGAGCCGCGGAACGCGCTGGTCAAGCAGTACCGCAAGCTGTTCGAGATGGACGGCGTGGAGCTGGAGTTCACGGACGACGCGCTGGAGGCCGTGGCGGACCAGGCCATCCTGCGCGGCACCGGTGCCCGCGGCCTGCGGGCGATCATGGAGGAGGTCCTCCTCCCCGTCATGTACGACATCCCGAGCCGCGACGACGTGGCCAAGGTGGTCGTCACCGAGCAGACGGTGCGCGAGAACGTGAACCCGACGATCGTCCCGCGTCAGCCCGCCCGTCGCGAGCGCCGCGAGCGCTCTGCGTAGCCGACACCGCATCACACCGGACGCCGGTCCTGCTCAGGCAGGGCCGGCGTCCGTGTGTTCGTCACGCCCCGCGTTTCCCGGTGGTTGACGGCACACCCATTAGGGTAAAGCCGCGTTCATCGGGTCGTCGAGGATCGCGGGAGTCGAGATGGCAGGGTTCCTGGAACGGGAGCGGATCGTCGCGCCACCCGGGTGGAGCCGGTGGCTCGTGCCACCCGCCGCCCTGTCGATCCACCTGGCGATCGGTCAGGCCTACGCCTGGAGCGTGTTCAAGCCGCCGCTCGAGAAGGGTCTGGGCATCTCCGGGGTCGCCAGCGCGCTGCCGTTCACCCTCGGGATCATCATGCTCGGCCTCTCGGCGGCGCTGTTCGGGACGCGCGTCGACTCCAAGGGGCCGCGGTGGGCGATGGTCGTCTCGTCGTCGTGCTTCGTCGCCGGGTTCCTGATCTCGGCGCTGGGGCTCTACCTGCGGCAGTACTGGCTGGTCGTCGTGGGGTACGGGTTCGTCGGCGGGATCGGGCTGGGCATCGGCTACATCTCGCCGGTCTCGACGCTGATCAAGTGGTTCCCGGACCGCCCCGGCCTGTCGACCGGCATCGCGATCATGGGCTTCGGCGGCGGTGCACTGATCGCGTCGCCGCTGACCAACCAGCTGCTGTCCGCGTTCGGCGGATCGGGAGCGAATCCCAATCCCGACGGGATCGGTCAGACCTTCCTGGTGATGGGTCTGATCTACGCCGTGTTCATGTCGGTCGGCTGGCTGCTCATCCGCGTGCCCGCACCCGACTGGAAGCCCGCCGGGTGGGACCCGGCGCACGCCAAGACCGGCTCGCTCATCACCACGGCGAACGTCTCGGCCCGCAACGCGATCCGCACCCCGCAGTTCTGGCTGCTGTGGGTCGTCCTGTGCTTCAACGTCACCGCCGGCATCGGGATCCTCGAGCGGGCGGCGCCGATCTACTCCGACTTCTTCCCCGACGCCACGAGCCCGCAGGCGCTGGCCGCGGCCGCCGCCGGGTTCGTCGCGATGCTCTCGCTGGCCAACTCCGCGGGCCGCATCCTCTGGTCCACGACGTCGGACTTCCTCGGCCGAAAGAACATGTACCGGATCTACCTCGGCGTCGGCGCGCTGCTCTACCTGGGCCTGACGCTGCTGACGAACACGAACAAGGTGCTGTTCCTGCTCATCGCGATCCTGCTGCTGTCGTTCTACGGCGCGGGCTTCGCCACCGTCCCGGCCTACCTGCGCGACCTGTTCGGCACCTACCAGGTCGGGGCCATCCACGGGCGCCTGCTCACCGCGTGGTCGACCGCCGGAGTGCTCGGCCCGGTGATCGTGAACGCGATCGCCGACGCCCGGATCGCGGCCGGGGTGGCGGGACCGGGCCGGTACACGCTGTCGTTCACGATCATGGTCGGGCTGCTGGTCGTCGGGTTCGTCTGCAACGAACTGATCCGGCCGGTGTCCGAGCGCTACCACGAGCCGGCTCAGGAGCAGCCCGGCACCAGGACGGAGGCGCGCGCATGACCACGCACACCGAGAACACCGGACGGCCGATCAGTCCCGCCGTGGTGGTGCTGGCCTGGCTGTGGGTGCTGGTGCCGTTCGGCTACGGGCTCTACCAGCTGGTGCTCAAGATCCCGGCGCTGTTCGGGCACTGAAACCGGCGGGCCGGCGGTCCGCATCGAGCGCCGACCGCCGGGCGCGCATAGGGTTCGTCGTATGCCGAGCAGCGATGCGAAAGCCCTGTCCGAGTGGGTCACGGGCGTGACCCGCGAGCTGGGGCTGGAGGAAACCCTCGACAGCCTGGGTGTCGTGGACCTCGTCCTGGACATGGCCTCGGACGTCGCGCACGGCGTCAGCAGGCCGGGGGCGCCGGTGACGGCCTTCCTCCTGGGTGTCGCCGCAGGTCGGGCGGACGACCCGGCGGTGGCGGCCCGCGACTACGCGGGGAAGATCAGCAAGCTGGCCGAGGGCTGGGGCTCGGACGACGAGCGCGGGGAGCCCGCGAACGACCAGTCGCGCCGGGGCTGAACTCCCCCTGACGCGAGCGACTGGCGGTCAGGCCGTCATGTCCATCACGGCGATCACCTTCGTCGGCCGGAGCCGCACCAGCAGCTCGCCGGGCACGCCGTTGCGTCTGCCGAACTCCTCGGCACGCTCCGGGCCCATGTAGCGCCCGCCGATCGCGGTCGCGCTGCGCAACAGGTCCTCGGGGTCCTCGCTGATCGTGGCGATGCCCTGCACCTGCACGAACGCGAACGGCGGCTCCTCGAGGTCGACGCAGAGCGCCAGCCGGGGGTCGCGCCGGATCGCCCGCCCCTTGGCCGTTTCCTTGCCCGTGTTGAACAGCACCGCGCCGTCGTCGACGACGAACCAGACCGGCGCCACGAGCGGCCGCCCGTCCGCGGCCGTCCACGCGAGCTTGCCGGTGCGCGTGCCTGCCGAGAGGAAGTCGACGACCTCCGGGGTCAAGTGATCCACACGTCGCACGCTAGTCCGCCGCGGACCGACGGACGTTAGGTTGGCGCCATGCGCACGGTGTCCGGGTTCGGGCGGCAGGTCGGGAGAGGGTTGTCGCGGATCCGGCCCCGCCGGTCGAGGTCCGTGGCGCTCGTCGCGAGCGAGTCGTCCACCGTGGAGCGCCGCCCGCTGCTGTCGGACCGGCTCGGCGAGCAGCGGCACGCCGGTGCGGTCCTGGATCAGGTCGACGGCACGACCTGCGGCAGCGCGGTCCTCCTGGCGCTCGCCGCGTGGGCGGACCCTGCGGAGCTGACGCGGCTGGAGGCGCCCGGCGCGGGGCAGTCGCTGCTCGGCGCGGGCTTCGGTGCGCGCTACGACGCCCGTCAAAAGCAGGTGCACGGCGAGACCAACCGGTTCTGGCCGCAGTCCCTGGGCACGACCCCGTGGGGAGCGGTGCGGTGGCTGCGCGACCACGCGCCGGCGACCGGACGCCACCGGGTGCGGCTGGTCGACGACACCTCCGCGGCGGACGTCGAGCAGGTGATCGACGACGTGGATGCCGCGCTGACCCGGAGACGGCCGGTGCCGCTGCTCGTCGGGTCGTTCGTCCCGCGGCACTACGTGCTCGCGCTGCGGCGCGACGGGGGAGGGTGGCGGGTGTACGAGCCGACGAGCGGGGAGGTGCGGCTGCTGGACCTGGCGGTGGTGCGCGAGCGGCGGCTGGCGCCGGTGCTCGGCTTCGACCGCCTGCACGCGGTCCTGCTCCCGTCGTGACCTCAGGCAGACCTGTCGTACCCGGCTCGTAGACTCGGGGCTGTGACCAGCACCCCCGCCGCGCGTACCGACCTCCCCGCCCAGTTCGTCCCGGGCGAGGTAGAGGCCGGGCTGTACGAGCGGTGGGTCGAGCGCGGCTACTTCGAGGCGGACCCGAAGAGCGACAGGCCGCCGTTCTCCATCGTCATCCCGCCGCCGAACGTCACCGGCAGCCTGCACATCGGGCACGCCTTCGAGCACACGCTGATCGACGTGTTGATCCGCCGCCGCCGGATGCAGGGCTACGACACCCTCTACCTGCCGGGCATGGACCACGCCTCGATCGCGGTGCACGCGCTGGTGGAGAAGGCGCTCGTCGCCGAGGGCACCAGCCGCCGCGAGCTGGGGCGCGAGGCGTTCCTCGAGCGCACGTGGGAGTGGAAGGCCGAGCACGGCGGCGCGATCCTGTCGCAGATGCGCCGGCTCGGCGAGAGCGTCGACTGGACGCGCGAGCGCTTCACCATGGACGAGGGCAGCAACCGCGCCGTCCGCACCATGTTCAAGCGGCTGTTCGACGACGGCCTGATCTACCGCGCCGAGCGGATGGTGAACTGGTCGCCCGCCCTGCGCAGCGTGCTCTCCGACATCGAGGTGGAGCACAAGGAGGTCGACGGCGAGCTCGTCTCGATCCGCTACGGCTCCTTGGACGAGGGGGACCCCGACTCGATCGTGGTGGCCACCACCCGCGTCGAGACCATGCTCGGCGACACGGCCGTCGTCGTGCACCCGGACGACGACCGCTACCGGCACCTGGTCGGGCGGGAGATCGAGCTGCCGCTGGTCGGGCGCCGCATCCCGATCCTGGCCGACGACCACGTCGACCCCGAGTTCGGCACCGGCGCGGTGAAGGTGACGCCCGCACACGACCCCAACGACTTCGAGATCGGCCGCAGGCACGGCCTGCCGATGCCCTCGATCATGGACGAGAGCGGCGTCATCGCCGGCACCGGCACCGAGTTCGACGGGATGGACCGGTTCGAGGCGCGCGTCGCCGTCCGCGAGGCGTTGCGGGCGCAGGGCCGGATCGTCGCGGAGAAGCGTCCGTACCGGCACAGCGTCGGACACTCCTCGCGCGCCCCGTACGAGCCGATCGAGCCGCGGCTGTCGCTGCAGTGGTTCGTCAAGGTCACGCCGCTGGCGAAGGCGGCGGGCGACGCCGTGCGCGAGGGTCGCGTCGTCGTCCACCCGAAGGAGCTGGAGCCGCGCTGGTTCGCCTGGGTCGACAACATGTACGACTGGACGATCTCCCGGCAGCTGTGGTGGGGCCACCGCATCCCGGTCTGGTACGGCCCGGAAGGCGAGATCGTCTGCCTGGGGCCGGACGAGGAGCCGCCCGCCGGCTGGACCCAGGACGACGACGTCCTCGACACCTGGTTCTCCTCCGGGCTCTGGCCGTTCTCCACGCTCGGCTGGCCGGACGACACCGTGGACCTGCGCCGCTACTACCCGACGTCCGTGCTGGTCACGGGCTACGACATCCTGTTCTTCTGGGTCGCCCGGATGATGATGTTCGGCCTGTACGCGATGGACGGCGCGCCACCGTTCCACACCATCGCGCTGCACGGCATGGTGCGCGACGAGCACGGCAAGAAGATGTCGAAGTCGGCGGGCAACACCGTCGACGCGCTGGCGTGGCTCGACCGCTTCGGCGCCGACGCCGTGCGGTTCGCGCTCGCCCGCGGTGCCAACCCGGGCACGGACATGCCGTTGGGCGAAGACGCCGTGCTCGCGGCCCGTAACTTCACCACCAAGCTGTGGAACGCCACGCGCTTCGCGCTGGCCAACGGGGCGTCGACGGAGCCGGCCCTGCCCGCCGAGCCGACGGACGCCGACCGCTGGATCCTCGGGCGGCTGCGGGAGGTCCGCGGCCAGGTCGACGCGCTGCTGGAGGACTTCCAGTTCGCCAAGGCCACCGAGGCGCTCTACCACTTCACGTGGGGCGAGTTCTGCGACTGGTACGTCGAGCTGGCGAAGCCGCAACTGCGCGACGAGGCCACGGCGGAGGGCACGCGGGCGGTGCTCGGGCACGTCCTGGACGCGCTGCTGAAACTGCTGCACCCGGTCGCGCCGTTCATCACCGACACGCTGTGGACGGCCCTGACCGGCGGCGAGTCGGTGGTCGTGGCCCCGTGGCCGGTCGAGGTCGGTCTGCCGGTCGACACCACCGCGGCGACGCGGATCGTCGACCTGCAGAAGCTGGTCACCGAGGTCCGCCGGTTCCGCACCGAGCAGGGCATCCCGGACAGCCGACGGGTCGCCGCCCGGGTCGCCGGGCTCGGCGTGGCGGCGTCGGAGATGGCACTACGGTCGCTGGCCCGGCTGGACCCACCGGGTGAGAGCTTCACGCCGACGGCCACCGTGGAGGTCGTGCTCTCGGGGGGCCCGGTGCACGTGGAGCTCGACACGTCGGGGGCGATCGACGTCTCCGCCGAGCGCGCCCGCCTGGGTCGCGACCTGGCTGCGGCGCAGAAGGAGCTCGACGCCGCCGACAAGAAGCTGGGCAACCCGAAGTTCGTCGACAAGGCGCCCGCCGCGATCGTCGACGGCATCCGCGCGCGCCGGGAGGCCGCGGCCGCCGACATCGAGCGGGTCTCGGCGCGGCTGGCGGCCTTACCGTCGGGAACCGGGCCGTCGGGAACCGGCCCGTCATGAGCAGGGGCGACGGAGGGTTCGGCGACCCGGACTTCGGCGGCGGCGACTACGACAGCGAAGATTCCCATGGCCGAGACCTCGGCGATCCGGATTTCGAGGAGCAGGCTTCCGGGCGCCGGGATGCCGGCGAGGAGGTGCCCGAGGGGGAGGGGCCCGTGCTCGCCCCGGACGAGGCCGCCGAGGACGCCGTGCTGCGGCACGTCCTCGACGCCGTCCGCGGCGGCGACACCCCGGACGTCGTGCCGGCCAGCTCGTCGGTGGCCGGTTTCGCGGAGTTCCTCGCGGTCGAGGCGGTGCTCGACAAGCGCTGGCCCGAGACACGGATGGAGCCCTCGCTCGACCGCATCGCGGACCTCGTCGAGCTGCTGGGCGACCCGCAGCGCGGCTACCCCGTCGTGCACCTGACCGGTACGAACGGCAAGACCTCGACGGCGCGCATGGTCGACGCCCTGCTCAGCGAGATCGGGCTGCGCACGGGCCGGTACACGAGCCCGCACCTGCAGAGCGCCACCGAGCGGATCAACATCGACAACCGGCCGATCACCCCGGAGCGCTACGTCGAGGTCTACCGCGACGTGGCGCCGTTCGTCGATCTCGTCGACGCGCGTAGTAGGGAAGCTGGCAACGAGGTGCCGCTGAGCAAGTTCGAGGTGCTCACGGCCATGGGGTTCGCGGCGTTCGCCGACGCCCCGGTGGAGGCGGGGATCGTCGAGGTCGGTCTGGGCGGTCGGTGGGACGCCACGAACGTCGTCGACGGGACGGTCGCCGTCATCACGCCCATCGGCCTCGACCACGCCGAGTACCTGGGCACGGACATCCTCGGGATCGCCCGGGAGAAGGCCGGGATCATCAAACCCGGTGCCGTGGCGGTGCTGGCCGCGCAGGACAAGGCCGTCGCCGAGGTGCTGATCGAGCGTTGCGTCGAGGTGGGGGCACAGGTCGCGCGCGAGGGCGCCGAGTTCGGCGTCCGCGACCGCGAGATCGCCGTCGGCGGTCAGCGGATGGTCCTGCAGGGGCTGTCCGGCTCGTACGACGAGGTCTTCCTGCCGCTGCACGGCGAGCACCAGGCGTCGAACGCGGCGCTCGCGCTGGCGGCCGTGGAGGCGCTGACCGGGGCCGGTCCGAAGTCACCGCTGGATCCGGACGCCGTACGCGCGGCGTTCGCGGGGGTCCGCTCGCCCGGCCGGCTGGAGCGGGTCGCCGCCGGCGCGGACGTCGCCACCGTGCTCGTCGACGCCGCGCACAACCCTCACGGCGCCCGGGCGCTGGCCGGAGCGTTGACCACGGAGTTCCGCTTCACCCGGTTGATCGCGGTCGTCGCGGTGATGCGCGACAAGGACGTGCGCGGGATCCTCGCCGAGCTGGAGCCGGTGGTCGCGGAGATCGTGGTCACGACGAACTCCTCGTCGCGGACGATGGACCCGGACGAGCTGGGCGCGCTCGCCGTGTCGGTGTTCGACTCGGACCGGGTGAGCGTCGAGCCGGTGCTGGCCCAGGCGATCGAGCAGGCCCGGGAACTGGCCGAGGAGGAGGGCGCTTCCGGGGCAGGGGTCGTCGTCACCGGCTCGGTCGTCACGGCGGGGGAGGCGCGGCGGCTGTTCGGCCTGGAGCCGGCATGACCACGCCTGCCCCGGAGGTCCCGGACCCGACCAAGAAGGGGCTGCGGGGTGTGTACGCCGCGGTGCTCGTGCTGGAAGGCATCGTGGTCGGGCTCGCGCTGCTCGTCCTGCCCAAGTTCGGGGCGGGCGCGACCCCGCTGGGTGTCACCCTGATCGGCGGGTTGGCGGTCGCCATGGTGCTCGCGTCCGGGGTGCAGCGTCGCCCGTGGGGCCTGCCCGTCGCGTTGACGCTGCAGGTCGCCACCATCGCCTGCGGGCTGCTGGTTCCCGCGCTGGCGCTCGTGGGCCTGATCTTCGCAGCGGTCTGGGCCGGGATCCTGCTCATGGCGCGCGACGTCCGGCGCCGCTACGAGCGCGGCCAGCTTCCCGCCCAGCAGGCCGCTCGCGACGAGCAGCGCAGATCGGAGTCGTGATGCACGCGGGGCGAGGCCGCGTCGAGGCCGTCGCTACGCTGCGCGGGTGACTGAACGCACCCTGGTCCTGGTCAAGCCCGACGGCGTCGGGCGCAAGCTGATCGGCGAGGTCCTGTCCCGGATCGAGCGCAAGGGGCTCGACCTCGTCGCGCTCGAGCTGCGCACGGTGGACCGCGAGCTCGCCGAGCAGCACTACGCCGAGCACGACGGCAAGCCCTTCTTCGAGTCGCTGCTGGAGTTCATCACCTCGGGCAACGTGCTCGCGGCCGTCGTCGAGGGCCCGCGGGCGATCGCCGCGTTCCGGCAGCTCGCCGGGGGTACCGACCCCGTCGAGAAGGCCACCCCGGGAACGATCCGCGGCGACTTCGGCCTCGAGACGCAGTTCAACCTCGTCCACGGCTCGGACAGCCCGGAGTCGGCCGCGCGGGAGATCAAGCTCTGGTTCCCGAACCTCTGAACCGTCCGCTCGCGGCGCCCCGACGGCCGGATCGCCCGCGCTGATTGTCGGTGTCCCGGGTTAGCGTGCCTGTATGGGGGACGGACTCGTTCAGGCTCGCGGCCTGCGCAAGAGCTTCGGCGGGTTCGAAGCGGTGCGGGGTGTCGACGTCGACGTCGCGCCCGGCGAGATCTTCGGCTTCCTGGGCCCGAACGGTGCCGGCAAGTCGTCCACGATGCGGATGATCGCCTGTGTGTCGCCGCGCTCGGGCGGCGAGTTGTCGGTGCTGGGGATGGATCCCGACGTCGACGGCCCGCGGATCCGGGCCCGAATCGGGGTCGTCCCGCAGCTCGACAACCTCGACACGGAGCTGACGGTCCGGGAGAACCTCGAGATCTACGGCCGCTACTTCGGGCTCTCCAGGGCGCACGTGCGGCGCAAGGCGGTCGAGCTGCTGGAGCTCGCGCAGCTCGGCGACCGGGGCGACGCCGCGGTCGAGTCGCTGTCGGGCGGCATGAAGCGCCGGTTGACGATCGCGCGGTCGCTGGTGAACGACCCCGAGCTCCTGCTGCTCGACGAGCCGACCACGGGGCTCGACCCGCAGGCGCGGCACCTGCTGTGGGACCGGCTGTACCGGCTGAAGGGCGAGGGCGTCACCCAGATCGTCACCACGCACTACATGGACGAGGCCGAGCAGCTGTGCGACCGGCTGGTGGTGATGGACGCCGGGGTGATCGTCGCCGAGGGATCGCCGGGTGAGCTGATCGCCCGGTACTCCACGCGCGAGGTGCTGGAGCTCCGGTTCCCGCCCGGCACCGCGGCGCCGGTGGAGACCGTGGAGCAGCTGGCCGATCGGGTCGAGGTGCTCCCCGACCGGCTGCTGCTCTACACCTCACACGGCGACCACCTGCAGGCCGAGCTCGCGCGCCGGGGCCTGACGCCGCTGTCGGCGCTCGTCCGGAGGTCGTCGCTGGAAGACGTGTTCCTGCGGTTGACCGGCCGGAGCCTGGTGGACTGACGGGTGGAACGACCGTGACGCACACCGACCTGCCCCGCACGCGAGCTCCCGGCGGCCGTGCCTCGGGCCCGCTCGCCGGAGTTCTGCTCGTCCTCGAGCACCACTGGACGTGGTACCGGCGCAACTGGCGGGCGACGGCCGTCTCGTCGATCCTGCAACCGCTGCTGTTCCTGCTCGCCTTCGGTGTCGGGTTCGGCACGCTCATCGACGGCACGGGCCGGGCGGCGCAGGCCACCGGGGGCCTCGACTACCTCGTGTGGCTCGCGCCGGCCCTGCTCTGCGTCTCTGCGGTGCAGACGGCGGTGTTCGACTCGACGTACCCGGTGCTCTCCGGTCTCAAGTGGCAGCGGCACTACCTCGCCATGACGGCCACGCCGATCGGCCCCGGCCAGGTCGTGGCCGGGCACCTCACCTGGATGACGATCAAGATCGGTGGCTGTGGCGCGGTCTACGTGGCAGTGATCGCGTTCTTCGGCGGCGTGCGGTCGCCCGGGATCGTCCTGGCGCTGCTCGTCGCGATGCTCGCCGGCGCGGCGGTGGGGGCGCCGGTCACGGCCTTCACCGCCGGGGTGGAGGACGAGGGATCGGCCTTCACCGTGCTCTTCCGGCTCGTGCTGATCCCGATGACGCTGTTCTCCGGCACGTTCTTCCCGGTCGATCGCTTGCCGGCGTGGGTGCAGCCGATCACGTGGCTGTCGCCGTTGTGGCACGGCACCGAGCTGGCCCGCGCGGCCGCGCTCGGCGGTGGGGCGTGGCTGCCCGCCCTCGGCCACACGGCGGTGCTCGTCGCGCTCGTGGCGGTCGGCTCGGCCGTCGCGGTCGTGCGCTTCCGGCGGAGGTTGTACCGATGAGCGGGCGCGAACCCGGCGCGGTGGACGTCGGAGGCCGTACGGCCGCCCCGGACGCGCCGCCGCTACCGATGTTCGCCCGGCTCCTGCCGGCCGGCAGCTACGCCGGCCGGTCACGCGCCCTGGTGCTGCGGTCGGCCACCGCGGCCCGGCGCACGTGGCTGGCGATCGTGTCCGGGATCTTCGAGCCGGTGTTCTACCTGGTCGCGATGGGGCAGGGGCTCGGTTCGCTGGTCGGTGCCCTGCCCGGGCCGGACGGCACTGCGATCTCCTACTCCGCCTTCATCGCACCGGGTCTGCTCGCCGCGGCGGCCATGAACGGCGCGGTGTTCGACTCCACGTACAACGTGTTCTTCAAGCTCAAGTACAACCGCTTCTACGACGCGGTGCTGGCCACGCCGCTCGGGCCGATCGACATCGCGCTGGGCGAGATCGCCTGGGCACTCGTGCGCGGTGGGGTGTACGCGGTCGCGTTCCTCGCCGTCATGGGCGGCTTCGGGCTGCTCCTGTCGCCGTGGGCGCTACTGGCGCTGCCGGCGGCGCTCGTGGTGGCGTTCGGCTTCGCCGCGGTCGGCATGGCGGCCACCACCTACATGCGCTCGTGGCAGGACTTCGACCTCGTCACGCTGGCGATCCTGCCGATGTTCCTGTTCGCCACCACCTTCTACCCGCTGTCGGTCTACCCGCGGTGGCTGCAGCTCGTCGTCGAGGTCCTGCCGCTCTTCCACGCCGTCGAACTGATGCGCGGCCTGACCACCGGGGCGGTCCACCTCGGCATGCTCGGCCACCTCTGCTACTTCCTGGTGATGATCGTCGGCGGCATGGTGGTGGCCAGCAGGCGGCTCGACATCCTGCTTCTGAGGTAACCACTCCGGCGAACGGAACGTGGAGTGGCCGCGGCTCGACGCGCGGCACGACAATGGGGGCATGCCCGTCACGACCCGCCGCTCCGCCTCGACCGACCTCACCCGTGGCCTGGCGGTGGTGGCACTGGCGGTGATCCAGATCGTCGTCGCCGGTCTGGGCGGGAGCGGTGCGACGGGGGAGGACGTCGGGACCGTCGCGCGTTCGTATCCGAGCCCGGTGCTCCCCGCGGGATGGACGTTCGCCATCTGGGGGCCCATCTATCTGGCCTTCCTCGGCTACGCGGTCTACCAGCTGCTGCCCGCCCAGCGGACACGTGACGTGCACCGGGCGACGGGTTGGTGGCTCGCGGTCTCGGCGGTGCTGAACATGGCGTGGATCCTCGCCTTCTCCGCCCGGTACGTGCTGCTCGCCGAGGTGCTGATCCTGGCGCTGCTCGTGGTGCTGGCGCGGGTGTACGGCCGGTTGAGCCGCGAGCGGGCCGCGAACGCGACGGAGCGGATCGCGTTCCGCCTGCCGGTCGCTCTCTACACGGGGTGGGTGTCGCTGGCCGTCGTGGCCGGGACGGCCGCGACCGGGGTCCGGCTCGGCCTCCCGGGCGACGGAGCGCTCGCCGCGATCGCGGCGGTGTTGATCCTGATCGCGGCGGCGGGGATCGTCGCCAGCGTGGTCACCTACGCCACGGCCGTCGTCGGGTATGCCGTCGCCGCGTTGTGGGCTCTGGTCGGCATCGCGTTGAACGGGCCTCCCGCGGCCGTCGGCGTCGCCGCGGCCATCGCCGCGGTCGTCGTGCTCTTCGCGACGGCGCGCCGGGTGAGCACGTCCGGCGACCCCCGCCGCGCTGCCTGGGGCTGAGCACCGGTCAGAACGTGGGCGGGCAGCTCACCGGTGGCTCAGCCAGTCCGGCCAGCGCGGCCTTCGCGTCGCCCAGCCGCCACAGCGTTGCTCCACGCGGGTCTTGCGCGACGAAGAGGACGGACCCGTCGCCGGGTGCGACCAGCCCGGTCACGTCGCCCGGGAGCACCGTGGGAACGACCCGCACCGCAGCGCGCGCGGCCGGATCGAGCAGGGCGAGCCGGGCGCCGTCGCGCCCGTGCAGGACGAACCACAGCCCGGTGCCGTCAGGGGCGGCCATCGCCAGGCCTGCGGTGCCGGCCGTGCCGCACCGCGACCCGGCCAACGGGGTCGTGGCGATTCCGCTCGCCGTGCCGGTCAGCATCTCGAGCTGGTCGCCCCCGACGGTCCGCAGGCCGCCGCCGCGCACCGGCAGGACCGAGCGGACGTCGACCGGGGGCACGGGTTCCTGGATCGTGACCACCGGGAGGTAGGTGGCGGCGAGCCGCTGCTCCCCGTCGAGCCCGGCCACGTCGAGGCGGCGCACGGTGCCCAGCGGGTCGGCGTCCGTCCGCAGCCACACCGAACCGTCGGCCCCCAGCGGCCCGGCCTCGGAGACACCGCGCACCACGACGTCCACCGTCGATCCGACCCGTAGCTCGGTGACCGCCACGGCATCGGATGAGATCCAGCGCACGACCCGGTCACCCACCACCCCGATCGGCGCCGGAGCGCCGCGGTCGGACCGGGCGAGCACGCGGGCACGGCCGTGCGCTCCCGTGACGACGACGCCGGCCCGGCTGACCACGCCCGGCGCACCGTCGGCGACGACAGGACGTGGATCGTCGGACGCGGCGAGGCCCGCCTCGCCGCTGCGCAGAGGAAAGGCGCCGACGGCGGCGACCGGCACGAACGGTCCGACGGCGTCCCGGCCCGACGCCGCGGTGCCGGTCGGGGCCACGACGAGCGGGACGGCGACGGTGGCGACGACGGCCACCGCGGCGCCGACGCGGAACGTGGTGCGCCGAGACGCGCGACTCGACGGGCAGGAACGCGCAACGCGCCGGGCAGGAACGCGCAACTCGCCGGAGGTGGTGGCCACGGAGGCGAGCCCGGCCGCGAGCGCCACCCAGGCCCCGGGCGCACCCGACGTGCCCCACCCCGCGAGCGCATGCACCGCGAGAGCGACGGCCGCGAGGCCGGCGACCGCCGCAGCCCACCGGGCGGCGTCCGAGAACTGGCGGGCCCGGGCGGACCGGCCGAAGGCGAGCGCGGCGGCCACCACCGCGACACCCGCCGGTACCGCGATCGCGGCGGTCCACCATCCGCTCACTGCGACGCCCGTCCAGGTGTCCGGCGGCAACTCGCGCAGCGGTCCCGCGCCGAGCAGTACGGCGCCGCGGTCCGCCCGCCACCACGGGAGCAGCGCCGCGCCTGCCGCCGTCACGGCGAACGCGACCGGCACCGCGACGGGAAGCACGGGCCGTCGGGCGTCGGACGTGGTCATCTCGGATTCCTCGAGAGGCGGTGCCGCCAGGGTCCCACCGCCGCTCCCCGGCGTCGAGCAGTGCACCGATCACGGGGCCCGACACGCCCGGGCGACGGCGGGGCTACGCTGGTGCAGCGTGACCGGCGACCTGAGCAGCACCGGGGCGGCCCCGTCCGTCTTCCCCGCACTCGAGGCACTGCTACCGCGTGTCGCGAAGCCCGTGCAGTACGTCGGCGGTGAGCTGAACGCCCGGGTGAGGCCCTGGGACGGCGCGCAGGTCCGGTGGGCGCTGATGTACCCCGACGCCTACGAGGTGGGCCTGCCCAACCAGGGCATCCAGATCCTCTACGAGGTCCTCAACGAGCGGCCGGACGCGTTGGCCGAGCGCTGCTACGCGGTCTGGCCGGACCTCGAGGCGCTGATGCGCGAGGAGGGCGTGCCGGCGTTCACCGTCGACCAGCACCGTCCGCTCGGTGCCTTCGACGTGCTCGGCATCAGCTTCTCCACCGAGCTCGGCTACACGAACATGCTCACCGCGCTGGACCTCGCCGGGATCCCGCTGCACGCCGCCGACCGCGACGAGCACCACCCGGTCGTCGTCGCCGGTGGGCACGCGGCGTTCAACCCGGAGCCGATCGCGGACTTCGTCGACGTGGCGGCGATCGGCGACGGCGAGGAGGTCGTCGGCGACATCACCGACGTCGTGAAGGCCTGGAAGGCCGCCGGGCGCCCGGGCGGTCGCGCAGAGTTGCTGCTCCGCCTGGCCGAGACACCGGGCTGCTACGTCCCGTCGCTGCACCGGGTCGTCTACGACGCGGACGGCGCGATCGCCGAGGTGGCCCCGACGAACCCGCGCGTCCCGCGCACCGTGCAGAAGCGCACCACCGTCGACCTCGACGCCTGGCCCTACCCGAAGACCCCGCTGGTGCCGATGGCCGAGACGGTGCACGAGCGTGCGAGCGTCGAGATCTTCCGCGGCTGCACGCGCGGCTGCCGGTTCTGCCAGGCCGGGATGATCACCCGCCCGGTCCGGGAGCGGTCACTGCGCGGGATCGGCGAGATGGTCGACGCGGCGGTCCGCACGTCCGGGTTCGACGAGGTCGGGCTCCTGTCGCTGTCGTCGGCGGACCACTCGGAGATCGCCGAGATCACCAAGGGCCTGGCCGACCGGTACGAGGGCACGAACACCTCGCTCTCGCTGCCCAGCACCCGCGTCGACGCGTTCAACATCGACCTCGCCAACGAGATCAGCCGCAACGGCCGCCGCTCCGGGCTCACCTTCGCCCCGGAGGGTGGCTCCGAGCGGATCCGGCGCGTGATCAACAAGATGGTGTCGGAGGAAGACCTCATCCGCACCGTCTCCGAGGCGTTCGCACAGGGCTGGCGGCAGGTCAAGCTCTACTTCATGTGCGGGCTGCCGACCGAGGAGGACGACGACGTCGTCCAGATCGCGGACATGGCGCACAACGTCATCCGCGCCGGCCGGGCCGCCTCGGGCAGCAACGACGTGCGCTGCACGATCTCGATCGGCGGGTTCGTGCCCAAGCCGCACACGCCGTTCCAGTGGGCGGCACAGGCCCATCCGGACGTCGTCGACGCCCGGTTGCGGAAGCTGCGCCGGGCCGTGAACAAGTTGGGCCGCAGCTCGCGTCAAATCGGTATGCGCTACCACGACGGGCAGCCGTCGCTGATCGAAGGTCTGCTCGCCCGCGGCGACCGCCGGGTCGGCCGGGTGATCGAGCGGGTGTGGCGCGAGGGCGGCCGGTTCGACGGCTGGACCGAGCACTTCTCCTACCAGCGGTGGGTCGACGCGTGCACCGCCGAGCTGGAGCCGCTCGGGATCTCGCTCGACTGGTACACCACCCGCGAGCGCGACCGCGACGAGGTGCTGCCCTGGGACCACCTCGACTCCGGGCTGGAGCGCGACTGGCTCTGGGACGACTGGCAGGACGCGCTGGCCGCCCGCGAGCAGGACGACTGCCGCTGGACGCCGTGCTTCGACTGCGGCGTGTGCCCGTCGACGGGCACGGACATCGAGGTCGGGCCGAGCGGGACCACGCTGCTGCCGCTGACTCCGGTGAAGACCGTTCCGGCGAACACCGGGCCCAGGCCGGGTGCCTGAGTCCGACCTCGTCGTACGGATGGCCGACGAGCGCGACGAGGCCGCCCTCGCCGGGCTGCGCCGCGCCTGGCTGGAGGAACGCGCCGGACGTCCGGTCGACGACCCGGGGTTCGAGGCCGCGTTCGCGCAGTGGTGGCGTCTTGAGCTGCCGCGGCGGACGTTCTGGCTGGCCGAGGCGGGGTCGGAGCAGAGCGGTTGGACACCGGTGGGCTCGATCAACGTCGTCGAGATCGTGCACATGCCTCGCCCCGGAGCCCGCAGCGGACGGATCGGGCAGGTCGGGAGCGCGTTCGTGCTCAGTGCCTTCGCCGACCGCGGGGTCGCGGGCGCGCTGCTCGCCCATGCGGTCCGGCACGCCCGCGAGCGGCGCTACCGGCGCCTGGTGCTGGCGCCGACGGGCAGCAGCGCGTCGTTCTACAGGCGCGCCGGGTTCGACGCGGCGGGCGACTCGCTGCTGGTCCTCGACCCGCTGGCCGTCGCCGACTGAGGAGCACCCGTAGGCTGCTGACATGGCACGCGTCCGGCCCGGAGAAGCGGCGAACCCGGCACCTCCCACGGTCCAGCGCATCCGCATCCGCTTCGCCAAGCGCGGTCGGCTGCGGTTCCTGTCCCACCGCGACGTCGCGCGCAGCGTCGAACGTGCCGTGCGGCGGGCGGCGATCCCGGTCGCGCACTCGCACGGGTTCTCCCCGCACCCACGGCTGTCGTGGATCGGGGCCGCGCCCACCGGGGCTGCGAGCGAGGCCGAATACCTGGAGATCGGGCTCACCCGCCCGCTCGACCCCGCAGACCTCGCCGCCGCACTGGACGCCGCGCTGCCCGACGGTCTCGACGTGCTCGCCGCGACCGTGGCGGAGGGCACGCCGCTGGTGGAGCGCATCGAGGCCAGCGAGTGGCGCATCGAGCTGCCCGGCGTCTCCTCCGACGATTTGCGCCGTGCCGCCGCCGCGTTGGAGGCGGCGGACACCGTCGTCGTGGAGCGGGTGACGCCGTCGGGGCGGCGGCAGATCGACGTGCGGGCCGCGCTCGTCGGTGTGACGGTGTCGACACCGAAGCCCACGCCCGGGTCGACGTCTGCCCCCGACGCGACGGACTGTGCGATAATGACCGCGGTCGTACGGCAGACGACACCCGCCGTTCGGCCCGACGACGTGTTGGGCGCGCTCGATGTTGTCGCAGGTCTGAAGCCACCGGCTCCCGCGAAGGCGACCCGGCTGGCGCAGGGCCTGCTCGACGACCGGGGCCGCCTCACCGACCCGCTCGACCCGGACCGGGTTACCGCCCGCGTCTGATCAGGTGAGGTCGGCCCTCCGGCGCCGCCGGAGGGGTGGCGCGTCGCCGCGCACTGCCCGTCCCGACCGGCACGCTCGCGCCGGGACACCAGCGGCACAGGATTGCTCCCCGGCGCACCGCTCGGGGAGAAACGCACGGGCCCCTGCGTGGCCGCCTCTGGCGAGGCGCCCGGGGGCGGAGGAGTTGCATGACGAACAGCGATTCGCCCGCCGGTTCCACCGGCGGGCCGGTCACCCTATCCGGCCTCGACGATCTGCCCGAGAAGTTGCGGGTGCACGCCTTGGCGAAGCTCCTCGGTCGTTCCAGCCGGGAGGTGATGGCCGCGCTGCTGGAGCTGGGGTTCGCCACCCGAAGCGTCCAGTCGAGCGTCGACCGCAAGACGGCTGAGCAGGTCGCTGTCGCGCTGGTACCGGAGGTCGCAACGCCCGGGTCCGGCCCGTCCGGAGCCCCTGCGGCGCAACCGCCGGTGCGGGAGACCCCGCTCGACGACTTCCCACCCGTCGAGTTCCCGGCTGCCGATCCGCGGCCGTCCACGGCGGCCGAGACGTCCGCTCCGGACGACGAGCCCGCCGTCGCGGCCCTGGCGCCGCTGTTCGCGCCACCCGCGCCCGTCTTCCAGCCGCCGGTGCGTCCCGGCCGTCGCGCCGCGGCCGAGCCCGCTGTGGACGAGGGCGCCGCAGAGGAGCCGACCCGGCGGACCCGCCGTCGCGGCGCGCCTGCGGTCGCCGTGGACGAGGCCGCCGAGGCCGCCGAGGCCGAGCCGGCCCGCCGCACCCGCCGCCGTGGCCGGGCCGAGCCCGCAGCCGAGGAGGCCACCGCCTCCGAGCCGGTCGACACCGCGCCGGACGAGCCCGCAGAGACCGTGGACGACGTCGCCGAATCCGACGACCGATCCGACGACCGCGCCGACGACGAGTCCGGCGACGGTGCCGCCCGTCGCAAGCGCCGTCGTGGCCGTCGTGGCCGGGGTCGTGGGCGCGGCGGTGAGGGCGACGACACCGAGTCGGACACCGCCACCGACGAGGACGAGACCGACGAGAACGACGAGAACGACGAGAACGAGACCGAATCGGACGAGGCGGCGGAAGACGCCGACGAGACCGACGACGCCGCGGACGACGAGGCGGGCACGTCCCGCCGTCGTCGGCGCCGCCGTCGTCGTCGCGGGTCGGGCGACGACGCCGGAGCCGACGACGAAGTCGATCCGCCGAACACCGTGGTCAAGGTGCGCGCGCCGCGCGAGCGGGCCGACGACACCGAGGGCGACGGCGTGCAGAGCGTCCGAGGCTCGACGCGGCTGGAGGCCAAGCGGCAGCGCCGTCGCGACGGCCGCGACGCCGGTCGGCGCCGCGTGCCGATCCTCAGCGAGGCGGAGTTCCTCGCGCGTCGCGAAGCGGTCGAGCGGTCGATGGTGGTCCGCGAGCGCGGCGACCGCGTGGAGATCGGTGTGCTCGAAGACGGCGTGCTCGTCGAGCACTTCGTCACCGACGGGGTGAACGGCTCGGGGTCGGCTCCGAACTCGCTGGTCGGCAACATCTACCTGGGTCGCGTGCAGAACGTGCTGCCCAGCATGGAGGCCGCCTTCGTCGACATCGGACGCGGCCGCAACGCCGTGCTCTACGCCGGCGAGGTCGACTGGGACGCCGCCGGCCTCGGTGGCCGGGCCCGGCGCATCGAGCAGGCGCTGTCCAGCGGCGACAGCGTGCTCGTGCAGGTCACGAAGGACCCCGTGGGGCACAAGGGCGCCCGCCTGACCACCCAGCTCAGTCTTGCCGGGCGGTTCCTGGTGTACGTCCCGTCCGGTGGGGCCGCCGGGATCAGCCGCAAGCTGCCGGACGTCGAGCGCAAGCGCCTGAAGGACCTGCTGCGCGAGATCGTCCCGAGCGAGGCGGGCGTGATCATCCGTACGGCCTCGGAGGGCGTGACGCAGGAGGCGCTCGAGCGCGACGTCCGCCGGCTGCAGGCGCAGTGGGAGGTCGTCAAGGAGAAGGCCGAGAAGACCGGCCCCCGGAAGCCGAAGGCGCCGGTGCTCCTCTACGAGGAGCCCGACATGCTGGTCAAGGTCGTGCGCGACCAGTTCAACGAAGACTTCTCCCGGCTGATCGTCGCGGGCGACGACGCGTGGGAGACGGTCTCGAACTACGTCGGGCACGTGGCGTCCGAACTCAAGCCGCGGCTGCACCGCCACATCGGGCCGCGTGACGTCTTCGAGGAGTACCGGATCGACGAGCAGCTGCTGAAGGCCCTGGACCGGAAGGTCTGGTTGCCCTCAGGCGGGACGTTGGTGATCGACCGCACCGAGGCGATGACGGTCATCGACGTCAACACGGGCAAGTACACCGGCTCCGGGGGCAACCTCGAGGAGACCGTCACCCGCAACAACCTCGAGGCGGCCGAGGAGATCGTGCGCCAGCTGCGGCTGCGCGACATCGGCGGCATCATCGTGATCGACTTCATCGACATGGTGCTCGAGGCGAACCGCGACCTCGTGCTGCGGCGGCTGACCGAGTGCCTGGCCCGCGACCGGACGCGCCACCAGGTGGCCGAGGTGACGTCACTGGGCCTCGTGCAGATGACCCGCAAGCGGGTCGGCGGCGGCCTCCTGGAGCACTTCTCGACACCGTGCGAGCACTGCCGCGGGCGGGGCGTGATCATCACGACCGAGCCGGCGGTGGAGTCGAACGGGCGCGACCGCGGCGGCGACCGCAACGGGAGTGGCAACGGCGACCGCAACGGCAACGGCGACCCGGGAAGCCGGCGGAGCCGCGGCCGCGGACGGCGCGACGAGGGGAACGGCGACCGGACCAGGCGCCTTCCTGCGGCGCTAGTTCCCGACCTGTCGACACCGACCGTGCCTGCCGTGGCCGTCCCGGACGAGCCGGAGGCCGTGGCCCCGGACCGCGACGAGGCGGGCCTGGACGTCGGAGCGCCGGCGCCGGTCGAGCCGGTGTCGACGGCGCCGATGTCGTCCGGGGCAGTGGCGCCCGCGACGGTGGAGAGCGTGCGTGACGACATCGAGGAGATGGTCGTCGAGCAGGCGCTCGCCGCCGAGCGCAATCGGCACTCGGCGCCGAACGGCCAGGTCGGCGCGGACACCACGGACACCGTGGGCACCACGGACACCACGGACACCACGTCCGCGGTGGTCTCGGAGAACGGCACGAACGGTGTCGCCGTCGCCGCCGAGCCCGCGGTCGCCGCACCGTCCGAGCCGGTGGGTCGGCGGCGTCGCGGGCGCGTGACACGCACCGGTGGGGCACCGGCGGCGACCACAGGCGACGCGCCCGCGGTCGCGGTCGTCACCGTGCCGACGGTGCGTCCGGTCGAGGAGACCGGCGAAAGCACCCCGACTCCGGCGCTGCAGGCGCCGACGACCCCGGAACCGGACGCTCCGGCACCGACGGACCCCGCACCGACGGCTGCGGAGCCGGTGGCGCGGCCGCGCAGGGCCCGGCGCACGGCGTCGCGGCCTGCCGGTCCGCCCGCCGCAGAGGCGGCGGGCGACCCGGTTTGACCCTCGTGAAATCCGTTCCGTACCCTGGAGTCCTGCGCCGCGCTCCGATGATTTGACCGGGGAGCTGCGGCACGAGGCCGTGACGACCAGGCCACCCACGACGGGACCTCACCACGTCCCCTGAGCTTTGGAGCAGTGCGTCCATGTACGCGATCGTCAAGACTGGCGGCAAGCAGTACAAGGTGGCCGTCGACGACGTGGTCACCGTCGAGAAGATCGTCGGCGAGCCGGGTGACGTGGTCTCGCTCGTCCCGTTGCTGCTGGTCGACGGCGACGACCTCACCACCGGTGCGGACGCGCTGGCCGCGGCGACGGTGTCGGCGAAGGTCGTCGAGCACACCAAGGGTCCGAAGATCCGCATCCACAAGTTCAAGAACAAGACCGGGTACCACAAGCGTCAGGGGCACCGTCAGCCGCTGACGAAGGTCCAGGTCACCAAGATCGCGAAGTAGGAGACCGGACGATGGCTCACAAAAAGGGTGCGTCGAGCTCCCGCAACGGGCGCGACTCGAACGCGCAGCGGCTGGGCGTCAAGCGGTTCGGCGGCCAGGTCGTGAACGCCGGCGAGATCCTGGTCCGCCAGCGCGGTACGAAGTTCCACCCGGGGCAGGGTGTCGGCCGTGGTGGCGACGACACGCTGTTCGCCCTCGTCGAGGGCTCTGTCGAGTTCGGGTATACGAAGGGCCGCAAGGTCGTCAACATCGTCCCGGCGCAGGTCTGAGGCCTGCTAGCAGGGCCTCGGCGCTCGACGCCGGGGTCCGTCACACCTGAGATCGAACGGCGGGCCGCCCCATCCGGGGTGAGCCCGCCGTTCGCATTCGTGGAGAGAAGAAGATGGCGAAGTTCGTCGACCGCGTCGTCGTGCACGCCACTGCGGGCGCGGGCGGCAACGGGTGTGCCTCGGTGCACCGCGAGAAGTTCAAACCCCTCGGTGGCCCGGACGGCGGCAACGGGGGCCGGGGCGGCTCGGTCGTCCTCGTCGTCGACCCGGGCGTGCACACGCTGCTCGACTTCCACCACCGCCCGCACGCCACGGCCCGTAACGGCAAGCAGGGCCAGGGTGGGTTCAAGGCCGGCGCAAACGCGGACGACCTCGAGCTGGCTGTCCCGGACGGCACGGTCGTCCTGAGCCCGGAGGGGAAGATCCTCGCCGACCTCGTCGGCCCCGGCACGCGCTACGTCGCGGCCGAGGGCGGGCGCGGCGGTCTCGGCAACGCCGCTCTCGCCTCCGCGGCACGCAAGGCCCCCGGTTTCGCACTGCTCGGCGAGCCGGGCAGCACCTGCGACCTCGTGCTCGAGCTCCGCTCGATCGCTGACGTCGGCCTGGTCGGGTTCCCGTCGGCGGGCAAGTCGTCGCTGGTCGCGGCGCTGTCCGCGGCGCGTCCGAAGATCGCCGACTACCCCTTCACGACGCTCGTCCCGCAGCTCGGCGTGGTGACCGCGGGGGAGGAGGTCTTCACCGTCGCCGACGTGCCGGGGCTGATCCCGGGGGCGTCGGAGGGCCGTGGCCTGGGGCTCGACTTCCTCCGGCACATCGAGCGGTGCTCGGTGCTCGTGCACGTCGTCGACTGCGCGACGTTCGAGCCGGGCCGGGATCCCGTCGCGGACGTGCAAGCCCTCGAGGACGAGCTCGCCCGCTACACGCCGGCACTCGGCGGCCTGCTGGCCGACCGGCCGCGCCTGGTCGCGCTGAACAAGCTGGACGTCCCGGACGCCCGCGAGCTCGCCGACATGGTGCGTGCCGAGCTGGTGGAGCGGTTCGGCTGGCCCGTGTACGAGATCTCCACCGCGACCCGGCAGGGGCTGCGTGAGCTGACGTTCGCGATGGCGGAGCAGGTGCGCGAACACCGGGCGGCACAGCCGTTCGTCGAGCCGACGCGGGTGGTGCTGCGGCCCACCGCCGTCGACGACGCCGGGTTCACCGTCGAGGCGGACCCGGAGTTGCCGGGTGGGTTCATCGTGCGGGGTGGGCGCCCGGAGCGCTGGATCCGGCAGACGAACTTCGAGAACGACGAGGCCGTGGGCTACCTCGGCGACCGGCTGGCCCGGCTCGGGGTCGAGGAGGCCCTGGCGGGGGCGGGGGCGACGCCGGGCTGTCCGGTGACGATCGGCGACGTCACCTTCGACTGGGAGCCGTCGACGCCCGCGGGGGTCGCGGTGATGCTGTCCGGTCGCGGTACGGACCGGCGGCTGGACCAGACCAGCCGCGCGTCGGCGTCGGACCGGCTGGCGGCCCGCATCGACCGGCGGCGGCATCGGACGGACGAGGAGCTGCTCACCGGCGCTGCCGAGGACGAGGAGTGATCTGACCGTGGCGGCGCCGGTGAACGCCCGGGCGCAGCTGGGGGCCGCGCGCCGGGTCGTCGTCAAGGTCGGCTCGTCGTCGCTGACCAGCCTCACAGGCGGGCTGGACCCGCAGCGGCTCGACGCCCTCGTCGACGCGCTCGCCGCACGGCGGGCGACCGGCTCGCAGGTCGTGCTGGTGTCCTCCGGCGCGATCGCGGCCGGACTCGCCCCGCTCGGGTTGGCCCGGCGTCCGCGCGACCTCGCCACACAGCAGGCGGCAGCGGCCGTGGGGCAGTTGCAGCTCGCCCAGACCTACGGCGCGTCGTTCGCCCGGCACGGCCAGCTGATCGGGCAGGTGCTGCTCACCGCGGACGACATGATCCGGCGCGCCCACTACCGCAACGCCCAGCGCACCCTGGAGCGGCTGCTCGGGCTGGACGTGCTGCCCGTCGTGAACGAGAACGACACCGTGGCCACGGACGAGATCCGGGTCGGCGACAACGACCGGCTCGCGGCACTGGTCGCCCACATCGTCGGCGCCGACGGGCTCGTGCTGCTGTCCGACGTCGACGGGCTCTACGACGGCGATCCGCGACGACCCGGCTCCCGGCTGGTGGCCGAGGTCGAGGAGCCCGCCGACCTGGCCGCCGTCACGATCGCCCGCCCCGGTGCGGCTGCTCTGGGCACCGGAGGAATGGCCACCAAGATCACCGCTGCGGCCATGGCGTCCGCTGCCGGCATCCCCGTGCTGCTCGCCGCGGCCGCGGACGTCGCGGCCGCGCTCGACACCGCCGGCGACGGGCCGAAGATCGGCACGGCGTTCCGGCCGTCCGGACGGCGGATGTCGGCACGCAAGTTCTGGCTGCGCCACGCCGCGGACGTGCACGGGCGCCTGGACCTCGACCGGGGCGCGACCACGGCGGTGCTGCACCGGCGCCGGTCGCTGCTCGCCGCCGGGATCCGTGGTGTCTCCGGTGACTTCGTGGCGGGCGACGTCGTGGATCTCGTCGATCCCGACGGCACCGTGGTCGCCCGTGGGGTGGTCGGCTTCGACGCCACGGAGCTGCCGGAGCTGATCGGCCGCAGCAGCCACGAGCTGCCCGCAGCGCAGCGCCGCGAGGTCGTCCACGCCGACGACCTCGTTCCCGTGCACATCCCATAGAGAAGTGGCGGGACGCCGGTCGGGCCTCCAGACTCGGCGCATGGGTGCGGCCGATCGGGCCCGCGCGCGGCTCGTCGACGGGCTGCACGACAGCGGGCGGCTGGGCAGCGCGGCCGTCGAGGAGGCGTTCCGGACGGTGCCGCGGCACCTGTTCCTGCCCGGAGTACCACTTGCCCGCGCCTATGCCGACGAGGCCGTGGCGGTGCAGGCCGTCGACGGCGTCACGACGAGCTCGGCCTCCCAGCCGTCGATGATGGCGATCATGCTCGCGCAGCTCGACCTGCGCCCGGGCCACCGCGTTCTCGAGGTCGGCGCAGGCACCGGCTACAACGCCGCGCTCATGGCGCGGATCGTCGGTCCACAGGGGCACGTGATCGCCGTCGACATCGACGAGGAGCTCGTCGACGGCGCCGCGCGCCACCTCGCGGCCTCCGGGGTGCACGACGTCGAGCTGGTGTGCGGCGACGGTGCGCTCGGCCACCCGGCCGGGGCGCCGTACGACCGGATCATCCTCACGGTCGGCAGTGGCGAGGTCCGCCCGGAATGGATCGCGCAGCTCGCGCCCCGCGGCAGGCTGCTGCTGCCGCTGGCACTCCGGGGCACGCAGCTGTCCGTCGCCCTGGACCTCGGGGCGGACGGCGCGTTGCGCAGCGCCTCGGTCCACCGGTGTGCGTTCGTCCGGCTGCGGGGTGTCGGCGCAACCTCGGAAACGGGCGTGCCGGTCGGCGGTGGCGTCTCCGTGTTGCCCGCCGGCGGCGTCGTCCGGCCCGAGCTCGTCCGGGCGGCACTGGCCGCGCCCGGACCCGCGCGGCACCTGCCGGAGCCCTTGAGCGCTGCGGACCTGTGGGACGGCCTCGGGATGTGGCTGGCGCTGACGGAGCCGGGAGCGTGCCGGTTCCTGGCCGGGCCGGTCGATCCGGACGACCCCGACCCCGACGGACTCCCCGCCGAGCTGATGCCGGTGCGGGGGCGCGGGGCCGGTATCGGGCTCGCCGCCGACGCGTCGGCGGGCCCCGGCCTCGCCGTCGTCGTCCTCGACCCGGTCGCCGACCTCGGTACTCGCGGACCCTGGCCGGTGCGGGTGCGGGCCTTCGGCCCGGCGGGCGACGCCCTGACCGAGCGGCTGCTCGCCGCGGCGGTGGCATGGGTCAATGCCGGCAGGCCGATACCGGAGGACCTGCGGCTGACCGTCGTCCCGCGGGGGGTCGAGGTGCCGCCGGCGGGGGCGCGGGCCGTCGTCGAGCAGGAGCACTGCCGGGTGCTCGTGCACCTGTCGCCGGATTAAGAGCGACCGGCGAATGAGACGCCGGGCGGTGTGATCCCTCTCGATGGCTGGTCAGGACGGCGTGATCGCCCGCTACGTGTGTCGAGGGCTCCGTGATCGGCGGTTGCGGACGCTCCGAGTCGTCGATCCAGCCGTGTAGATCCTCAGACGGCAATCACCAGGCTTGCGATGACCGTGAGCACACTTAGCGGGTGACCATGGCGCGCGCATCGTGGCCGGCCAACCGGCCCGCCACCTGCCGCCGGTCCCCGAGCTGATCGTGCGGATGCTACCGGGGCTGATCGGGCCGATTCTGTCCCGCACGATCAACGGGCTCGCTGTCGAGCTGATCGGGCGGTGGGTATCCGACCTCGTCGAGCCCCGTTCGGCCCTGGACGATCAGCTGGCTCGCGGTGGAGCTGATCGCGCCGTTACGGCTGAGTGGCGGCCCCGGTCTCACACAGGCTCTAGCTGCCAGCCAGGCGCAGGAGCACCACCGGGATCTCCCGCGAGGTGCGGCGCTGGTAGGCGGCGTAGCGCGGATGCAACGCGGTGATCTCCTTCCACAGCCGCTCGCGCTCGGCCGCGCCGGCGACGTGGGCGGTCATGGGGCGCCGGGGACCGTTGCGCAGGGCCACCTCGACGTTCGGCTCGGCCCGGAGGTTGAGCAACCAGTCGGGGTGCCGGTCGTCGCCGCCGCGGGAGGCGACGACGACGATCGCGTCGCCGTCGCGGACCGGCGAGGTGAGCATCACCGACCGGGGCCGGCCGCTGAGCCTGCCGGTCGTGGTGAGCTCCAGCACCGGCATGCCGAGCGCCTCGTGGCCGAACCGGCGGGGCGCGACCCGGATCAGCGCGCGGTGGACCACGTTCATGGCCTTCATGACGAGGTCGGCAGGCACGACGTGAACCTTACGGTCCTACGCGGCCAGGGCGAGCGCGAACGGCAGCACGGCGGGGGCACCGGCCCGCCGGAGCAGGCGGGCGACGACGGTGGCCGTCCAGCCGCTGTCGATCACGTCGTCGACCAGCAGCACCGGCCCGCCGACGTCGGCGAGATCGGGAATCGCGAAGCCGTCCCACACCCCCGCGAGCCGCTGCGCCGAGTTCGCCGACGGCTCGGGCCGGGGTCCGACCGGCTCGGCGACACCCAGCAGCGGAAGCCGTCCGATCTCGGCGATCCGCCGGGCCAGGTGCGCGAGCTGGTGCGGCCGCGTGCGCGACCCGATCCCGACCACCCCCACCGGCCGCGTCGCCCACGACCACCCGGCGAGCACCTTCACGCAGGCGTCGAGGACATCCGGTGGCACCGGAACGTCGTCGCCGGTGACGAGCTCGCGCAGCCGCGTCCCCCAGCCGATGTCCGACAGCCGCCCGATCACCCGGCCCTCGTCGGCGAGCTCACCCGCCGCTATCCGGCCCGATGCGGGCACGGCCAACTCGGCCATGCCGGACGGCCACTGCTTGCGCGGCGGCACCGGCACCCCGGGCCGGCTGATCCGCTCCTGGGCCGCGGCCTGCGCCTCGGGATCGACGGACGGGGACCAGACCGTGCCCGTGCAGGTGTCGCAGCGCCCGCACGGCTCCGCGTTCTCGTCGTCGAGCTGCCGGCGGAGGTACACCAGCCGGCACTCCGAGGTGTCGAGGTAGGCGAGCATCGCCCGCTGCTCGGCCTCGCGGGCGGTGGCGATCCGCCGGTGCCGCTCCGCGTCGTAGACCCACGGCTGCCCCGTCGAGACCCAGCCGCCCTTCACCCGCTTCACGGCGCCGTCGCTGTCGAGGACCTTCAGCAGCATCTCCAGACGCGTGCGCGACAGGTCGACCCGGGTCTCGATCGCCGCCGTCGACAACTGGCGCTCCGAGAGCACCTCCAGCGTCCGCCGCACGAGTGGCTCGGGTGGGAAGGCCAGCGAGGCGAAGTAGGCCCAGATGTCGCGGTCCTCCGCGCCCGGCAGGAGCACCACCTCCGCCCGCTCGACGGCGCGCCCGGCCCGGCCGATCTGCTGGTAGTAGGCGACGGGCGACGACGGGGCACCCAGGTGCACCACGAACCCGAGGTCCGGCTTGTCGAACCCCATGCCCAGCGCGCTCGTGGCCACCAGGGCCTTGACCCGGTTCGCGAGCAGGTCCGCCTCCGCCGCCAGCCGCTGCTCGGGCTCCGTCCGGCCGGTGTAGGACGCGACGGGGAAGCCCCGCTCGCGCAGGAACTCGGCGACCTCTTCCGCCGCGGCGATCGTGAGCGTGTAGACGATCCCGGCGCCGGGCAGCTCGGCCAGGTGTGCGGCGAGCCACCCCAGCCGCTGCGCCGGCGTCGGCAGGCGCACCACGGACAGCCGCAGACTCTCCCTGTCCAGCGAGCCGCGCAGCACCAGCGGCGTTCCCGAAGCGAGCCCGAGCTGCTCGGTGACGTCGCGGACCACGCGGTCGTTCGCCGTCGCCGTGGTGGCCAGCACCGGGATGCCGGGCGGCAGCTCGCTGATCAACGCGCGGAGCCGGCGGTAGTCGGGCCGGAAGTCGTGCCCCCAGTCGGAGACGCAGTGCGCCTCGTCCACCACCAGCAGGCCTGCACTCGCCGTGAGCCGGGGGAGCACCCGGTCCCGGAAGTCGGGGTTGTTCAACCGCTCCGGGCTGACCAGGAGGACGTCCACCTCGCCCGCGTCGATGGCGGCGTAGGTGGCCTCCCAGTCGCCGGTGTTCGCCGAGTTGACCGTGACCGCCTGCACCCCGGCGCGTCCGGCGGCGTCGATCTGGTTGCGCATCAGCGCGAGCAGCGGCGAGACGATGACCGTGGGACCCGCACCCGACGCCCGCAGCAGGGCGGTGGCCACGAAGTACACCGCCGACTTGCCCCATCCGGTGCGCTGCACGACCAGCGCACGTCGCCGTTGCACGACGAGGGCGTGGATCGCGGTCCACTGGTCGTCGCGCAGCCGGGCGCGGGGCCCTGCGAGGGTGCGCAACACCTCCTCGGCGCGCTCGCGGAGAGCGGTGTCGGGCAGCTCGGTCGTCGTCACCCCTCCATCGTGACCCCAGCCCCCGACAGTTCGGCGCTCGGGCGGGAAGACCTGCATGACCTGTGCATGTACCGGCTACTTCTCAGGTATGAGTGACGCGCCCGGCCGAGTACCCCACCCCCGACGCCCGCCCCAGCTGTGCAACCGGTGTCACCGGGCGTCGGACGTGGTGGTCGAGGACGAGCGGGGGCTCGTGGTCGCGGCCTGCGTCGACCACCTCGAGTGGGCGTTCCTGACCGGCGTGGACGCCTGGACCGGGCGCTGGCGCACCGCCTGACCGCTCCGCACCTCGGGTAGGTCGTCCGATCAGCGGATTCCGGCCGGTCGTTCCGGTTAGGCTGCGGGCCGTGCAGCGCAAGATCGGCATCATGGGCGGGACCTTCGACCCGATCCACCACGGGCACCTGGTCGCGGCCAGTGAGGTCGCCGACCGGTTCGCCTTGGACGAGGTGCTGTTCGTGCCGACGGGACAGCCGTGGCAGAAGGTCGAGCGCGAGGTCAGTCGACCGGAGGACCGCTACCTGATGACCGTGATCGCCACGGCGTCGAACCCGCGGTTCTCGGTCAGTCGCGTCGACATCGACCGCAAAGGGCCGACCTACACCGTCGACACGTTGTCCGACCTGCACGACGCGATGCCCGACGCCGAACTGTTCTTCATCACCGGTGCGGACGCGCTGTCGCAGATCCTGTCGTGGCGCGACGCCGCCCGCGTGTTCAGCTACGCCCACTTCGTCGGGGTGACCCGGCCCGGCTACGAACTCGGTGACGACCACCTGCCCGACGGTTCGGCCACCCTCGTGGAGGTGCCGGCGATGGCGATCTCGTCGACCGAGTGCCGCACGAGGGTCGCGGCCGGACGGCCGGTCTGGTACCTCGTGCCGGACGGCGTCGTGCAGTACATCACCAAGCGCAACCTGTACCGGAAGCCCTGATCACGGCACAGTGACCACCGAGCGGACCCGTTCCGCGGTCACTCCGTGTGCTCGGACAATGACACCGGCGACACGCCGGGTTGTCGTCATGAGATTGTCCATCCCCAATCTGCGCTACCCCGGTCGTCGGGCGAGGCCGTGATGCGGCAGGGTGTGTGCAGACCGTGAGGGGGAGGGGCCACGATCGGGGGCGAGGGGCGTCGCAGGGTGGTGGTAGCCACACCTGCGTGGAGAGGAAAACCGGGGCGACCGGCGTCGACTGTTGCGCAACGATGAGGGGTGGCAGCGAGCTTCCGCGGGGGACGCGGGGAACTCGGTGTGTCCGCGGCGGCGACGCCGTGCTCTTCATGGCGGCGTGGGCCGTGGATCGAAGGGTGAAGATGATCTCGACACCGACCTCGGGGGGACGTTGCCGAACGCGTCGGCGTCGTGAGGTCGTCACTGCTGAGCTGGTGAAGTCCGCATGGGGGTGAGCGCGCTGCCGGGGGGGCCGGCGTCGGGGTGGAGCGAGTTCGGGGAGCTCTACCGGGCCGACGCGCCGCGATTGGCGGCCTTCGCCATGGCGCTCGGCGCCGCGGGCGACCGGGCGGCCGCGCTCGCGCACGAGACGATGGTCACGTTGTGGCGCCGCTGGGCGGATCTGCCCGGTGCCCCGCGCACGTACGCGCGCCTTCTGGTCGTCCGGGCGATCCGGCGGTCCCGCCCCGCGGCCGGGGCGCCGGTCCCGCTGCACATCGCCGAGCCGACCCGGCACGACGCCGTCCTGACCGGCCTCGCAAGGCTGCCCGACGGGCAGGGCCACGTGCTCGTAGCGACCCTGGACGACCTGCCTCCGGAAGACATCGCGCTGGTGCTGCAGATCGCGGTCGCCGACGTGCAGACCGCGGCGGACGCCGGCGCCGCCGCCCTGCGGAACCACCTCGACGGACGCCAGGTCCAGGAGGCGTACGACGACCTGGTGGCCGGCATCGCGGGGGAGATGGACGTCGACGCCGGGCTCGCGCTCGTCGCCGCAGCCGACTCAGGACGCCCGACCGCGGTGCCGTCGGCGCCGGAGCCGGGGCCGACCACCGGACGCCGTCCGGGTGCGCACGTGCCGGACGAGCTGGTCACGGCCGCCCAGGCCGGCGACCGCGATGCCGTCGCGCGGCTGCTCGAGGTGATCCGGCCGCTCGTCGCCCGGTACTGCCGCGGCAAGCTCGGGACCGTCGACCGGTCGTTCCTCTCCGCGGACGACGTCGCGCAGGAGGTGTGCCTGGCCGTCCTCACCGCCCTGCCCACCTACCGCGTCCAGGGCAAGCCGTTCCTGGCGTTCGTCTACGGGATCGCGTCGCACAAGGTTATCGACGCGCACCGGGCCGTCAGCCGCGGCCGCAGCGACCCCGTCGCGGACGTCCCGGAAACGGCCGAGGTCGGCGCGGGCCCCGAGCAGCGGGCGCTGCACGGGGAGCTGTCGACGCAGTTGCGTGCCCTGCTCGAGGAACTGCCCGAGAAACAGCGCGAGATCCTCGTGCTGCGCATCGTCGTGGGGCTGTCGGCGGAGGAGACCGCGGAGATCGTCGGTGCCAGTCCGGGCGCGGTCCGCGTCGCCCAGCACCGGGCGCTGGGGCGTCTGCGCAAGAACGTCCCGCCCGGCCTCGCCCCCGGCACCGCCTGACGTCGGACCTGCGGGACCGGCCTGGGACACTGGAGGTGTTCACAACAGGTGGAGGGAAATCGGTGACCGCAACCGAGCAGGCGTTGGAGACGGCCCGAGTGGCCGTGGCGGCGGCCGCCGACAAGAAGGCGCACAACATCGTCGTGCTCGACGTCTCGGAGCAGCTGGTGATCACCGACTGCTTTGTGATCGCGTCGGCGCCGAACGAGCGGCAGGTCGACGCGATCGTGGACGCCGTCGAGGAGAAGCTGCGCGAGCACGGCGTGAAGCCGGTGCGCCGCGAAGGCGCCCGAGAGGGCCGCTGGGTGCTGCTCGACTTCGTCGACGTGGTCGTGCACGTCCAGCACACCGAGGAGCGCGGGTTCTACGGCCTGGAGCGCCTGTGGAAGGACTGCCCTCGCGTGGAGTTCGCCGAGGCCCGGGTCTCGGCGGCGGACGACGAGGGCGCATGACGTTGCGCCGGCTCATCCTGCTGCGGCACGGCCAGACCGACTTCAACGTCGACGGCCGCATGCAGGGCCACATCGACTCGCACCTGACCGACGCCGGTCACGAGCAGGCCGCCGAAGCGGCGCCGGTACTGGCGTCGCTCGCGCCGGACCGTCTGGTCAGTTCGGACCTGCGCCGCGCGGTCGACACCGCCGAGGTCGTCGGGGCGGCCTGCGGGCTGCCGGTGAAGTTCGACCCCCGTCTGCGGGAGACCCATCTCGGACTCTGGCAGGGGCACACGGTCGCCGAGATCGAACGCGACTACCCGGGCGCGATCGCGACGTGGCGGTCGGACCCCGCCTGGGCACCGCCGGAGGGCGAGTCGCGCATCGACGTGGTGGCGCGGTCCCGCCCACTCGTCGACGAGTTGGATGCCGAGTTCGCCGACTCCGACGGAGTGTCCGAGACCGTGCTGCTCGTCGCGCACGGAGGCCTCATCGCCGGGCTGGTGACGGGTCTGCTGGACCTGCCGCCGTCGGCCTGGCCGTCGTTCGGGGGGCTGGGCAACTGCCGGTGGGCGGTGCTGGCGCGGCGGGACGACCATCCCCGCTGGCGGCTGGCGGGCTACAACATCGGGGCCTGACACCCGACGTCATCCTTCTGATACGCATACTGTCGGCGCGTGCCCGTGGCCGTCGTGACCGACTCGACCGCGTACCTGCCCCTCGGCCTCGCCGACGGGCGGGGGATCAGGGTCGTCCCGCTCGAGGTGCGGCTCGGCTCGCGGGTGGGCCGCGAGGGCGTCGACATCGACGCCGCGGCCGTCTCGGCAGCGCTCGCCGACCGGCACCTGGTGGTGCAGACCTCCCGCCCGGCGCCCGCCGATTTCGCCACGACGTACCGGGCCGCGCTCGCCGGCGGAGCCACGGGAGTGGTCTCGGTGCACCTGTCGCGGGAGCTGTCGGGGACGTGGGAGGCGGCCCGGCTCGCCGCGCAGGAGGTCGGACCGGACCGGGTCCGGGTGGTCGACTCCCGGGCGACCGCGATGGGCCTCGGGTACGCGGTGCTCGCGGCCGCCGACACCGCCGCGGAGGGAGCCGACGCGGAGGCCGTGGAGTCGGCCGCCGCGGACGTCGCCGCCCGCTGCCGCGTGTTCTTCTGCGTCGACACCCTCGACCGGCTGCGCCGGGGCGGGCGGATCGGCGCGGCCGCCGCGTTCGTCGGCAGTGCGCTGGCGGTGAAGCCGCTGCTGCACGTGGCACAGGGGCGGATCGTGCCGCTGGAGAAGGTGCGGACCACGGCGCGGGCGGCCCAGCGGATGGTGGAGCTGGCGGTGCGTGCGGCCGGCGACACACCTGCCGACATCGCCGTGCACCACCTCGGGGCGGCGGAGCGGGCCGAGGAGCTTGCCGAACGACTGCGGGAGCGGCTGCCGCGGGTGGCGCGGCTGCTGGTGTCCGAGGTCGGCGCCGTGATCGGTGCGCACGCGGGCACCGGCCTCCTGGGGATCGTGGTGGTGCCGCGCAGGGAAGGCGCGCGACGGTAACAGGAGCGGCCGACACGTTCGCCTCTCCGCGCGGGCTCCGGGCAGCGTTGTCCCCACCGGGCTCCGGGTGTCCACCGATCCGACGAGCCTGCCCTGACAGCCCGACTGCCGCCCTAGCGTTGTCGACATGGCCCGCCGAACCCCGACCTCCGGAGCTGGGCGACTGGCCGCGGTGCTGGATCCTCGGCCGTCCGGTGACGACGCACCGACAGTGCCGATTCCCCTGCGCCCGATCTCCCTCGGCCCGATTTCTCGGCCCCCGGATCCCGTGCCTCCAACTCCGTCCCACAGCGCCGGCCGGCTCGCCGCAGTGGCCGACCGGTGGCTGCCGGGTTCCTGGAGAACCGCGCGGATCGACCCCGGGCGGCCTGGAGCCCTCGCGGTGGTGCTGGTGGGAGTGGTCGCCGCCGTGGTGGCGGCGGTCGGGGTCTGGCGGGAGGCGCCGCGGGTGGAACCGGTGCCGGAGCTGCCGACGCTCGTGACGACCACGGCTGCGGCCGCGGCGCCCGTGAGCACCGCAGCGGTCGCCGAGACCCTTGTCGTCGCGGTGGCGGGAAAGGTCAGGCGCCCGGGGCTCGTGCGTGTCCCGCCCGGGTCGCGGGTGGCGGACGTGCTCGATGCCGCAGGCGGAGCGCTTTCCGGGGCCGATCTGAGCGGTGTGAACCTCGCGCGGAAGGTGAGCGACGGCGAGCAGGTGGCGGTCGGGGTACCGCCCGCCCCGGACGCCGCGCAGGCGCCGGTGTCTGGCGGGGAGGGCGGAAGCCCCTCGGGTCCGCTCGACCTGAACTCGGCCGGCGTGGAGCAACTCGACGGCCTGCCCGGGGTCGGCCCCGTGACCGCTCAGCGGATCGTCGAATGGCGCACCCGCAACGGACGGTTCGCGACGGTCGACCAGCTCCGCGAGGTCGAGGGCATCGGCGAGCGGCGGTTCGGACAGCTCCGCGGGCTGGTGCGGGTGTGAACCCCTCGCAGAGGAGTGCGGCCGCGCCCTCGGGGAGCGACCCGGCGGCGGACGAGGCCCGACCGGCCGACCTGAGGCTCGCACCCGGTGCCGTCGCAGCCTGGGCCGTGATGCTGGTCGGCCTGCACACCGGTCCCGTGGGTGGCGTCGTCGCAGCCGGTGTGGCTGCGGGCGTCCTGCTGGCCGGGCTCCGCAGCCGTCGGGCAGTGGTCGTCGCGGCGGCAGGCTGTGCGCTGGCGGCGGGAATGGTCGTCACCGCACATGCGGTGGCGCTGCAGGAGCACCCGCTCCGCGCGGCGGCCGACCGCGGCGCTGCGGCCACCCTGGACGTCGTCGTCCGCGACGACCCGCGCGAGCTGCGTCCGTCGAACGCCGGCGGCCGGCCCGGCGCGACACAGGTGCTGGTCCCGGCCACGATGCGAGCCGCGGAGACCGGAAGCGGGCGGTGGAGCGGCGGCGGCCGGGTTCTGCTGATCGCTCCTGCCGAGGAGTGGTCCACCCTGTTGCCCGGGCAGCCGGTCACCGCCGACGGCCTGCTCGCTCCCGCCACGCGCGACGACCTCACGGTCGCGGTCCTCCGGGTGCGCGGCGGCCCGCGCGCAGTCAGCCAGGCGCCGTGGTGGCAGAACGGTGCGGGCACGTTGCGCGACGGGCTGCGCAGCGCCGCGGCGGTCCTGCCCGAGGCGGGTGCCGGGCTGTTGCCGGGTCTCGCGGTCGGCGACGTCCGCGACCTGCCGACGGAGGTGCGCGACGACTTCCGTACCGCCGGTCTGACCCATCTGACCGCCGTGTCGGGCAGCAATCTCGCGATCGTCGCCGGTGCCGTGCTGGCGTTGCTGCAGCTGCTCCGCGCCGACCCACGGCTTGCGGCGGCCCTCACCGCGGCGGCGTTGCTCGGCTTCGTCGTGCTCGCCCGCCCGTCACCGAGCGTCCTGCGGGCCGCGGCGATGGGCGGCGTGGTGCTACTGGCCCTCGCGCTCGGCCGCCGACGATCGGCCGTACCCGCACTCGCCGCGGCCGTGCTCGTCCTGCTGATCGGTGATCCCGCACTGGCCGCCGACCCCGGGTTCGGCCTGTCGGTGCTGGCCACCGCGGCGCTCGTCCTGATCGTGCCGGGCTGGGTGGTCCGGCTTCGACGGCGCGGGGTGCCACCCGGCGCCGCGGAGGCGATCGCCGTGCCCGCAGCCGCATGCCTCGTGACCGCTCCACTGATCGCGGGACTCAGCGGCGGTGTCGGTCTGGTGACCGTGGCGGCGAACCTGCTCGCGGCACCCGCGGTGGCGCCGGCGACCGTGCTGGGCGTACTGGCGGCGGTGCTGTCACCGGTGTCGATGCCTGCGGCACAGGGCTGTGCGTGGCTGGCCGGCCCGGCGGTGGGCTGGCTCGTCGCCGTCGCGGACCGGGCAGCCGCCGTGCCCGGAGGTGTCGTCTCGTGGCCGGACGGAGCCGGCGGAGCCGTGCTGCTCGCCGTGTCCGTGCTCGCCATCGTGCTGCTCTGCCGCTCCCGGCGGATCCGTCCGCTGCTTCTCGCCCTGGTCGTCGGGCTGTTGCTGGTGCTGGTACCCACCCGCGTGGTGCGCCTGGGCTGGCCCCCGTCGAACTGGGCCGTGGTGGCGTGCGATGTCGGTCAGGGCGACGCGCTGGTCCTGGCGGTCGGGGAGCCGGGGCGGGCGGTGCTCGTCGACGCCGGGCCCGACGACGGGCCGGTGGACGCCTGCCTGGACCGGCTGGGGGTGACGGCGCTGGCGATGGTGCTGGTCAGCCACCTGCACGCGGACCATGTCGGCGGGCTCGCCGGGGCGCTGCGCGGCCGGTCGGTCGGCGCGATCGCCGTCGGTCCCGTCCGCGAGCCACGGTGGGCGCTGGAGCGGGTGCGGCGGCAGGCGGCCGCGGCGGGCACCCGGATGGTCGAGGTGCAGCCGGGCACCCGGCTCGTGTGGCCAGCGCTCGCGCTGGACGTGCTGGGCCCGCAGCATCCGGCCGAGCACGTCGACCCGGACGACGGCACGCAGGTCAACGACGGCTCGACGGTGCTCCGCGCGACGACCCGGGCCGGCACCGTGCTCCTGACCGGCGACGTCGAGGTCGCCGCCCAGGCGCAACTGCTGGCGGCGGGCGTGGCGCTGCAGGCGGACGTCCTGAAGATGCCCCACCACGGCAGCCGCTACAGCTCACCGGAGTTCCTCGCGGCCGTCGCACCGCGCGCCGTACTGGTCAGCGTCGGGGCGGGCAACGACTACCACCATCCGGACGCGGCACTGCTCGAACGCCTGCACCACGACGGTGCCACCGTGCACCGCACGGACCGGTCGGGTGACGTGGCGGTGACCGGCGGAACCGGCGACGGGCGCGGGTCGAGCGTTGTCGCCAGAGGCGACCCGCTGCCCGCGCCGCGCCGCCGGGTGGTCCGCGACCGGCGTCGAGGGCGGTCAGCCGTGCCGCGCCGCCAGGGCCTCGCGCACGGCCTTGCTGCTCGCCGGCACCGTCGCCGTGGGGCCGACCCGGCCCGAGACGGCGTCGAGGGTCTTCAGCCCGTCGCCGGTGATCAGCAGCACGGTCTCGGCGTCCGGGTCGAGCTGCCCGGTCTCGACCAGCTTCTTCGCGGTCGCGACCGTCACGCCGCCCGCCGTCTCGGCGAACACGCCCTCGGTCCGCGCCAGCAGCCGGATGCCCTCGACGACCTCCTCGTCGGAGACGTCGGCCACCGCGCCGCCGGTGCGGCGCACGGCGTCGAGCACGTAGGGCCCGTCGGCCGGGTTGCCGATGGCCAGCGAGCGGGCGATCGTGTCCGGCCGCACGGGCTGCACCACGTCGAGGCCGTCGGCGAACGCCTTGGAGACCGGCGAGCACCCTGTCGCCTGCGCCCCGAACACCCGGTACGGCGTCGGCTCCACCAGCCCGAGCTTGCCCAGCTCCTGGAAGCCCTTGTCCACCTTGGTCAGCTGCGAGCCCGACGCGACCGGGACCACGACCTGGCCGGGCAGCCGCCAGCCGAGCTGCTCCGCGACCTCGTAACCCAGGGTCTTGGAGCCCTCCGCGTAGTAGGGCCGCACGTTGACGTTGACGAACGCCCAGTCCTCGTGCTCGGCCGCCAGCTCCGTGGCCAGCCGGTTGACGTCGTCGTAGTTGCCCTCGACGGCGAGCAGCGTGCCGCCGTACACGGCCGTCGTGAGGATCTTGGCCTGCTCCAGCGACGAGGGGATGAGCACGACGGAGTCCCAGCCCGCGCGGGCCGCGGCCGCGGCAACCGCGTTGGCCAGGTTGCCGGTCGACGGGCAGGCGAGCACGGAGAAGCCCAGCTCACGGGCGGCGGCCAGGGCGACGGCGACGACCCGGTCCTTGAACGAGTGCGTCGGGTTGCCCGTGTCGTCCTTCACCCAGAGCGACCGCACGCCCAGTGCCGCGGCCAGCCGGTCCGCCTTGATCAGGCGCGTCAGTCCCGGCTCGGTGTTCGGGTGGCGGGTGACGTCGGTGGGCACGGGCAGCAGCTGCCGGTAGCGCCAGATCGACTTCGGGCCGGCCTCGATCGAGGCGCGGGTGATCTCGGGGAAGTCGTAGGCGACCTCGAGCGGCCCGAAGCACTGGGGACAGGCGAACTCCGGGGCGAGCGGGATCTCGTGCCCGCACTCGCGACAGGACAGAGCACGAGCCGAGCCCAGGTTGAAGGAGGTGGCCGTCGTGGAGGCGGCAGTCAACGTCATCAGAGATCTCCTCATCTTCCCCGCGCGCGCGGGTCGGAATTGGCACCGTGTTCGTCTGCGCGTGATGGTCGCGCGACGCCGGTTGCCGGGGCTTCAACGGGCCGTTCCCTCTGCCCCTCTGGATGAGCCATATTCGGTTGTGGTCCGGGCGCGCGAAGGCGCCTGGATGACCACGACGTTACGGCACGCGGTCCACCGCTTCCAGTCACGGGCGGCGGTCGCCGGTGATCTGGGAGGCGGGTCACGTCCCGACAGCGAGGTGCGCGACGATGGCGAGGATGGCCACTCCACCAGCTCCCGCGTCGCTGCACCTCGTGCTGGGCGACGAGGAACTGCTGGTCGAGCGCGCGGTGAAGGCCGTTGTCGACGCCGCACGCTCGGTGGACCCGGACGTGGAGCTCCGCCGGTTCCGGGCCCCCGAGATCACGCCGGCGGACCTCGCCGCTGCGCTGAGCCCGTCGCTGTTCGCCGAGGCACGCGTCATCGTGCTGGAGGGTGCCCACGAGGCGGGGAAGGACGCCTCCACAGCGATCCTCGACCACGCGACGGCCCCGGGCGAGGGCGTCACCGTGGTGGTCCTGCACGCCGGTGGTGCCCGGAACAAGGCGCTCGCGGACGCGCTGCGCAAGGCCGGAGCCCAGATCGCGCGCTGCGAGAAGCTCCGGGCGGACGAGCGGGGCGATTTCGTCCGTGGCGAGGTGCGCCGGGCGCGCGGGAAGATCACACCCGAGGCGGTCGGCGTGCTGATCGAGGCCGTGGGGACCGACCTGCGTGAGCTCGCCGCGGCCGCGGGGCAGCTCGTCGCGGACACCGGCGGCAGTGTCGACGCGGACGCCGTGCGGCGCTACCACCGCGGCCGCGCCGAGGCGACCGGCTTCGCGGTGGCGGACAAGGTCGTGGCCGGCGACCGCTTGGGAGCGCTCGAGGCACTCCGTTGGGCACTCGTGCTCGGCGTCCCGCCGGTGCTGGTCGCGGACGCGCTGGCCGACGCCGTCCGCACCCTGGCCAAGGTCGGGGCCGCCGGACGCGGCGACCCGAACCGGCTCGCCGGCGTGCTCGGGATGCCGCCGTGGAAGATCCGCAAGGCCCAGTCGCAGGTCCGTGGCTGGCACCCGGACGCGATCGCGGTGGCGACCGCGGTGGCCTCGCAGGTCAACGCCGACGTCAAGGGCGCGGCGCCGGACGTCGGCTACGCGCTCGAGCGGGCGGTGCTGCGCATGTGCGCGGCGCGGGAGGACCGTCGCTGAAGGCCGCGGCGGACACGCCGAAACGGCGCCGCTCGCAGCGAGCGACGCCGTCGGAAGAGCGGTGCGTCAGGCGGCGGTGGTGACCCGCTTGGCCATCGCCGACTTGCGGTTCGCGGCCTGGTTCTTGTGGATCACGCCCTTGCCGGCCGCCTTGTCGAGGGCCTTGGCGGCGGCGCGCTGCAGCTCGGTGGCCTTCTCGGTGTCGCCGGCCTCGACGGCCTCGCGGAATCGACGGACGGCGGTGCGGACGGACGAGCGGACCGACTTGTTGCGCTGCCGGCGCTTCTCGTTCGTCTTGACCCGCTTGATCTGGGACTTGATGTTGGCCACGCGAATGCCTCGAGTTCTTCCTGCCGCTGAACTGCTCGATGATCTGTCTCTGTAGGCACCGGCGGCAGGATGTGCTGACCGGCCGGGCTCTCGGCCATCAATGCTATCAGCGGCGGCCGCGGCGCTCGCACCGGGCGAGTGTGTAACCCGCATGTAGCCTCCAGTGCTGGTCACCTTCAGCTCGGCTGGGGAAGATGACCGCCGTGAGCCGCGCCGCGCAGGACCCCGTCCGAGCCGACGATCCCGGAGCAGCCGAGTCGGAGGAGAACGGGCCGGAGGAGATTGGCGCGGCCACGCCGCCGTTGTTCGACAACTATCTCGCCCCGGACCGGCCCCACGCCGGCGCCTGGGACGAGATGTTCTCCCCCGACGGCAGCGTCCGCGCGCCGTACCGGGCCCTCCACGAGGCGATCGCGCCCACGGCGGTGGCCGACCTCAAGGTGCGCTCCGAGGCGTTGGACCGCGCCTACGTCGACCAGGGCATCACGTTCTCGCTCTCGGGCCAGGAACGGCCGATCCCGCTCGACATCGTGCCCAGGGTGATCAGCGCTGCGGAGTGGTCGAAGCTGCAGCGGGGCATCGTGCAGCGCGTCCAGGCGCTGGAGATGTTTCTCTCCGACATCTACGGCGACGCCGAGATCGTCCGCGACGGCGTGCTGCCCCGCCGCCTGATCACCAGCTGCGAGCACTTCCACCGGGCCGCGGCCGGGCTCGTCCCGCCCAACGGCGTGCGCATCCACGTCGCGGGGATCGACCTCGTCCGGGACGAGCAGGGGGTCTTCCGGGTCCTGGAGGACAACCTCCGCAACCCGTCGGGCGTGTCGTACGTGATGGAGAACCGTCGCACGATGGCGCGCGTCTTCCCCGACCTGTTCACCCGCCAGCGGGTGCGGACGGTCGGCGACTACGGCACGCACCTGCTGCGGGCCCTGCGCGCCGCGGCGGCGCCGAACGAGGCCGACCCCACCGTCGTCGTGCTCACCCCCGGCGTCTTCAACTCGGCCTACTTCGAGCACTCGCTGCTCGCCCGGCAGATGGGCGTCGAGCTGGTCGAGGGCCGCGACCTGTTCTGCCGCGACAACCTCGTCTACATGCGCACCACCCAGGGCGACCAGCGGGTGGACGTGATCTACCGGCGGATCGACGACGAGTTCCTCGATCCGCTGCAGTTCAACCCCGACTCGGTCCTCGGCGTCGCCGGCATGATCAACGCGGCCCGCGCGGGCAACGTGGTGATCGCGAACGCCGTGGGCAACGGCGTCGGCGACGACAAGCTCGTCTACACCTACGTGCCCGACATGATCGCCTACTACCTCGGGGAGAAGCCGAGCCTGCCGAACGTCGACACGTTCCGGTGCTGGCTCGACGACGAGCGCACGTACGTGCTGGACCAGCTCGAGGAGCTGGTGCTCAAGCCCGTGGAGGGCTCGGGCGGCTACGGCATCCTCTTCGGGCCGAACTCCAGCGCGCGCCAGCTGCAGAAGGCGCGCAAGGCGATCAGGGACGATCCGCGCGGCTGGATCGCCCAGCCGGTGGTGCAGCTGTCGACGGTGCCGACGAAGGTCGACGACAGGCTCGTGCCGCGGCACGTCGACCTGCGCCCGTTCGCGGTCAACGACGGCGACAACGTCTTCGTGCTGCCGGGCGGCCTGACCCGCGTCGCGCTGCCCGAGGGGAGCCTGGTCGTCAACTCCAGCCAGGGCGGCGGCAGCAAGGACACGTGGGTGCTCGCCGCGGGCCGGGCGCCCGAGGCCGACCGCGAGCTGGGGGAGAAAGGGCTGGCCGCGGTCGCGCCCGCCAACTCGCCCGCCGCCGAGATGGGTCCTGAGCTGACCACCAGCCAGCAGCAACAGCAGCAGCAGTGACCACACCTGCGAGAGGGATGATCTGATGCTCGCCCGCAACGCCGAGTCGCTGTACTGGATCGGGCGCTACGTCGAGCGCGCCGACGACACGGCCCGCATCCTCGACGTCTCGGTGCACCAGCTGCTCGAGGACGCGACCGTTGACACGGACCGCGCGGCCCGCACGCTGCTCGGCGTGCTCGGCTGCGACGCGGTGCCCGACAGCCCGCTCGACGCCTGGTCGGTCACCGAGCTCGTCGGTTACTCCGAGACCGAGCCGGGTTCCATCGTGTCGTCGGTCTCGCGAGCGCGGGAGAACGCCCGCGGCGCCCGCGAGGTGGTGTCCGCCGAGATGTGGGAGTGCCTCAACGCCACGTGGAACGCCCTGCCCGAGCGCCAGCAGTACGCCCGCTGGGTGGGCCCGCACGCGTTCTTCTCCTACGTGGAGGACCGCGCGGCGATGTTCTCGGGCATGGCAGCCTCGACAATGAGCCGCGACGACACCTGGCGGTTCTACCTGCTCGGACGCTCCGTCGAGCGGGTCGACATGATCGTGCGGCTGCTCATGTCGCGGGTGTCGGACCGGATGTCGTCGCCGGGCTGGCTGACCGTGCTCCGCTCCGCCGGCGCCCAGGACACCTACCTGCGCACCTACCGCGGCGCGCTCGACGCGGCGCGGGTCGTCCAGTTCCTGCTGATGGATCGGCTGTTCCCGCGCTCGGTGTTCCACGCGCTGCGGCAGGCCGAGACGTGCCTGATCGAGCTGGACAACCGGCCGACGGTGCGGATCGGGGCGAAGGCCGAGGCGCTGCGCCTGCTCGGGCGCGCCCGCAGCGAGCTGGAGTTCCTGCGCCCCGACGAGCTGCTCGACGACCTGCCTGCCCAGCTCAAGGGCCTGCAGGAGACCATCCGCGACGTCGGCGAGGCCGTGTCGCTGCAGTACTTCCACGCCGCCCCGTGGGTCGCGTGGACCGCTCCGGAGGTGAGCTGACATGGGCTGGCGCATCCGAGTCGTGCACTCGACGGGCTACCGCTACGACGCCCCGGTGCACCAGTCCTACAACGAGGTCCGGCTGACCCCCCGCACCGACGCCCGGCAGAACGTCATCGTCAGCCGCGTGGAGACCACTCCGGCCACGCGGCTCTACCGGTACTCCGACTACTGGGGCACCGCGGTCACCGCGTTCGACCTGCACGCCCCGCACAAGGAGCTGGCCGTCATCGCGACCTCGGTGATCGAGACGGGCGACCCGCAGCCGCCGGTGGAGAGTGCGACGTGGGACGACCTGCGCGGCGACGACGTGCGCGACCGGCACACCGAGATGCTGGAGTTCACCGGCTACGTCGCCGGGACAAGGAGCTGACGAAGGTCGCGCGGGTGCTCCGCAAGGAACCGACGCCCGTCAGCGCGGTGCACTCCGCCTGCCGCTGGGTGCACGACCACCTCACCTACCAGCCCGGCTCCACCGGCGTGCACACCTCGGCCCTGGAGGCGTGGGAGGCGGGCAAGGGGGTGTGCCAGGACTACGTGCACCTGACCCTGCTCCTGCTGCGCGAGGCGGGCATTCCGGCGCGGTACGTCTCGGGCTACCTCCTGCCGAGGAAGGATGTCGAGGTCCGGCAGACGGTGACGGGGGAGAGCCACGCCTGGGTCGAGGCCTGGACCGGGGGCTGGTGGGGCTACGACCCCACGAACCTCATCGAGATCGGCCAGCGGCACGTGTGGGTGGCCAGCGGGCGTGACTACGCGGACGTCCCGCCGATCAAGGGCGTCTACTCTGGCGGCACCGCCTCGGCCCTCGACGTCTCGGTGGACATGACCCGGCTGGCCTGAGTCGCGCGCTCGTCTTCCTCGACCACCAGGGCCCGTAGGGTGCTCCCACGTGATCGACACCTTGACCACCCCGCTGACGTGGCCCGGCTTCGGCGGGGTCACCGTGCTCGCGCTGCTGGCGCTCTGCGTCGCGTCGCTGCTCGCGGGCGCGGTCGACGCGATCGTCGGCGGGGGCGGGTTGGTGCAGCTCTCGGCGCTGCTGATCGTGCTGCCCGGGGGTGAGGCGATCTTCTCCGTCGCGACGAACAAGCTGGCGAGCGTCGTCGGCACGGCGTCGGCAGCGGTGACGTTCGCCCGCCGGGTGCCGATCGACCGCCGCCACGTCGCGCCCATGGCCGTCGCGGCGTTCGTCGGCGCGATCGGTGGGGCGCTGCTCGCCGCGGCACTGCCGTCACGGGTGCTGACCGTCGTCGTGCTGGTCGCGTTGGTCGGCGTCGGGCTCTACACGTGGCGGCGCCCGGAGCTCGGTGCCGTGCACGCCCCGCGCTTCCCGCGCCGCACGCAGGGCGTGGTCATGGGCATCGGGGGAGCGGCGATCGGGTTCTACGACGGCCTGGCGGGCCCGGGCACGGGCTCGTTCCTCGTGTTCCTGCTGGTGGGGCTGGTCGGGTTCGCCTTCCTGCAGGCTTCGGCGACGGCGAAGGTGGTCAACACCGCCACGAACCTCGGCGCCCTGGTCTTCTTCCTGCCCGCCGGCGTCGTGCTGCTCGGGCTCGGCGCCGTGCTGGCCGTCGCGAACCTGGCCGGGGCGGTGGTCGGCGCCCGGCTGGCCGTCGAGCGCGGGTCGGCCTTCGTCCGGCGGGTGTTCCTCGTGGTGGTGGCGGTACTGGTCGTGACGCTGGCGGTCCGTCTCGCGGCGGGGTGACGTCATCGGCCAGGATCACCGCATGGACACGGTGCGCTGGGGGATCGTCGGGCCAGGACGGATCGCGGACAAGGTGGTGCGCGACCTCCCGCTGGTCGAGGGCGCGACCGGGGTGGCGGTCGCCTCCCGGTCGGCGGACCGCGCCGCGGCCTTCGCCTCCCGCCACGACATCCCCCGCACCCACGACTCCTACCGCGCGATCGTCGACGACCCGGACGTCGACGTCCTCTACATCGCGACGCCGCATCCCCAGCACCGCGCCGTGGCCCTCGCCGCGCTCCGCGCCGGGAAGGCGGTGCTGGTCGAGAAGGCGTTCACGGTGACGCCAGAGGCGACCCGCGAGATCGCCGCGCTCGCGTCGGAGAACGGCGTGTTCGCGATGGAGGCGATGTGGACGCGCTTCCAACCGGCGATCGTGCGGATGCGCGAGCTGATCGCCGACGGAGCAGTCGGTGAGGTGCGGACGCTGCAGGTCGACCTCGGGGTCCGCAACCCGCTCGACCCGGACGATCGGTTCGTCGCCCCGGAGCTCGGCGGTGGCGCGCTGTTCGACCTGACCGTCTACCCGATCTCGTTCGCGCAGATGGTGCTGGGCAACCCGACCGCCGTCACCGCGTACGGCACGCTGCTGCCGCGCGGGATCGACGTCGAGGAGACCGTCCTGCTCGGCTTCGACGGCGGACGCACCGCCGCGCTGACCGCCACCCTGCGGTGTGCGACCCCCGGGCAGGCCCGCGTCTTCGGCACCGACGGCTGGATCGACGTGCTCCCGCGCTTCCACCACCCGGACACGATCGTGCTGCACCGCCATGGCCACGACCCGCAGGAGATCACGCTCCCGGCGACCGGTGGTGGCTACTTCCACGAGTTGATCGAGGTCACCGAGTGCGTGCGGGCCGGCCGCCCGGAGAGCGCCACCATGCCGCTCGCGGACACCGTCGCGGTGCAGGACGTCATGGCCGAGGTCGCCCGGCAGCTCGGGATGGCTCCGTTGGAGGGGCCGGCGGACCTGTAGAACACGCACGGCCCCGGCCGTCGGGCCGGGGCCGTGCGGTGGCGGGAGTGTGTCAGAGGGCGTCGGCGGCGGCCCGGTCCACGCGGCGGTGGAAGCTCTCGCCGGCCTTGCCGCCGAGCACCGCGGCCAGCAGCGTGCCGAGCACCGCGACGGCGACGAGGATCATCCCGGTGACGGTCACGTCCGCGAAACTCGCAGGCAGGGCCGGCAGCGAGACGCGGGTCAGCACGTCGTACTGCGCGCCCACGAACGCGGCGACCACGGTCAGGACGATCGTGGCGACCACACCGACGACCCACGAGAGGAAGCCGTTGCGGGCGCCGTCGAAGCGCGCCAGGCGGCCCGCGACGTACCCGCCCGCGTAGTAGGCGACGATCAGGACTGCCACCGTGACGACGGTGCCGGTGGTGGGGTCCGCGCCGATCGCCGCGGCCACGGCTCCGGCGAGCACGCCGAGCAGAACGGTGAGGCCGACGGCGACGAGCCAGCCGAAGAACGCCGACCCGAGCTTGCTGCCGCCGTAGCGCTCGTGCTGCAGCGCGCGGGCGTCGGCGAGGACACCGCGGCCCGTGTAGTGCTGCTGCAGGGCACCGGTGGCGGCCGGCTCGGCGGTGCCCGCGGCCAAGGTCGGGGCCGTGCGCACGCTCGCCCTGTCGGCGGCCACAGTGAGACCGCGATCGCCGTCGGCGGCGGCGCCGTCCAGCGGGACCATCCGTCGCCCGCCGAACGTGGACTTCACGACGCCCCATCCTCCTGGCGAGGCTCCGTCGCCCGGGAGCACCTCGACCAGCCTGCCCAGCTTGCTGCCGTCGCGACCGCGCACCGTGCGGCCCGTCCAGCTCGTGCCGCCTGCCGAATCTGCGTCGCCGCCGGCGACCGGCTCCGTCTGCGTCATGTGATCCGCACCTCCCTCGTTCGAGTGCCCGATCCACCGATCGAGGAAACGGATCATCGACGCGGCCGTCCCCGTCGAGGGCAGGTGGTCGCTCGCCTGGCTGTGATCGGAGCGGCGCGGCGGTCGTGGGACGATGGAGGTGTCCCGACCTGAATGGAACCACCTACGTGACGTCGTTCGCCGACAAGACCTTCACCCCGCCGGCGCGGATCCGGAACTTCTGCATCATCGCCCACATCGACCACGGCAAGTCGACGCTGGCCGACCGCATGCTGCAGCTCACCGGCGTCGTCGAGGCGCGCGACATGCGCGCTCAGTACCTCGACCGCATGGACATCGAGCGCGAGCGCGGGATCACGATCAAGGCGCAGAACGTCCGGCTGCCGTGGAAGGTCACCCGGGAGGACGGCTCCAGCGAGGAGATCGTCCTGCACCTCATCGACACCCCCGGGCACGTCGACTTCACCTACGAGGTGAGCCGCGCGCTGGAGGCGTGCGAGGGTGCGGTGCTGCTGGTCGACGCCGCGCAGGGCATCGAGGCGCAGACGCTGGCGAACCTCTACCTGGCGCTCGAGAAGGACCTGACGATCATCCCGGTCCTCAACAAGATCGACCTGCCTGCCGCGGACCCCGACCGCTACGCCGCGGAGATCGCGCACGTCATCGGCTGCGACCCGGGCGACGTGCTGCGGGTCAGCGCGAAGACCGGCGTCGGCGTCAAGGAGCTGCTCGACGAGGTCGTGCTCCGCGTCCCGGCTCCCGTCGGCGACGCCGACGCGCCGGCCCGGGCGATGATCTTCGACTCGGTCTACGACACCTACCGCGGCGTCGTCACCTACATCCGCGTCGTCGACGGGCGGATCACGCCCCGCGAGCGGATCAAGATGATGTCCACGGGGACCACGCACGAGCTGCTCGAGGTGGGCATCGTCTCGCCGGAGCCCAAGCCGTCGCGGGGCCTGGGGGTGGGTGAGGTCGGCTACCTCATCACCGGGGTGAAGGACGTCCGCCAGTCCAAGGTCGGCGACACGATCACGAGCCAGCGCCACGGCGCCACCGAGCCGCTCACCGGCTACCGGGAGCCGCGGCCGATGGTCTACTCGGGCCTCTATCCCGTCGACGGCTCGGAGTACCCGGACCTGCGCGAGGCGCTCGACAAGCTGCAGCTCAACGACGCCGCGCTCACCTACGAGCCGGAGACGTCCGCTGCGCTCGGCTTCGGGTTCCGCTGCGGCTTCCTCGGCCTGTTGCACCTGGAGATCACCCGCGACCGCCTCGAGCGGGAGGCGGGGCTCGACCTCATCTCGACGGCGCCGAACGTCGTCTACCGGGTCGTGCTCGACAGCCAGGACAAGGATGGGGCGAAGGAGCTGACCGTCACCAACCCGTCGGACTGGCCGTCGGGCAAGGTCGCCCAGATCTTCGAGCCGGTCGTCAAGGTGACGATCCTGGCGCCGTCGGAGTTCATCGGCGCGATCATGGAGCTGTGCCAGAGCCGCCGCGGGCAGCTCGGCGGCATGGACTACCTGTCCGAGACCCGTGTCGAGCTGCGCTACACGATGCCGCTCGCCGAGATCATCTTTGACTTCTTCGACGCCCTGAAGTCGCGCACCCGCGGGTACGCGTCGCTGGACTACGAGGAGGCGGGGGAGCAGGAGTCGGACCTGGTGAAGGTCGACATCCTGCTGCAGGGCGAGCCCGTCGACGCGTTCTCCGCGATCCGGCACAAGGACGCGGCGTTCTCCTACGGCACGACGATGGCCACCAAGCTGCGCGAGCTGATCCCGCGCCAGCAGTTCGAGGTGCCGATCCAGGCCGCGATCGGGTCGCGGATCATCGCGCGCGAGAACATCCGTGCGATCCGCAAGGACGTGCTCGCGAAGTGCTACGGCGGCGACATCACGCGCAAGCGCAAGCTGCTGGAGAAGCAGAAGGAGGGCAAGAAGCGGATGAAGACCATCGGGCGGGTCGAGGTCCCGCAGGAAGCCTTCGTCGCGGCGCTGTCCACCGACTCGTCGGGCGAGAAGAAGAAGTAGGGAACCGCGACGGCTCCTCCTCCGTCTGTACCGCGTGCAACGGAGGAGGGACCATGAGTGTCATGACGAGCGTCATCCCGCACGGGCGCCCCTTCACGGTCGACGACCTCGAGGGCATGCCGGATGACGGCAACCGGTACGAGCTCATCGACGGGATGCTGCTGGTGAGCCCGGCGCCCGACTGGCCGCACCAGGAGATGGGCGCGGAGCTGTTCTTCCAACTGCGCCTGCGCTTCCCGCCGGGCGTGCGAGTCCTGACGGCACCGTTCGCGGTGCGGACGGGGACCGACAGCGAGGTTCAACCCGACGTGCTCGTCGCGCGGTTCGCCGACTTGAACCGGCGCAGCAAGAACCTGCCCGTCGCTCCACTGCTTGCCGTCGAGGTGCTGTCGCCCAGCACACGTCTCAAGGACCTCAACCTCAAGAAGGCGCACTACGAGCGGATCGGGGTCGCGTCGTACTGGATCCTCGACCCGCAGGAGCCGGGCTCGCTCACCGTGTTCGAGCTCGACGACGAGGGCTGCTACCGGCAGATCGCGCACGTGGAGGGCGACGAAGAGTTCGTCGCCACCAGTCCGTTCCAGGTCACGATCGTCCCGGCCCGCCTACTCGACGGGCTGAGACCGGGCTGAACCCGCGTGCGCCCGGCGGGTGCTGACGGGCAGCATGGGCCCATGGAGTCGGGCAGGGTCGTGTCGGTCAACCTGGCGGTGGTCCGCACCGACCCCTTCACTCGCGTCAAGAGCGGCCGCTCCGGCATCGACAAGCGGCCCGCCTACCACCCGGTGCGCCTGGAGATCGGCGGCGTCGACGGCGACACGATCTGCGACACGAAGAACCACGGCGGCCCGGAGCAGGCTGTCTACGCCTACGCCGTCGAGGACCTCGACTTCTGGACCGCGGAGCTCCAGCGGACAGAGACCGATCCGGCCACGACGCGTCCACCCCGCGCTCCGCACGAGGCGGCCGCCCCGCGCCGGATCAAGCCGGGCAACCTGGGGGAGAACCTCACGCTGGCCGGGATCGACTGTTCGCACGCCGTGGTCGGCGAGCGGTGGCAGGTCGGCGACGCGGTGCTGCGGGTGACGGGACCGCGGACACCGTGCCGGGTGTTCTCGGGCTTCCTCGACGTGCCGGACCTGATCAAGCGGTTCTTCGCCGCCGGACGGCCCGGGGCCTACCTCGCCGTGGAGCAGCCGGCCGCGGTGTCGGCCGGCGACCCGGTGACGGTGCTGGACCGCCCGGAGCACGGGGTCACGGTGGCGGATCTTCTGGCCGCGACCGCCGGACATCGCGAGCTGGTGCCCCGGATCGCACAGGCACGGGAGCACCTCGGTCCGCGGGGACGCGAGTGGCTCGACACGGTGCTGGCAGCAGCGGGCCGCTGAGGGGTCGACACACGGAGAGGTCGAAGGCTGAGGTCGGGAGCCGGGGAGCTCGGGGAGTCTCGGGGGAGGGGGAGATCAGGCGGAGCCGGAGGGGCGCCGGGCCAACGCCTCGAGGAGTTCGGCGAGCTGGGCCCGCTCGGGGGTGTGCGCGGAGCCGAGGGCGGCGCCGATCTTGCGCTCGACCCGCCCGCACACGCGCTCGATCACGGCCCGGCCATTCGCGGCCAGGTGTACGAGTACGCGACGCCGGTCCACCGGGTCGGTCCGGCGCGATGCGAAGCCCGAATCGACGAGCTTGTCGACGACCCGCGTGGCGGTCGGCGCCGGTAGCGCGGTGTGCGAGGCGATCTCGCCCATGCTGCGTCCGCCGCCTCTGGCGAGCATCAGCAGTACGCGCCAGCCATCTCGGCTGACACCTTCAGCGGCCGTCACCGGTACCAACGCGGCGGCCACTGCACGGTCCACCCGGTCGAGAAGCTCGACCAGGCCCGTCACTCTCGGCGTCGGGACGTAGACCGACCCCGACGCCGTTCGACTAGATGGCTCAGACACGGTGACCGACTGTACTTGCTGATGCCCTGAAACGCCGCACCCGAATGTGGGGTGGGTGAGCGAACGGGTGGTGATGGTCTCAGTGCGTGAACACTATCTTTCCGCCGGTTTCTCCCGCCGCGAGGGCCCGGAAACCTTCCTCGGCCTGTTCGAGGGGCAGTTCCAGCCCGATCTGCGGGGCGATCCCGGCGTTCGTGACGAAGGTCAGGAGGTTGGTCAGCTCGGCCCGCGTGCCCATCGTCGCGCCGATGACCTGCAGCTGGAGGAAGAACAGTCGCTGCAGGTCGGCACCGGGGTCAGGCCCGCTCGTGGCGCCCGAGACGACGATCACGCCGCCCGGCTTCAACGCGCGCATCGAGTGCGCCCACGTCGCGTCGCCCACGGTTTCGAACACAGCGTCCACGCGCTCCGGCAGCCGCTCCCCGCTGGGATAGGTGGCGTGCGCACCGAGCTTGCTCGCGAGCGCCCGCTTCTCCTCTGTGCGTCCTGTCACCCACACCTGCAGGCCGGCGGCGCGCCCGAGCTGGATCAGCGCGGTCGACACGCCGCCTGACGCACCCTGGACGAACATGGTCTGCCCCGGCCGCAGACCGTACTTGACGAAGAGCATGCGGTAGGCCGTCAGCCACGCGGTGCCCATCACCGCGGCCTGGGCGGCGGTGAGCCCTGTCGGGCGCCCCGTCGCAGCCCAGGATCATCGGGAACTGCTCGCGCTTGATGCCGACCCCGCGCAACGTCCACAGGTCGTGCATGTTCAGGCTGGCGGCCTCGACGCGGACGGCGACCGAGCCGTCGGGCACCTCGGGATCGGGACGCTCCCCGACGACGAGGGCGTCCAGGGGGCGTCGGGGTTCGGCTCGGCGGCGTAGACGGCGAACATGCAGCGAACCTCGCCGCACCACGACGGCTCTACGATGTGACTCGTGCTGCGGGAGGTCGCGAACAGCTGGGACGCCGTCGAGCTGTGGGTGACGCAGCTGGCGTTCCCGTTCCAGGTCGTGCTCGCGGTGCTGGTCGTGTTGCCGCTGTGCTGGGGGGTGGCGGGGTTGCTCGACCGCGCCGTCGACGCCGTCGTCCTGCTGGGCGCGCGGCGCCGCCCGTCCCGGCACCGCTCCCGCGCCCATCGACCCTGACCGGACGGGCGGCTCGGGTCAGTCGTCGTCGTCCCCGTCGCGACCACTGTCGCGGTCCTGGTTGCGCTCGCTCTGCCGGACGATGTCGACGCTGCCGAACGCGCCCCGCGCGTCCACGACGACGTCGCGCGTGCCGGTACCGTCGCAGGCTGCATCGCAGTCCGTGCTCCCGAACAGCAGCGTGCCGTCGGTCGTGACCCGCGCGTCGTCGGGCACCACGACCTCGACGCTGCCGAAGGCCACGCCCACCTCGATGTCCGGGTTCTGCGGCGTCGCCTGCACCACCCGGCTGCTGAAGATCGCGGTGGCGTCGTCGGCGGCGACCACCCGGCCGCCGGTGAGCAGCGCGACGGCGACCAGGGTCACGCCTACCGCACGGCCCACGGAGCTCTTCCGCCCCGAGGTGCGCGACTCGCGCACCGCGGGCGGCGCCGGCTCGCCCTCGGGACGGGGGTCGGGCAGATCGCGCGTGAGCGCGTCCAGTTCGCTGCGCGTCCGCGCCGCCCAGCACGCCGCCACCCGCTCGTCGTACTCGCCGAAAGTCAGCACGCCGTCGTCGTGGGCCTGCCGCAGGTGGGCATCCACCTCTCGGCGCTCGCGATCGCCGATTCGCTTCTCGGGGGGCTGCCCGGACGGCGACGTGTCCACGTCGTCCATCGTGTCGGGTTCGGCCGACGTCACGCCACGGTGTTCGCCAACGCGGCGAGAGTCTCCGAACAGCCGGCGTCGACCAGCGCCGCCGCGAGGTCGTCGCCGCGCGTCGTGCCCCGGTTGACGATGACGACGGGGACACCGAGCCGGTGCGCGTGCCGGACGAACCGCAGCCCGGAGAGCACGGTGAGCGAGCTACCGGCGACGAGCAGTGCGCCGTCGTCGTCCGCGAGCGAGTCGACCAGCGCGAACGCCTGAGCCACGCGGTCGCGCGGCACGTTCTCCCCGAAGAACACGACGTCCGGCTTCAGCACACCGCCACAACCCGTGCACTCCGCGAGCCGGAAGTTCGCGACCTCGGTGAGCACGGCGTCGCCGTCCGGTGCCGTCTCCACCTGGGCACCGGCGGCCTCGATGAAGCCGGGGTTGAGCTCGCTCAGCCGCTGTTGCAGCTCGTCGCGGGCGCTGATCCGGCGGCAGCCGAGGCAGACGACGTCCGCGATGCGGCCGTGCAGGTCGATCACGGCGTCGCTGCCGGCGGCGCGGTGCAGACCGTCGACGTTCTGTGTGATCACGCCGCGCAGCACCTCGGCGGCCTCCAGGGAGGCGAGCGCCCGGTGGCCACGGTTGGGCAGGGCGCGGGCCATGCGGGCCCAGCCGACGTGGCTGCGCGCCCAGTAGCGGCGTTGTGCGGCCGGCCCGGAGACGAACTCGGTGTAGGTCATCGGCTTGCGCGGGGGCGACGACGGCCCCCGGTAGTCCGGGATGCCGGAGTCGGTCGACAGGCCGGCGCCGGTCAGGGCGACGAGCGGACGGTCGGCGAGGACGTCGAGGGCGGCGTCGATCGCGTCCACCCCGGGCCGCACGGGCGAGAGCACCACGCATCCAGCCTACGGGCGCCTCGGCGATGCCGCGCCCGGTCGAACCGCGTTCGCGCTGCTCCGGGCAGGTGATCGCCGCGATCGTCGCCGCAGGGTCGTCGGTACAGCCGCCGGGCGACGGTCGCGGCGATCACGGCCGGAACACCGGCTGCGGCACGGCGTCGTCGGCGACGTCGCGGGCCACCGCCGCGTGCCGTCCCGACTCGGCGGAACGGGTGGCCTGCACCGGGAACGGGTGCGGTGTCGCGGAGTGGCGCCGTGGCCCTTTCCGCGGTCCGGGGCCGACGAGGGGCAGGCGGATCCGGAGGGTCGGCGGGTCCGGATCGAACCAGTTGGCGGACGTCTCGGGCGCGGTGGCCGGGGCGGCGGCCGCGTGGGCGGGATGAGCGACGGGCGCCGCGGGTTGCGGTGTGTCCGCCCGGTGCCGCGGCATGGCTTCGGATCTCGGCGCCGGAGAAGGCCGGGGATCGGGCGCCGCGAGGACGGGCCCGTGATGACGGCCCATGGAGCGCGGGCCGGTGGTGTCCGTCTGCGGCGCCGCAGCGTCGGGATGGTGCAGCCGGTAGAGCCGAGCGTAGCCGGTGCTGCGGGCCAGCAGCTCGTCATGGGTGCCGACGGCGGTGATCCGGCCGTCCTCGAGGAAGACGATCCGGTCGGCGTCGGTCACCGTCAGCAGGTTGTGAGAGATCATCAACGTCGTCCGGCCGTCCATCAGCCGGCGCAGCGGGGCGAGGACGCGTTCACTCGACTCGGCGTCGAGGCCCGTGGTCGGCTCGTCCAGGAGCAGCACCGGGGCGTCGCGGATCATCGCCCGCGCGATCGCCAGCCGCTGCCGCTGGCCGCCCGACAGCAGGCGACCCCGCTGCCCGACCCGTGTGGCGTACCCGTCGGGGAGGTCCTGGACGAACCGGTGGACGTCCGCGGCGCGGGCGGCCTGCTCGATCTCGTGGTCCGTGGCCTCGGGCCGTCCCCAGCGGATGTTGTCGGCGATCGTGCCGTCGAAGACGAGGGTCTCCTGCAGCACGGCGGCGACGTTGCGACGGAGATCGGACAGGCTGACGTCGCGGATGTCGTGTCCGTCGAGGGTGATGCGCCCCTGGTCGGGGTCGTAGAAGCGCAGCAGCAGCTTGGTGAGCGTCGTCTTGCCCGCCCCGCTGGCCCCGACCACGGCGATCTTCTCGCCGGGGGTGATCCGCAGGTCGATCCCGCTCAGCGCGGGCCGCTCGGTCTCGGGGTAGGTGAACGTGACCTGCTGCAGGGCGAGTGTGCCGGCAGCACGGTGCAGCGGCGTGGGGTCGGCGCGGTCGACGACGGCCGGTTCCTGGTCGAGCATTTCGATGATCCGCTCGGCGCCGGCCTTCGCCGACGACATCTCGTTCCACAGGCCGCCGAACCCGGCGACCGGCCCGTACAGCTGACTGAGGTAGGCGACGAAGACCAGGAGTTCGCCGAGGGTGACGCGGCCATTGGCCAGCTCCCATACGGCCAGACCCATCACCAGGAGCACGCCGACGACCTCGACGACGTTGCTGAGTGGTCCGAACAGCGCCTCCAGCCGGGTGGCGATCATCTGCGCCGAGAAGGCGCCCTGGTTCTCGCGCCGGTACCGGGCGGTCTCGTCGGTCTGGCGGTCGTAGGCCTGGACGAGCGCCAGGTTGCTCAGGCTCTCCTCGGCGACAGCACTGATCGAGCCGGAGCGGCGCCGCAGTTCGCGGGCGGACGTCTGGATGCGTCGCGACAGCACGCGCGCGATGAGCAGGAATCCAGGGGCTGCGACGAACGCGGCGAGCGCCAGCCGCCAGTCCAGGTAGAACAGCATCCCGGTGAACAGCAGGATCTGGAAGGCGTAGGTCAGGGCCATGTTGACGCCGGTCAGGACCAGCGTCTCGATCTCGCTCACGTCGCCGCCGAGGCGGGACATGATGTCGCCGAGCTGGCGGCGTTCGAAGAAGCCGAGCGAGAGTCGTTGCAGGTGGGCGAACAGCTCGACCCGCAAATTGAGTACGAAACGCTCACCGACCCATGCGGTGAGGAACTCATCGATCCAGCTCACCACGCCCTCGGCGAGGGTGAGGGCGAGATAGAGCGCGGCGATCATCGGGAACAGTCGGAAATCGTGCGGAGTCAGCACGTCGTCGACGAGGACTTTGTACAAATAGATGCTTGCCGTACTGATGGCCGGAACGGCGCCCGTGAGCAGCAGGCTCAATACCATGCGCCCGCGGAAATCGCGGGTGTGGGGCCAGAAGCGACGGAAGATGGCGCGAAGCGGCACGGTTGGCGCGAGCTCCACGAGGTTCTCGTCCTCGTCGCTCCCGTCGTACTCCGGAGCGTCCCGAGAGGTACCCGTGATCGCGTTCATGCTTGTGTTGCCTCTCTACCTGCGAGAAGCCCCGCCCGTGCGTGACGGGCGGGGCTTCTCGCGAACTAGCTCAGGGCTGGTGGTGGTGGTGGTGGCCGCCGCCGCCACCGTGGCCGCGCCAGGGTCCCTTCGAACGGCACTTCTTGCCCTTGTCCTCGCCGTGATGCTCGCGACGGCGGTCGCACTTCGACTTGCGCGGCTCGTGGCAGTTCTCGCGGCGCTTCTCGGTCTTGCAGCGGGCCATGGTCATCCTCCGCTTGTCGTTGTGCGGCACCGGCTTTGGTGTCGCATGCCTTGTATTTCGCTCACGGCGCCGATTCGTTTCACGGTTTTCGTTGCTTCATTCCGACAGCGCAGTGGGTCACTCTCTCGGATCAGCGGCGTAATCGGAGAGTGATCACGGCACGGTCACGAACCGGACATCACCGACGGCGACAGCGACAAACAGGACGTCGACTTCAGCCGATTTGCCGGGCACATGTAGCGCACCTTTTCGCGGCCCGGGGCGTTTGACCTCGGCCGACGACCCTCGGCCGGAGCCGGTCGCGCCGCGCTGTGACGGCTGCCTCGGATGCCACACGAGGCCGGCGGAGCGGAATCCAGCCGTCCGAGCCGGCGTTACCCACTGGAGACACGCCGGAGGGCCGAGAGGGAGTCATGACCGTCGACCGCGCCGCGATCGCCATCGTCGGCGCGGGCCCGCGTGGGGCCGGGCTGCTGGAACGGATCGCCGCGAGCGTGCCCGAGCTGTTGCCGCAGGTCGGCTTCGGTGCCGCGCTCGACGTTCACCTCATCGATCCCTACCCGGCGGGCGCCGGGCGCATCTGGCGGCACGCCCAGTCGCCACTGCTCGCGATGAACTCGATGGCCGCGGACGTCACGATGTTCACCGACGAGTCGGTGCGCTGCGACGGACCGATCGTCACCGGGCCGTCGATGTGGGACTGGGCCCAGGACCTCCGCGAGGGCCGCCTCGCCGGGGAGAGTGCCGACGACCTCGGGCCCGAGCTCGCAGCCGAGCTGGACGCCCTCACCGCGGGGACGTTCCCCAGCCGGCGCCTGCAGAGCGCCTACCTGGGCTGGGTGCTGCGCCACGTGCAGGCGGAGCTGCCGGACGGGGTCCGCGTGCAGGTTCACGAGTGCCGCGCCACGGGGCTCTCGGACGACGGCCGCGCCCAGCTCGTCCACCTCGACGGTGATACCACGCTGCGGGTGGATGCCGTCGTCCTCGCCTCCGGACACCTCGACGCCACCCCGACCGACGCCGAGCTCGACCTCGCCGCACAGGCAGCGGCGGCCGGGCTGCGCTACCTCCCGCCGGAGCAGACCACCGACAGCGACCTGTCGGTCATCGAGCCCGGCGAGCCGGTGATCGTGCGCGGGACCGGACTGGCGTTCGTCGACCTGGTCGTGCTGCTGTTCGAGGGCCGTGGCGGCCGGTTCGAGCTGGACCCCGAGCGGGGTGGGCGCGAGCTGCGGTACGTGCCGTCCGGCCGGGAGCCGGTTCTGCACGTGGGGTCGCCGCGGGGTTCGCTCTACCACGCCAAGACCGAGTACGCGCTGCGCGGCGGCCGCCCGCAGCTCCCTCGTTTCCTCGGTCCGGAGGCCGTCGATCCCCTGGTGCAGCGGGGCGGAGTGGACCTGCGCGCCGAGGTGTGGCCGTTGATGGCGAAGGAGATCGCCTGGGGCTGGTACCACGAGCTGCTGCACGGACACCCCGATCGCGTCGTCCTCGACGCCGACACCTTCACCGCGCGGTACGCGGCCGCCGACTGGGGCTCGCCCGAGCTTGCGGCGCTGCTGGACGAAGCGGTGCCCGACCCGCGTGACCACATCGACTTCGCCGCGCTGGACCGCCCGCTCGCCGGCGTGGGCGCCGGCTCGCTCGAGGCGTTGCAGCCACTGGTGCGGGCGCACATCGAGGAGGACCTGCGCCAGCACGTCGACCCGGCGCACACCCCGCACCTCGGCGCGTTCGTCGCGATGCTGTCGGTGTACGCCCAGGTCACGCCACTGGTCACCGACGGTGCGCTGACCGCCCGCTCCAAAGCCCGCGACATCGGGTGGTGGCAGGGATTCTTCAACGCGGTCGCGAGCGGGCCGCCGGGGTTCCGGGTTCGGCAGCTGCTGGCGCTGTCCCGTGCCGGGTTCGTGCAGTTCCTGGGGCCCGGGATGTGGACCGAGGTCGACGGCGACCGGTTCCGGGCGGGGAGCGCTGCGGTGCCCGGTGAGTCCGTGACGGCGACGGTCATGGTCGACGCCCGGCTGCAGGCACCCAGTGCCTCGCGGACGACGGACCCGTTGCTCGCCGGCTTGATGTGCAGCGGTGCGGCGTCGGAGGAGGTCCTCGTCGACGACGACGGCACCGTCGTGCGCAACACGGGGGAGATCCGCGTCCGCCCGGCGGACGGCGCGCTCGTCGACGCGGCCGGCCGGGTGCACGCGAGGCGGTTCGCGATCGGTCCGCACACCAACGTGCGCGTGGCAGGGGCGTTCACCCGGCCGGGGACGAACGCGCAGAGCCTGCGCTACAACGACGCCGTGGCGCGGGCCGTGCTGCGCAGCCTGCCCGTCGCGGCGCGGGCCTCGTCGGCCGCCTGACCGGCTACTGCACCGCCGCCAGGACCTTGTCGAACGATCCTTCCAACTCCTTCGCGGTCTCTTGGTCGGCGGCGACGTAGTACACCTCCACCACCCGGTCGTTGTCGCCGAGGAGTGCTTCGGGCAGGAACTGGCTCGTGCAGACGCGCGCGCCCGTCGCCACGGAGGAGTCGGTCGCCGTGCCCCCGTTGCGGCTGCACGACGCCTCGAACTCGGTCCGCACCTTCTCCGCGTCGGCACCCTCCGCTGTGTCCACGCGCAGGACCAGCGGGTCGCCGCCTTGCTGCGGTCGGTCGTCGCTGGTGAGGACGCACACGTCGGCCTTGACGCCGGGCAGGGTCTCCAGCTCGTGGTCGGGTTCGGTCGTGCGCAGCGCCCAGGTCATCCCGGTAGCGGAGGAGAGGGCTTCGGCGCTGAGCGGGCAGCCGCTCTCGTCGGGCTCCGCCCCCGAGGCGGTGGGTGCGGGCGGGGGAGCGGCGGGCTGGACCGCGGCCGGGGAGCTGCCGCATCCGGTGACACCGAGGACGAGAGTGGCTGCAGCGATCAGAACAGCGGTACGCACGGTCACTCCCCATGGCGGCACGCACGGCCGTCCGTCGACGGCGGAGCCTCTCATCCTCGGACCGGGCCGGGTGATCTCGTGATCAAAGCGTTCCCCGTCCGACGACGAGAGCGGGCCCGGACCGCGGCCGGGTTGGCCAGGCGATCCGGGCCCGGGGGGAGGGGCTCGTGTCCTAGCCTGCGCGGCGCAGTGACGGGTGCCGGTGCAGCGCGCTGCGCGCCATCGCCAGCTGGTGGGCGACCTCCGCGGCGATCAACTCCGCGTGCAGCTCGATGTGCTCGTCGTGCAGCGCCAGCGCGCGGTGCCGCATGACGAGCTTGTCGAGTGCCTCGAGCAGCTCGTCGGCGATCGAGCGGCGGAGGTTGTCGCGGGTGGGGGCGGGAAGCGGACGGGTCATGGTGTGCTCCTCTTCGGGTGGGATCGGGACGGCCGGATCGCGGCCGCCCGACATCGATCACCGGTGGCGGTGCCGGACGGAGCGGGGGTGGACCGCTCCGCCTGGTTCTCAGGCAGCAGGGAAGCCGCTGAACAGCAGCGTCGCCAGCAGGAGGCCGACGAGCAGGTTGACGACCGTCGCTCCGGCGAACACCCCGACCGGCCGCGAGCCCGCCTCGCACAGCGGCGCGACGCGGAACTCCAGCCCGATCGAGACGAAAGCCAGGATGAGGAACAACGTCCGCAGGTCGTTCACGGTCGCGATCACGGGCTTCGCCGCAGCGGCGCCCACCGCCGTCACGTAGAGGGTGCCCACGACCGACGTGACGAGGAAGCCCAGCACGAACTTCGGGAACCGCTCCCAGAGCAGCTTCGCCGACGGCCGGGGCGACGTCGCCGAGCGCTCGACGCGGACCGCGAAGTAGGCCGTCAGCGCGACCGCGACGACGCCGAGCAGCGCGTTCTGGGTCGTCTTCACGGCGAGAGCCACGACGACGGCCACGCCTGCCAGGGCGAGGCGGGCAGGCGACCGGGTCTCGGTGTGTCGGGTGTCGATGTCCTCGCTCATCACGGCACCAGCCAGCCGGGCAGCAGGCCCGTCAGGACGAGCGCCAGCAGGAGCAGGCCGACGACTGTCGCCGCCCAGTCCTCGTTGAGCGCAAGACGGCGAGCGGCGGTGACGGCGGAGTCCGGCGGGTCGGCCGGGGAGGGGGAAACGGGGGTCGGTTCGCTCATGGCGATGTGTTCCGTTCGCTGAAGACCCGTCCGGGCGAGGACGGGGAAGGCCGGGGGACGGCAGGGCCGCCCCCGCGCACGACGCACTCAGGGCGTCACGGCACGGGGCGACCGGCAGGGATCAGCGACAGAACTCGTCGTAGGCGTCAAAGCGGCGCGAGGGCCAGAACTGCTCGAGGTCGAACCGCGTACCCCGACGAGCACCGAAGGCGAAGGCGCCGTCACGGAGCGGGGTCGGGTGCACGACTCCATCGTGGGCGCTCAGGCGCCCCGAATCAACGGTGCTCCCACGAGCCGGGCGGCCCGGAGAATGTCCGGACCGTCCGGGCTGTGCGGGGCCGCGGCCCCGCTCAGGTGGTGAGCGCCAGCCCGCGTGCACGGAGCACCCGCCGCTCGACCGGCCGGAACACGAGAAGCTCGATGCCGATGCCGACGACCAGGATCAGGAAGATGGCGGCGATCACCGCCGGCATGTCGTTGAAGTCGCTGCCCTCCTTGAGGAAGGCACCGAGGCCGAAGCCCAGGAGTGGACCGGCGGCGATGATCTCGGCAGCCATCAGTGAACGCCACGAGAACGCCCAGCCCTGCTTACAGCCCGCGAGGTAACCGGGCAGTGCAGCGGGCAACAGGATGTGCCGGGCGGCGGAAAGGCCGCGTGCGCCGAGGACCTGGCCGACCCGCGGCAGGATCGGCGGGATCTGGTCGATACCGGCAACCAGTCCGTTCGCGATCGACGGGATCGAGCCCGCGAGCACGACGAAGTAGATCGTGGCGTCGGTCAGGCCGAACCACAGCACCGCGGCCGGGACCCAGGCCACGGACGGCAGGCTCTGCAGGCCGGACAGCAGCGGCCCGATCGCGGCGCGAACCACGCGGACCTTCGCGACCAGCAGGCCCAGCGGCGTCGCGATGATGAGCGCCACGGCGAAACCGATGAACGCGCGGCTGACCGAGGTCCAGAGGATCGACCAGACGCTCCCGTCCGCCACGGTCTTGGCGAAGGCGTGCCACACGTCGATCGGAGCCGGCAACTTGTACTCGTCGGTGATCGCCGATGCCCAGACGGCCTGCCACGCCAGCAGGAACACGACCAGTGCGACCAGCGGCGGCAAGCCGGTCGAAACGGCCCGCCTCCACCAGGGACGGGTGGTCGTCGTCGGGGTGTCGAGCGCGTCCAGACCGGCCACGGCCGCTGCGGCGTCCTCCAGCACTGCCGTCGCGGCCGGGCTCGTCAGGAGGTTCTCGTCGGTGCCTCGTCCGGTGTGCAGAGGTGTCGGCTCAGGCGGCATGGCTGGTGATGACCTGTCGGAGTCGTCCGGTGATCTCTGTGTGAAGGTCGGTGTGCAGCTCCATCGGGCCGTCTCCGACCCGCCACTCGCGGACGACCGTGCCCGGCCGCGACGACAGCAGCACCACCCGCTGGGCCAGCCGGATCGCCTCCCGGACGTCGTGGGTGACGAACAGGATGGTGGTACCGGTGGCCTGCCACACCCGCAGCAGCTCGGTCTGCAGGACGTCGCGGGTGATGGCGTCAAGAGCCGCGAACGGTTCGTCCATGAGCAGCATCCCGGGACGGCCCTCGGCCTCCCCGACGGCTGTCGTGGCGGCGAGAGCCCGGGCCAGCGACACGCGCTGGCGCATGCCGCCCGACAGCTCGTGCGGCCGCTTGTCGCCCTGTCCCTCAAGCCGCACGAGCGCGAGCAGCTCGTCCGCGCGGATCCGGCGCTCGCGGCGGCCCTGCCCCGCGAGCTGCAGAGCCAGCTCGATGTTGCGGCGCGCGGTGAGCCAGGGAAGCAGCGCGGCCTCCTGGAACATGAAGGACGGACGTGCGGTGCCGACCTGCAGCTCGCCGACGGTGGGCGCGTCCAGGTCCGCCACGAGGTTGAGCAGGGTCGACTTGCCGCAGCCCGAGGCCCCCAGCAGGCAGACGAACTCGCCCGGCTGCACCTGCAGGTCGATGTTGCGCAGGGCGGTGACGGCTCCCGAGCCGGCGCCGAAGGTCTTGCCGACGCCGCGCAGGGTGAGTGCGGGAGCCCCGGTCCGGTTGGCGTCGGTCCGTTCGATGGTCGAGGTCATCGGGTCATCCCTGAGCCTTGTCGAGTCCGGCGGCGTCCACCGTCGGCTTGCCCGCGGCGGTCAGCACGTTGTTCAGCGGAGCCACGTCGACGAACCCGGCCAGGTTCGTCTCCTTCTCCGAGATCCCGGCCGTGACGCTGTCCTTGGCCAGCTGGGGGAAGGTCGCCGCGAGCGGGTCGCTCCCGAATGACAGCTCCGTGAAGGCCCTGTCGAGCACCGCGGGTGCCAGCGAGGAGTTCGTGAGCTGCTTGATCGCGTCGTTGGTAACGGTCTTCGCCTGGTCGGGCTGGCCGGAGGCGAAGTCGATCGACTTCTGCTCGGCACGCAGCAGTGCCTCGACGGTCTGTGGGTGCTCCTGGAGGAACGCCGTGCGGACGATCAGCACGGTGGTCGGGAACTGGCCGTCCGGCCACAGGGACTTCTCGTCGACGAGGACCTTCGCGCCGGCGTCGACCAGCCGCGAGCTCCAGGGCTCGGGCAGCCAGCCCCCCGCGACCTCGCCGGACTTGAACAGGTCCAGCGTGCGGGGGTTGTCGATGTTCTGGACGGTCACCGCATCGGGGCCAGTGCCGTTCGTGAGGTTGTTCGCCGTGAGCCACTTCTTGAACGCGATGTCCTGCGTGTTGCCGGCCTGCGGCGTCGCGACGATCTTCCCCTTGAGCTGTTCGGGAGAGGTGATGTCGGGAGCGACCACGAGCTGCGCGCCGCCGGAGGTCGACCCGGCGATCAGCCGGACCGCTTCGCCGTTGCTCTTGGCGAAGGCGTTGATCGCCGGACCGGATCCGATGAAGCCGGCGTCCAGCGAACCGCCCAGCAGTGCCGAGACCTCCTCGGGCCCGGCGTTGAAGGTCTGGGTGGTGAGCTTGGTGGAGCCCAGCTCCTGCTGGAAGTAGCCGTTCGTCACCCCGATCAGCGCCGGAGCGTGGGTGATGTTCGGGAAGTAGCCGAGGCGCAGCTCTGCGGCGGGGGAGCCCGCGGCGGAGGCACCCGCACCCGCCGAAGGAGCCGTGGGAGCGTCTTCCCGCCGGGAGCAGGCCGACAGCGCCAGCACGGCGACGAACGCGAGGACCAGTGCCGAGCGGAGGCGGGGCAGGGAGGGGCGGTGCATGGTGGTTCCTTGGGTGTTCGGGAGGGCGAGCGGAGGTCCCTGGCCGCCGTCCGGCGGGCACGCGTCAGCGCGTCACCGCCGGGGCGGTACGTCAGCGACAGAACTCGTCGAACGCGTGTCCGCGACGCGACGGCCAGAACCGCTCGAGGTCGACGGCCGCGTTGCGGGTCGACGCGCGCCGACGCTCACCCGTGGGGGTGAGCGCTGCAGCAGGCAGCGTCGTATGCACGGCACCATCGTGCGGTGCGTCGCACACGCGCGACAACACGATGTCCGTGATGCGAGAGGCCACGGGAAATGTACGGACGTCCGTATCTCCCCTGCTCACCAGCGCTGTCTCGGCCGGGTGAACACCCAGGTGACACAGGTCTCCCGCGCAGTTCCCGGTGCGATTGCGTGGGCGCACCACACCGGGTGAGGATTCCTCCGTGTTCCGGACGCTGCTCGAGCCGTTCTGGCCGGGCCGTCGCGCTCACGCCTACGACCAGTTCTGTCGCTAGGCCGCGTCCGGGACGGGCCGACGTCCCGCCTGCGCGGTCGCCCTCCGGCCTGCTCACCCGTCTCCACACCCCTCCGGGAGTCCCGGTGTCCGACGAGAATCCTGCTTTCTTGCCCACCCAGCGCGGCGCGACGGTCTGGCTCACCGGGCTGCCCAGCGCGGGCAAGTCGACGATCGCCCACGGCTGCGAGCCCGAGTTGCGCGCCCGCGGACTGCGGGTCGAGGTGCTCGACGGCGACGCGGTCCGGCCGCACCTCGCCGCCGCCCGCGGCTACTCCCGCGACGACCGGGCGATCAACATCCGGCGGATCGGCTGGGTCGCGGAGCTGCTGGCCCGCAACGGCGTCCTCGTCCTCGTCTCGGCGATCGCGCCGTTCCGCGACGTGCGTGGCCAGGTCCGGGCCGCACACGAGGCCAACGGCACCGCCTATCTGGAGGTGCACGTCAGCACGCCGGTCGAGGTGGCCTCCGAGCGCGACGTCAAGGGCCTCTACGCCCGCCAGCGCGTCGGGGAGATCTCGGGCCTGACCGGCGTCGACGACCCGTACGAGGAACCGCTGAAGCCCGAGCTCGTCATCGCCGCGCACGAGCACCCCGTCGACGAGTCGGTGACGCTGCTACTCGAGTTCCTCACCGCGCAGGGGCTCGCCGGCCGCCCGGTGGCGGTGTCGTAGATGGGTCGGCTGCCCGACTTCCTCCTGCTGGGCGCCCCGAAGTGCGGCACCTCCGCACTGCACGCCGCGCTGGCCCGCCACCCCGGACTGTTCCTCTCCGAGCCCAAGGAGCCGAAGTTCTTCCTGACCGACGGACCCCCGCCCTCGTCGGGCGGCGGGCCGGGGGACCTCCCGACTTGGGGCGAGCACGTCTGGAACCGCGACGACTACGAGGCGCTGTTCGCCGCGGCCCCGCCCGGGGCGTTGTGCGGCGAGTCGACGGTGTTCTACCTCTACGACCGCGACGCGCAGGCGCGGATCCGCAAGCTCCTGCCGGACGCCCGGCTGATCGCGGTGCTGCGCGACCCCGCCGAACGCGCGCACTCGAACTGGGCGCACCTGCGCGGTGCGGGCCTGGAGCCGGAGGCGGACTTCGCGACGGCCCTGGACCGCGAGCCCGACCGGATCGCGGCTGGCTGGGCGCACTTCTGGCACTACGCCGCGCAGGGCCGCTACGGCGAGCAGCTCGACGACCTCTACGGGCTGTTCCCGCGTGAGCAGGTGCTGGTGATCCGCTACCGCGAGCTGCGCGACGCGCCGGGGGAGACCGCGGACCGGGTGTGCCGGTTCCTCGGCGTGGAGACGGGCCTGATCAGCGAGGTGCCGCGGCACAACGTGCGGCCGGACGTGCACGGGCGGACGTCCGGCGCGACGGCGGCGGAACGGGCGGCCGCGCTGCCGCGGTTCGCCGACGACGTGCCGCGGGTGGCGGAGCTGACGGGCTGGGATCTGGCCGACTGGCTGCGCTGAGCCCGCGAGTCGGCACGTTCGTCAGCGCGAGTCCGCACTCGGCCGGCCCGTTCCGGGCTGTCCGAAGTCCGAACTCGGCCTGCTGAACGTGCCGACTCGCGGGTTATCCCAGGGCGTCGGCCAGCGGGTAGCCGATCAACCCGGCGGCGAGCGTGTTGCCCGTCGGCGGGTCGATGAGCAGGAAGCTGCCCGTCGCACGGACGTCGGCGTACTCGTCGACGGGTAGCGCGTCCGCGGTCCGCACGCCGACGTGCGCGATGTCGTTGATCTGCAGCTGCGCCGGCGGCTCGACGAAGGTGAGGGTGTCGGGGTCGAGTCGTTCCGTGATCGCCCCGACGATCACCTGTGTGGTCCGGGTGCCGTGCTTGAGCAGCAACCGGGCGCCGGGGCGCAGCGGCTTCTCGGCCAGCCAGCACAAGGTCGTCTCGAGCTCGTCCGTCACCCGTGACGGGGCATCGGCCGCGGCCAGCAGGTCCCCGCGGGAGATGTCGATGTCGTCGGCGAGAAGGACGGTCACGCTCCGGCCCGCGCCGGCCACGTCCAGCGGGCCGTCCGCGGTCTCGACCGACGCCACCGTGGTCCGCAGGCCCTGCGGCAGGACCACCACCTCGTCGCCCGCCGACACGGTGCCCGATGCGACCTGACCCGCGTAGCCGCGGTAGTCGTGGAGCTCGTCCGTCCCTGCCGAATTCCTGCGCGGCCGGATCACGTACTGCACGGGCATCCGGAACGGTGCGTTCACCTCCGGCACGACCACGGGCACCGACTCCAGGTGTCCGAGCAGCGTCGGGCCGTCGTACCAGGGCGTGTGCTCGCTGCGGTCGACGACGTTGTCGCCCACCAGGGCCGATACCGGAATCGTGACCACGGCGTCGTCCGGGAAGCCCAGCGACCGCGCCAGTCCCGCGAAGTCCTTCGCGATCGCGGTCAGCGTCTCCTCGTCGTAGCCGACGAGGTCGATCTTGTTGATCGCGAGCACCAGCCGCGGCACGCGCAGCAACGCGAGCACGGCCGCGTGCCGGCGGGTCTGCTCGACGATGCCGTTGCGGGCGTCGACGAGCAGCACGGCGAGCTCCGCGGTCGACGCGCCGGTGACGGTGTTGCGCGTGTACTGCACGTGGCCCGGGGTGTCGGCCAGCACGAACTCGCGCTTCGGCGTCGAGAAGTACCGGTAGGCGACGTCGATCGTGATGCCCTGTTCGCGCTCGGCGCGCAGGCCGTCGACCAGCAGCGACAGGTCCGGGGTCGTCAGGCCCTTGTCGACCGACGCCCGCTGCACGGCCTCGATCTGGTCGGCCAGCACGGACTTGGTGTCGTAGAGCAGGCGCCCGACCAGCGTCGACTTGCCGTCGTCCACGGAGCCTGCCGTGGCGAAGCGCAGGAGGTCCTTCACGTGGCGCGGCTCGGCGGCGACGGGGTCGGCGTGCGGGGTGATCGCGTCGGCGGCCGTGGTAGCCATAGAAATCCTCTCAGGGCTCATCAGAAGTAGCCCTCCCGCTTGCGGTCTTCCATCGCGGCCTCGCTCATCCGGTCGTCCGCGCGGGTGGCCCCGCGCTCGGTGAGCCGCGACGCCGTGACCTCGGCGATGATCTCGTCCAGGGTCGTCGCCGACGACTCGACGGCGCCGGTGCAGGAGCCGTCGCCGACGGTCCGGTAGCGCACGGTCTTCGTCTCGAGCCGCTCGGCGCCCCGCGGGCCGCCCCAGGGACCCTCGGCCAGCCACATGCCGTCGCGGCGGAACACCGGCCGCTCGTGGGAGTAGTAGATCGACGGCAGTTCGATGTTCTCGCGCTGGATGTAGCGCCAGACGTCCAGCTCGGTCCAGTTGGAGATCGGGAACACGCGGACGTGCTCACCCGGGGCGTGCCGGCCGTTGTAGAGGTTCCACAGCTCCGGGCGCTGCTTGCGCGGGTCCCACCGACCGAACGCGTCGCGCAGGCTGATGATCCGCTCCTTGGCCCGGGCGCGCTCCTCGTCGCGCCGCCCGCCGCCGAACACCGCGTCGAACCGGTGCTCGTTGATCGAGTCGAGCAGTGGGACGGTCTGCAGCGGGTTGCGGGTGCCGTCGGGGCGCTCGGTCAGCCGGCCGTCGTCGATCCATTCCTGGACGTGCGCGACCTCCAGCCGCAGGCCCAGGCGCTCGACGAGCCGGTCGCGGAAGTCGATGACCTCCTGGTAGTTGTGCCCGGTGTCGACGTGCAGCAGCGGGAAGGGCACCGGCGCCGGCGCGAACGCCTTGACGGCCAGGTGCACCAGCAGAGTCGAGTCCTTGCCGCCGGAGAAGAGGATCACCGGTCGGTCGAACTCGCCGGCGACCTCGCGAAAGATGTGGATCGACTCGCTCTCCAGGACGTCGAGCGCGTCGAGGGACGGAGGCGTGATCGTGCGCGTCATGCGTGAAGGCCGCATTCTGTCTTGGCGATCCCGGCCCAGCGGCCGGAGCGCGGGTCTGCTCCTGGCAACGGCTTGACGGTGCAGGTGCGGCAGCCGATCGACGGGTAGCCCTCGTCGACCAGCGGGTTCACCAGCACGTGGTGCTCGGCGATGTAGGCGTCCATCTCCTCGTCGCTCCACGCGGCGAGCGGGTTGAGCTTGACGAGCTCGTGCTTCTCGTCGTACGTGACCAGCGGGGTGTTCGCGCGGGTGGGCGCCTCGACCCGCCGGACGCCGGTGACCCACGCGTCGTAGCCCGCCAGCGTGTTCCGCAGCGGGACGACCTTGCGCAGGAAGCAGCAGCGGTCCGGTTCGCGCGCGAACAGGTCACGGCCCAGCAGGGTGTCCTGCTCGGCGACGGTGTGCTCCGGCAGCGCGTTGACAATCTTGATGTCGTACATGGCGGCGACCGCGTCGCGCGTCCCGATGGTCTCGGGGAAGTGGTAGCCGGTCTCCAGGAACAGCACCTCGACACCCGGCAGGGACTTCGCCGCGAGGTCGACCAGCACGGCGTCCTGCATGTTCGACGCCACGATCATCCGGTGCCCGAACGTCTCGGCGCCCCAGGCGAGCACCTGCTCGGCCGAGGCGTCGGGGCCCAGGTCCGCCGCTCCCTGCGCTGCCACAGCACGCAGGTCAGTCATGGTCGACCCAGTCATCGGCTCACCTCCGGTATCCCGATCCCGATCATCTTCACGGCGAAGGTCCGCAGGCAGGACGCGCAGTACCAGGCCCCGTGCGGGACCCGTTCTGTCTGTTCCGCGGGCCGAAGATCCTCTTCGCCGCAGTACGGGCAGTAGAAGGGCACCGCGCGCTCAGACATTCCCGGCCCGATCCCTGCGGTCCATCATTTGAGATCGTCTTCGGCGGCCCGGACGACCCACTGCGCGAACCGCTCGTCCGGCTCCCGCTGCTCGACGAACCGCCGCACGAGGCGGTCGACGTAGTCGCCCAGCTCGGCGCTGGTGACCTTGAGCCCGCGCAGCTTGCGGCCGAAACCGGCGTCGAGCCCCAGCCCGCCGCCCAGGTGGACCTGGAAGCCCTCGACCTGGTTGCCCTCGGCGTCGGTGACGATCATGCCCTTGAGGCCGATGTCCGCGACCTGGGTCCGGGCGCAGGCGTTGGGGCAGCCGTTGAGGTGGATGGAGATCGGCACGTCGGGGTGCACGTCGGCCAGGCGCTTCTCCAGCTCCTCGACCAGCCGGATCGCGCGCTCCTTGGTCTCGACGATCGCGAGCTTGCAGAACTCGATGCCCGTGCACGCCATGGTCGAGCGCCGCCACACCGACGGTTCGGCCTGCAGGCCGATCGTGTTGAGCTCGGCCTTGAGCGCGTCGACCTTGCCGTCCGGCACGTCGAGCACGACGATCTTCTGCTGCGGGGTGAGCCGGACCCGACCGGAACCGGCACGCTCCACGGCGTCGGCCAGCGCGACGAGGGTGGTGCCCGAGACACGGCCCGACGCCGGGGCCAGGCCGACGTAGTTGAGCCCGTCGCGCTGCTTGTGCACGCCCACGTGGTCGATCGGGCGCTCCGGGGTCGCCGGGGCGGGCCCGTCGACCAGCTTGCGGTGCAGGTACTCGTCTTCCAGCACCTGACGGAACTTCTCGACCCCCCAGTCCGCGACGAGGAACTTGATCCGCGCGCGGTGCCGCAGCCGGCGGTAGCCGTAGTCCCGGAAGATCGAGATGACGCCTTCCCAGACGTCGGGGACCTCGTCGAGCGGCACCCAGACACCGAGCCGCTGGGCGATCTTCGGGTTCGTCGAGAGCCCGCCGCCGACCCAGAGGTCGAAGCCCGGACCGTGCTCGGGGTGCACGGCGCCGATGAAGGAGATGTCGTTGACCTCGTGGGCGACGTCCTGCTGCCACGAGATCGCCGTCTTGAACTTCCGGGGCAGGTTCGAGAACGCCTTGTCGCCGATGTAGCGCTCGAGGATCGTGTCGATCGCCGGCTGCGGATCGATCTCCTCGTTCGCGGCGATCCCGGCCACAGGAGAGCCGAGGATCACGCGGGGCGTGTCGCCGCACGCCTCCGTGGTGATCATCCCGAGGCTCTCGAGGCGCTGCCAGATCGCCGGCATGCTCTCGATCTCGATCCAGTGGTACTGGATGTTCTGCCGGTCCGTGACGTCCGCGGTGTCGCGCGCGTAGGTCTGGCTGATCTCACCGAGGGCGCGAAGCTGCTCCGTGGTGAGCGCGCCGCCGTCGAGCCGGACACGCAGCATGAAGTAGCTGTCGTCGAGCTCCTCGGGCTCCAGCGCCGCGGTGCGTCCACCGTCGATCCCCGGGCGGCGCTGCGTGTAGAGGCCCCACCAGCGCATCCGGCCGCGCAGGTCGGCGGGGTCGATCGAGTCGAACCCGCGCTTGCTGTAGACGTTCTCGATCCGGGCGCGGACGTTCAGCCCGTCGTCGTCCTTCTTGGTGCGCTCGTTCGGGTTGAGCGGCTCGCGGTGGCCGAGCTTCCACTGGCCTTCGCCGCGCTTGCGCTTGGGCGCAGCCGTTCGGCCGGGTGTGGTCGTGCTGGGGGGCATGTGCCTGCCTCCGGATCGCGGCCGTGCGCTGCAACCGGTGCATCCGGCAGCGCCCGGCGCCGTGGTGGGTACGGGCGCGGGACTAGCGGCCGTGTCGACAGAGAGCGCTGCTCACCCGGTGCAGGTCCACGTGGCGGCGGGCCACGAGACGCAGGGTCAGCGCAGACATGTCCCCAGAGTGCCACCTCGGACGCCCGCGATCCATCGGCGACCGGATCCTGGGAGTGGACTCACACGGCCCGGTGGCACCGCCGGCTCTGCGGTCGCAGCACCCACCACTCGACGACGAGGAGGTTCACGACCCAGCTCGACCAGACCGAGGCCCCGGCCGCCGCGCGGCAACCAGTGCCGCCGGGTCGTCGCCGAGGAACGGGCTGAACAGCAGGAAGTAGGCCACGAGCAACATCCGGTTGACCACGATGGAGAACGTCAGCGCGACGCTGCGGAGCATCCAGCGGCGGTGGTCCCCGTAACGGTGGGCGGGCCGCCCGGTAGCCGGCGACGCCGGTGATGAGCCAGAGGACGGCGAGGGCGGTATTGCCGACGGACGGGACCGCGCCGGTGCTGCTGACCGGCGCGACGGCGAGGACCGCGAGCCCACCGGGGAACACGCCACCGAACAGGTAGGCCCGGCCGGACCAGCGGTGGACGGCCGGATGGGTGCGGCGCAGCCAGGGCCAGATCTGCAGGCACGCGGTGACCAGAGCGACCGAGCCGAACAGGATGTGGGTGACCAGCAGCGGATAGTGCAGCGGCAGGTCAGGACGCTCTTCCGGCGCCACCCGTGGACACTCCCGCTGGTCACCACCGCGCGTCGGATGGGCCCGCAGGAATGCGCGTGGGGCGAGACCGCCCTGCGGGTGATCGCCGAGGCCGACATCGCCCCCGCCGACCGAGGCTGGGTCCTGCAGCTGGTGAACGGCTACGTCCGGGGTGCCGCGGTGCCCGTCGCCGATCGCGCCCCCGACCCCGCCGCGATCGAACGCTCGGGCCGTCGGCCGAACTGCCGCTGATGCTCGCACTGCTGGCCGCGCCCCCGCCGGGACCGGGTGACGACGACGCCGGTTTCGAGTTCGGGCTCGCCCGCGTCCTCCACGGTGTGGAGGCGCACTTCCGTCTGTGGGGCGAGGGCACGTAGCCCGCGCGCGGAGTTGGCACACTGGATGTCGTGCCGCCCTCCACCGACCGGGTCCCATTCGGGATCTATGTCCACGTGCCGTTCTGCGCTGCGCGCTGCGGCTACTGCGACTTCAACACCTACACGCCGTCCGAGCTGGCGGGCTCCGGCGCGTCCCCGGACGGGTGGCTGGACGCGGTGCGCCGCGAGCTGGAGCTGGCGCGGTCCGTCGTCGGGTCCCGCCCGGTCGACACCGTGTTCGTCGGCGGTGGCACGCCGTCGCTGCTCGGGGCGGAGCGGCTGGCGACAGTGCTCGACGAGGTCCGGTCGACGTTCGGGCTGACGCCCGGCGTCGAGGTGACGACCGAGAGCAACCCCGAGTCGACGTCGCCGTCGTTCTTCGAGGGCCTGGCCGCGTCCGGCTTCACACGGGTCTCGCTGGGGATGCAGTCGGCGGCCCCGCACGTTCTGCGCTTGCTGGAGCGCCGGCACACGCCGGGCCGGGCGGTGGCGGCGGCGCGGGAGGCCCGAGCCGCGGGCCTCGAACACGTCAACCTCGACCTGATCTACAGCACGCCGGGGGAGACGGACGACGACCTGAGGGCGTCGCTGGACGCCGTGTTGGCGGCCGGCGTGGACCACGTCTCGGCCTACTCGTTGATCGTGGAGGACGGCACCGCCCTGGCGCGGCGGGTGGCCCGCGGGGAGGTGCCGGCTCCGGACGACGACGTGGCGGCGGCGCGCTACGAGCTGATCGACGACCGGCTGACGGCCGCGGGCATGCCCTGGTACGAGGTGTCGAACTGGGCCGCGTCGCCGGAGGCGCAGTGTCGGCACAACCTCGGCTACTGGCTCGACGGCGACTGGTGGGGGCTGGGCCCGGGGGCGCACTCGCACCTGGACGGCGCCCGCTGGTGGAACGTCAAGCACCCGGCGCGCTACGGGGCCATGCTCGAAGCGGGGGAGTCGCCGGAGGCCGGCCGCGAGGAGCTGACGGAGTCCGACCGGGCGACGGAGCGGGTGATGTTGCGGCTCCGCCTGGTGTCCGGCCTGGCCGTGGAGCTGCTCGACGACGCGGGTCGTGCCGCGGCGGAGCAGGCGGCGGTGGACGGTCTCCTCGACCCGGTCGCCCTGACCGAGGGGCGCGCCGTCCTCACCTCACGCGGGCGCCTGCTTGCCGACGGTGTCGTGCACCGGCTCCTCGCCGGAGACCCCACCCCGGTGCCCGCCTGATGCGCGACTCGCGCTGTCGAACGTGCCGACTCGCGCGCCCGAACGTGCCGACTCGCGGGTTGTCCGGGGGTGAGACGTGAGCCCGCGGCGGCGGCTGTTGGTCGCCGTGGTCGTGGCGTTGCTGCTGGTCGGCGCGGGGGTCGTCGGAGTGCGGCTCCTGTCCGCGCCGGCTCCCGCGACCGATCCCGTCGCGCCCCCCGCGCAGGACCGTCCCGGTCCGGTGCTGCTCGTCCCCGGGTACGGGGGGTCGCGCAGCGGCCTGCAGCAGCTCGCGACGCGGATCGAGGCCACGGGTCGGTCCGCCACCGTGCTGACGCTCGTCGGCGACGGCACGGGCGACCTGTCCACGCAGGTCGCGGTGCTCGACGCCGCCGTCGACGCGGCGTTGGCGACGGGCGCACCGTCCGTGGACGTCGTGGGGTACTCGGCCGGGGGTGTGGTGGCCGGGCTCTGGGTCGCCCGGGACGACGGCGCGAACAAGGCCCGGCGCGTCGTCACCCTCGGAGCCCCGCTGGCCGGGACGTCGCTGGCCGCGACGGCCACGGTCGTCGCCCCGGACGCGTGCCCGGCAGCCTGCCGCCAGCTCGCGCCCGGGAGCGCGGAGATCACCGAGCTGACCCGGGACCGGGTCGGCGAGGCGCTGCCGTGGCTGTCGGTCTGGACGGCCGACGACGAGACGGTCACCCCACCCGGGGCCGCGTCGGCGTTGGACGGGACGACGCAGGTGCAGGTCCAGGCGGTGTGTCCCGGGGCGCGGGTGACGCACTCCGCGCTCCCGACCGACCCCGCGGTCACGGGCGTCGTCCTGCGGGCCCTGTCACCCGACCCGCTCGACGCCGCGGTGACGGGCGTCGACTGCGCGGAGCTGCGCGCGGCGGGCTGACGGACGGCGTCAGGGCGTGGCGGGGAGCAGCCGGCGCGGCCCCGGGCCTTGGCTGCCCATCTCGTCGGCCGGGTTCGCGAGGTGGCAGCGGTCGAGCGACAGGCAGCCGCATCCGATGCAGTCGCCGAAGTCGTCGCGCAGGTGCTGGAGATCCCGGATCCGGTCGTCGAGTCGCTCCTGCCAGCGGGCCGACAGCTCCTGCCAGTCGTGGCGGTTGGGCGTGCGGCCGTCGGGCAGTGTCGCGAGCACCGCGGCGATCTCCGCCAGCGGGATCCCCACCCGCTGCCCGATGCGCACCAGCGCCACCCGCCGCAGCGTGTCGCGCCGGTAGCGGCGCTGGTTGCCGCTGGTCCGGCGGCTCGTGATAAGGCCCTTCTTCTCGTAGAAGTGCAGGGCCGAGACCGCGACGCCGCTGCGTGCCGACAGGTCTCCGACGGTCAGCTCGTCCACGACCCCGAGCTTAGTCGAGGTTCGAACCGCGAACTCGCGCCGTCGAACTCGCGGACTCGCGGACGCCCTCGATCAGCTCGTGACGTCCTTCGTCGCGAAGTTCGCCCACGCCGCCCCGAACGCCACCAGCACGTACCCGGCCTGCACCGCGGCGCCCTCACGGACGGACGGCCAGAGGATCGGGTCGCGGTAGAGGTCGATCCACGCCAGCCAGTGCGCCGTCGGCAGGTACGGCTCGATCACCCCGGCGGCGTCGAGGGGCTGCAGCGCCGCGCTGGCGACGACCAGCGCGAGCACGCCGAGCGCCGCGGCGAGCGGTGAGTCGGTCAGCGTGGAGAAGAACAGCCCGACGGCACCGAGCGCGAGCATGCACAGCGCGAGGTAGCCGACGACCAGCGCGGTGCGGCCCAGCAGGTCGACCGGGCTCAGCACCGCCCCGGACAGCGACGTCACCCCGCCCGCCCCGCCGAGCTCCGCGTCCGGCCCGAAGCCGAAGAGCGCGACCCCGACGACGTACCCGGTCACGGTGACGAACAGCACCGCGAGCAGCACGAACACCATGATCGACACGAGTTTGGCCAGGAGGAGACGCAACCGTCCGACCGGGCGGACGAGCAGGTAGCGCAGGGTGCCGGCGCTCGCCTCCCCGGCCACGGCGTCGCCGGCGACGATCGCGACGGTGATCGGCAGGAACACCGGCAGGACGAGCGCGAGGGCCGCAGCAGGGAAGAGCTGGCCATTGCTCACCACCGCCGACAGGAACGCGCCGCCGCGGCCGGGCGGCGGGGCCAGGCCGGTCACGGCAAGGAGTACGGCGACCAGCGCCGGAAGCGCGCACAGCAGCGCCCAGCACAGCCAGACCCGGCGGCGGCGCAGCAGCAGGCTCAGCTCGACGCCGGTCATCGACGCGCCTCGTTCCCGCTCGTGTCCACCCGGTCCGCTCCCTGTCCGGTCAGTTCCAGCACCACCTGCTCCAGGCTCCGACGCTCCGGCGCCAGCTCGGCCACGCGGACGCCGGCCGCGACGAGCCGGGCGTTCAGTGCCGCGGGGTCGTCGTGGCGCACGACGACGAGGTCACCGGAGCGCTCGACGACCCGCCCGTCCAGCTCGGCGACGACCGCGGCCGGGTCCGGGGTCCGCAGCAGCACCCGTCCGGTCGGGGCGCGCAGCACGGTCATGTCCTCCTCGAGCACGAGCCGCCCCGCATCCATCACGCCGACGCGGTGGCACAGCGCGTCGACCTCACCGAGCAGGTGGCTGGACAGCACGACCGTGGTGCCGGCCGCGTTGAGCGCGACCAGCAGGTCGCGCATCTCGCCGATGCCCCGCGGGTCGAGGCCGTTCGTCGGCTCGTCGAGCAGCAGCAGCTCGGGCGCGCGCAGCAGGGCGGCGGCGATGCCCAGGCGCTGGCGCATACCAAGCGAGTAGGCCCGGACGGGGCGCCGGTCGATCCCGCCGAGGCCGACCCGCTCGAGCGCCTCGTCGACCCGCTGCCGCCTGCCCCGTCCGCCGCCCGGTCCGGCCGCGTCGATGAGGCGCAGGTTCGCGCGCCCGGACAGGTTCCCCCACGCCGCCGGGCCCTCGACCATGGCTCCGACCCGGGGGAGCACCCGCGCCGCGCGGCGCGGCATGGGCTCGCCGAGCAGTTCCACCTCGCCCGCCGTCGCGTGCACGAGGCCGAGCAGCACCCGCACGAGCGTCGTCTTGCCCGAGCCGTTGGGCCCCAGCAGCCCGAACCGGATGCCGGCGGGGATGCGCAGGTCCACCCCGGCGACGGCCGTGACGCGCCCGAACCGCTTGACCAGGCCGCGGGTGACGATCACATCGGTCACGCCCGTGCCCCCGACAGCTCGACCACTGCCCGCTCCAGCACCTCGGGCTCGACGGTGCCCACCAGCAGCACGCTCCCTCCCCGGCCACCGCGCACCGCCAGCGACAGCAGGGGCGTGCCGATCCGGACGGCCCGCCCGCGCGGCACACTGATCGCCACGCCGCCGGCCGCCGCGGCCCCGTCGAGCACCCGCCCGGCGATGCCGCGGCTGACGGGAACGAGCACGAATCCCGCGAGCCCGGCGCCGTAGACCCCGACGCCCGGCAGTTCGTCGCCGGTGAGCGCGACGCGTGGGCGGCCGGCGAGCTGTGCGGGCGGGGCGGGGGCGTCGAGCACGCGGAGCGCGCCGCCCAGGTCCGCCGCGGCGGCCCGGACCCGGCTGCTGCCCGGCGGCCGCGGGGGGACGAGCACGGCGGGGTCCGGGGCGCGCAGTGCGACCTCCTGCATCGTGCTGATCAGGAGCGGAACGCCGGGATCGGTCTTCGGGGCGACCTCGACGTGCAGCGGCAGCCCGGTGCCCGGATCGGCCCACACGTCGACCCGCCCCACGGTCGTGTCCGGGTCGGCCGGTGAGAGCCGCAGCCCGGCGGCGGGCATGCTGGCGATCCGGCGGGCGGGCAGCGTCGTGGCGAGGTCGTCGGGTGCCTGCCGGAGCAGACGCCTGCCCAGCTCGGGCGGCAGCAGGTCGGCGGCCCGGGGCAACCGCAGGGAGGCGGTGCCGGCAAGCACCGTGAGCTGGTCGAATCCAAAGTCCCAGACGTACTCGCGGCCGTCGACGCGGTACACGTCGCGCTCGCCGACGGGCGTCAGCTCGTCGGCCCGCCACCGTTCCGGGCCCGCGACCTGGCCGCGGATGCGGGTGACGCCGGTGAACAGCGCCGTCGTCGACTCCAGGGCCGGCAGCTCGGGCAGCGCGATCCGCCCGGTCGCCTCGGCGAGCCCGACCCACGGCTGCGTGCTGCTGCCGAGGATCCGCCGGCGCAGGTCGTCCGCCTCGGTCGCGCCGGCACCGACGGGTAGTGCGTCGCGCAGCGGAACCGCCCCGACGAGAGCCGCAGCTCCGGCGGCGACCAGCAGCCAGCGCCTGCTCACGCCTCGCCCGGTCACCGGGCGTACCGACACCACGTCACGCCACGTTGCCATCCGCGGCGTGAGGCCGATGTGGGCGCGCAGCCACCGGGAGCGCCGAACTTCTGGCACTTGCCCGCGCCGAGTGCCATCTAGAATGGGACCACAGGGTCAGTCACTCCACCTGCGGACCGCCGCCTTGCTTCGCTGCGGCGACGATCTGCAGGACAGGATCTGGGCGGGGAGGTGCGGGTGAACGCCGAGGAGCGCCGGTTCGCGGTACTGCGTGCGATCGTCGCCGACTTCGTACGCACCCAGGAGCCCGTCGGCTCGAAGATGATCGTCGACAGGCACAATCTCGGCGTGTCGAGCGCGACGGTCCGGAACGACATGGCTGCGCTGGAGGACGAAGGGCTCATCGTCCAACCGCACACGAGCGCCGGGCGGGTCCCGACCGACAAGGGCTACCGGCTGTTCGTCGACAAGCTGGCGCAGGTCAAACCGCTGTCCCCGGCCGAACGCCGGGCCGTGCAGGCGTTCCTCGACGGGGCGATCGACCTTGACGACGTGCTGCGGCGCAGCGTCCGGCTGCTCGCCCAGCTCACCCGCCAGGTCGCCGTCGTCCAGTACCCGACGCTCACGCGCTCGACCGTCCGGCACCTCGAGGTCGTCGCGCTCACCCCGGCCCGGCTGATGCTCGTGCTGATCACCGACTCCGGCCGGGTGGACCAGCGCGTCGTCGACCTGGGCGAGGTGCTGACCGACACGGATGTCGCCGCGCTGCGCAACATGATCAACGGTGCCCTGGTCGGCCGGCCGCTCGCTGCGGCGTCGGCCGCCGTCGCGGAGTTGCCGCTCACGGCGCCGGGTGAGCTGCGGGGCGTGGTCACCACGGTGTCGTCGGTGCTGATCGAGACGCTGGTCGAGCATCCGGAGGAGCGCCTCGTGCTGGGCGGCACGGCCAACCTCACGCGCAACGCCGCCGACTTCCCGGGCTCCCTGCGCCAGGTGCTGGAGGCGCTGGAGGAACAGGTCGTGGTGCTCAAGCTGCTCGCCGCCGCGCAGGACCCCGGTACCGTGACGGTGCGGATCGGCGAGGAGAACGAGTCCGAGCAGATGCGCGCCACGTCCGTCGTATCGATCGGCTACGGGGCCAACACGGTGCTGGGCGGGATGGGCGTCGTCGGACCCACCCGGATGGACTACCCGGGCACGATCGCGGCGGTGCACGCCGTCGCCCGTTACGTGGGTGAGATCCTGGCAGGGCGTTGACGCCGGTCAGACGCTTTCATCGCTGGAGAAGGACCGACTGAGAAGGACCATGGGGAACGCAGGGGTGGCGAGGGACTACTACGGGATCCTGGGTGTCGGGAGCGACGCCGGGCCCGACGAGATCAAGCGGGCGTACCGCAGGCTCGCCCGTGAGCTGCATCCCGACGTCAACCCGGACGGGGCGGCGCAGGAGCGCTTTGCCGAGGTGAGCGCAGCGTACGAGGTGCTGTCCGACCCGGAGAAGCGGCGGATCGTGGACCTCGGGGGCGACCCCCTGGGTAACGGCGCAGCCGGTGCTGCGGGTGGCGACCCGTTCAGCGCCTTCGGGCTCGGCGACATCATGGACGCCTTCTTCGGCGGAGGTGCCGCAGGCGGCCGCACCCGCGGCCCGCGCAGCCGCGTGCAGCCCGGCGCGGACGCGCTGATCCGCATGCAGCTCACGCTCGAGGAGTGCGCGACGGGCGTCACCCGGGACCTGGCGGTCGACACCGCCGTCCTGTGCGCCGAGTGCACGGGCTCCGGGGCGGCACCGGGCAGCCGGCCGACACGCTGCGACATCTGCGGCGGCCGGGGCGAGGTGCAGAGCGTCCAGCGCTCCTTCCTCGGCCAAGTGGTCACCAGTCGGCCGTGCCCGAACTGCCGCGGCTTCGGCGAGGTCATCCCCGAACCGTGCCAGCAGTGCGGCGGCGACGGGCGGGTGCGCTCGCGGCGCACCGTCGGTGTGCGGATCCCCGCAGGTGTCGCCGACGGCATGCGGGTGCGGCTGGCCCACCAGGGCGAGGTCGGCTCGGGCGGCGGCCCGGCGGGCGACCTGTACGTCGAGGTGGACGAGGTGCCGCACGAGGTCTTCACCCGCGACGGGGCCGACCTGCACTGCACCGTCCAGCTCCCGATGACGGCCGCGGCCCTGGGCACCACCCTGGAGCTGCCGACGCTCGCGGGCAGCGAGGAGCTGCACATCGAGCCCGGCACGCAGACGGGCACGGTGCGCACGCTGCGCGGCAAGGGCATGCCCCGACTCCGCTCGACCGGCAGGGTCGAGGGCCAGGGCGACCTCATGGTGCACGTCGACGTCGTCGTCCCGACGCGGCTGGACAAGGAGCAAGCCGACCTCCTGCGCAAGCTCGCCCAGCTCCGCGGTGAGGAGCAGCCGGATCTGGGCATGGGCAACCGCAACGGTCACGGCTTGTTCTCCCGGCTGCGCGACTCGTTCGGGGGGCGCTAGGGTCCCCGGCCGTGGAAGCGGTGGTCGACCTCGGCGGGGTGCGCACCTGGTACGCGGTCGACGGAGCCGGTGAGCCGCTGGTGTACCTGCACGGCGGCTTCAGCGACTCCGACGAGCTCGATCCGGTGCACGCGCAGTACGCGGCCCGTTTCCGGCTGTACACGCCGGATCGCCGCGCGCACGGTCGTACCGCGGACGTCGAGGGCCCCCTCGACTTCGAGATGGTCGCCGCCGACACGATCGCGTTCCTGGAGCAGGTCGTCGGCGGGCCCGCCCACCTCGTCGGCTTCAGCGACGGGGCGACGGCCGCGCTGCACGTCGCGCTCCGCCGCCCGGACCTGGTGCGTCGGATGGTGATGATCAGCGGCCAGTTCCACCGCGACGGCCTGCTGCCCGACCTGTTCGGCGACGACCTGGCGGCGGCCGCGGCGGGGATGGTCGAGAGCCCGCTCGCGAAGCGGTACGCCGCCGTCTCGCCGGACGGCGCCGAGCACTACCCCGTGGTCGCCGAGAAGATCATGCGGATGGCGTTCGAGGAACCACAGCTCGACGTCGCCGAGCTCCGCGGGGTGCAGGCCCGCACCCTGGTCGTGTCGGGCGACGACGACGTGGTGCGGTTGGAGCACACGCTCGCGCTCTACCGCGGCATTCCCGACGCCGAGCTGGCCGTCGTCCCCGGCACGTCGCACGTCCTGATCCTCGAGAAGCCCGACCTGGTCGCCCGGCTCGTGCTCGACTTCCTCACCACCGAGCCGGTGGCCACGAGAATCCCGATCCGCCGCAAGTGACCCGCACGTGACCACTGCGCCCCTGTTCCTCGTCGACGCGCTGCCGACCGGCGACACCGCGGTCCTCGACGGCCCGGAGGGCCGGCACGCCGCGACGGTCAAGCGGCTGCGGGCGGGGGAGAGCCTGGTGCTGGCCGACGGGCGGGGCGGGCTCGCCCACGCCGTCGTGACCGCGGTCGAGAAGGACGCGCTGCGGCTGGACGTCGTCGACCGGCGCTCGTTGGCGCCCCCGGCACCCCGGGTGCTGCTCGCCCAGGCGCTGGTCAAGGGCGACCGGGGCGAGCTGGCCGTCGAGCTCGCGACCGAGGCGGGGGTGGACGCGGTGCTGCCGTGGCGGGCGGCGCGGTGCGTCGCGCGCTGGGAGGCCGGGCCGCGCGGGGAGAAGGCGCTGGCCCGCTGGCGGACGACGGCGCGGGAGGCCGCGAAGCAGGCGCGGCGCCCCTGGGTGCCGGTGGTCGAGGAGCCGGTGACGACGGCGGCGCTCGCGCAGCGGGTCGCGGCCGTCCCGGTCGCACTGGTGCTGCACGAGTCGGCGACGGACGGCCTGGCGTCGATCGACCTGCCCGCGGAGGGCGATCTCCTGCTCGTCGTCGGTCCCGAGGGCGGGATCGCGGACGACGAGCTGGACGCCCTCGTCGTGGCGGGTGCGCGGTCGGTGCGGCTGGGTCCGGAGGTGCTGCGGGCGTCGACCGCCGGTGCGGTGGCGCTCGGCGCGCTGGGCGTGTTGACGAGCCGCTGGACCTGACGCGACGCCGCGCGCGATGCTGGGGCTCCCGATCATGTGAGGAGCTCCCATGCCCGTGTTGGCCGACCTGCTGGACGCGCTGCGCACCGGCCGCGTCGAGGTCGTCGACCTCACCGCGCCCCTGCACAGCGGCACGCCGATCCTGCAGCTGCCGCCGCCGTTCGCCAACGCGTCGCCGTTCGCCCTGACCGAGATCAGCAACTTCGACGAGCGCGGCCCCGCCTGGTACTGGAACGACATCTCCACCAGCGAGCACACCGGCACCCACTTCGACGCGCCCAACCACTGGATCACCGGGCGCGGCGGCGAGGACATCTCGCAGGTCCCGGTGGCCAAGCTCGTGGCGCCCGCCGCGGTGCTCGACTTCTCCGCGGAGAGCGCGAAGGACCCCGACTTCCTGCTGGAGGTCGAGCACGTCCGCGCCTGGGAGGCCGAGCACGGGCCGCTGCCCGAGGGCGGCTGGCTGTTCTACCGCACGGGCTGGGACGCCCGCAGCGAAGACGCCGCCGCCTTCCTGAACGCGAACGAGACCGGTCCGCACACCCCGGGCGTCTCGGTCGAGTGCGCGAAGTGGCTGGCCGAGGAGGCACCGGTGATCGGGGTCGGCGTCGAGACCGTCGGGACGGACGCGGGTACCGCGCACTCGTTCGACCCCGCCTTCCCGTGCCACTCCTACGTGCTCGGCGCCGGCAAGTACGGGCTCACCCAGCTGCAGAACCTCGCGCGGCTGCCCGCGACGGGTGCGGTCGTGATCGCCGGGCCGCTGCCGATCGTCTCGGGATCCGGCAGCCCGGCGCGGGTGCTGGCGCTGGTCGAGAGGTGACGGTCGCGGAGTTCGTCGGCACGGCACTGGCCCGGCTCGGCGTCGGGCACGCGTTCGGCGTCGTGGGCAGCGGCAACTTCCACGTCACGAACGCGCTGCGCGGCGCCGGGGTCCCGTTCGTCGCGGCCCGGCACGAGGGCGGCGCCGCGACGATGGCCGACGCCTGGGCGCGGACGACCGGCCGGCCCGCGGTGCTGACGGTGCACCAGGGCTGCGGGCTGACCAACGCCATGACCGGCATCGCCGAGGCCGCGAAGAGCCGCACCCCGCTGCTCGTGCTCGCCGCCGAGACCGGAGCGGCCGCCGTCCGCTCGAACTTCCGCATCGACCAGGACGCGCTGGCCACGGCCGTCGGCGCGGTCGCGGATCGGGTGCACACGCCGGAGTCGGCGTCCGCGGACGTCGTCCGGGCCTACCGGACGGCTGTCGAGCAGCGGCGCACGGTGGTGCTCAACCTGCCTCTCGACGTGCAGGCCGCCGCCGTCCCAGAGGCCTGGCTGCCTGCGGTTCCCGTGCTGGCGCCGGTCCGGCCGGCGGCCGGAGCGGTCGACGAGCTGGCCGCCCTGATCGCGGCCGCGGAGCGCCCGGTGTTCGTCGCCGGTCGCGGCGCGCGCGGGGCCGGCCGTGAGTTGCGGGCGCTCGGCGCGGCGTCCGGTGCCCTGCTCGCGACGTCGGCCGTCGCCCACGGACTGTTCGTGGGCGACGAGTTCGCGCTCGGCATCTCCGGCGGGTTCGCCTCGCCACTGGCCGCCGAGCTGATCCGGGACGCGGACCTGGTGGTCGGCTGGGGCTGCGCGTTGAACATGTGGACGACCCGGCACGGCACGTTGCTCGGCCCGGCCGCCGGGGTGGTGCAGGTCGATCTCGAGGCGGACGCGATCGGGATGCACCGGCCGGTCGACCTGGGTGTGGTCGGCGACGTCGCAGCCACGGCGACGGACGTCCTGGCCACGGTGGCTCCGCGGACCGGGTACCGGACCGACGCCGTCCGGACCGCGATCGCCACCCGGAGCCGCTGGCGGGACGTCCCGTACGACGACCTGACCGACGCCGCGGGCATCGACCCGCGGACGCTCTCGATCGGCCTCGACGACGTGCTGCCCCGCGAGCGCACCGTCGCCGTCGACTCCGGCAACTTCATGGGCTACCCGAGCGCCTACCTCGCGGTGCCCGACGAGGCGGGGTTCTGCTTCACGCAGGCGTTCCAGTCGATCGGGCTGGGCCTGGCCACGGGGATCGGCGCGGCGCTGGCGCGCCCGGACCGGCTTGCCGTCGCCGCGTTGGGGGATGGTGGCGCGCTGATGGCCGCCGCCGAGCTGGAGACCGTGGCGCGGCTGGGGCTCCCGATGGTCGTGGTCGTCTACGACGACCACGGCTACGGCGCCGAGGTGCACCACTTCCCGGACGCGGACCACACCACGGTCACCTTCCCCGACGTCGATCTCGCGGCGGTGGCACGCGGATACGGGTTCGAGGCGGTGACGATCCGGACGCCGGGTGACCTCAAGAGCGTCGCCGACTGGGTGGCGGGCCCGCGCCGGGCGCCGCTGCTCGTGCACGCCCCGATCGCCTCCGACGGCGGGTCGTGGTGGCTCGCCGAGGCGTTCCGTGGGCACTGAGCTTGGGGGACTGAGGTGGGTGAGCTGATCGTGCGGGGAGGAACGCCGGGAGGCCCGGGCTCGTGTGGGGCCGCACGATCAGCCTGGCTGATCATGCGGCGGCGATCCGGCCCGAAGCGGCCCGGATCCGGCCCGCACGATCAACCGAGCTGATCGTCGGGCTCCGGTCCCCGGGGGGCAGCACGGGCCCGCCACCGTCCGCCCGGCGCGAAATCCGGGCGACTGTCGGACCCCGGCGGTAGGATCGAAATTGCACAGTGGCCGCGGACGAGCGGTCGCACCGAGCAGGAAGCAGCGCTCTTGACGGACTTGACGCCGGCCCCCGCCCGGTCCCGCATGGCCGTTCCCGACACCGCGCTGCTGGCGCTGCTCGGCTCTCGCGACGAGAGCCTGCGCGCCGCCGAGGACCTGCTCGACGCGGACGTGCATGTCCGCGGCAACGAGCTCACTCTCTCCGGCGCGCCCGCCGAGGTCGCGTTCGCCGAGCGCGTGTTCGGTGAGCTGATCTCCCTCGCCCAGCGCGGGCAGCACGTCGGCACGGACACCGTCCGCCGCACCGTGGAGATGCTGTCGGACTCGAGCAACGTCACGCGGATCGGAGAGTCTCCCGCCGAGGTGCTGAGCCTCGACATCCTCTCGCGTCGCGGGAAGACCATCCGGCCGAAGACGCTGAACCAGAAGCGCTACGTCGACGCGATCGACGCGAACACGATCGTGTTCGGCATCGGTCCCGCCGGTACCGGCAAGACGTACCTGGCCATGGCCAAGGCCGTACAGGCGCTGCAGGGCAAGCTGGTCAGCCGGATCATCCTCACCCGGCCCGCGGTCGAGGCGGGCGAGCGGCTGGGCTACCTGCCGGGCACGCTCAACGAGAAGATCGACCCGTATCTGCGCCCGCTGTACGACGCGCTGCACGACATGATGGATCCCGAGTCCATTCCGAAACTGATGGCGGCGGGAACGATCGAAGTCGCGCCCTTGGCGTACATGCGCGGCCGCACACTGAACGATGCCTTCATCATTCTCGACGAGGCGCAGAACACCACGCCCGAGCAGATGAAGATGTTCCTCACCCGGCTCGGGTTCGGGAGCAAGATCGTCGTCACCGGCGACGTCACGCAGATCGACCTGCCCGGGAGCACCCGCTCGGGGTTGCAGGTGGTGCGCGACATCCTCGACGGGATCGACGACGTCCACTTCTCCTACCTCACGAGCACGGACGTCGTGCGGCACCGGCTGGTGAGCGACATCGTCGACGCCTACGCCCGGTTCGACTCCACGGCCGAGCGGCACACCCTCACGGCCGCGCCGCGCACCGGCCCGCCGCAGGACCGCACCCGCGTCCGCCGCCGCTGACCCGGTCCGCTTTTGTACGACCGGCCCGTTCGTCCAAACCTGGGCGACGAACGGGCCGCTCGTCGGGTGGCTGCCTGCGCGTACGACGCATCAGCGAGGCCCGTAGGCTGGTCGGGTGAGCATCGAGGTCGCCAACGAGTCCGGCGTCGCCGTCGACGAGTCGGCGCTCGCCTCCGTCGCGCAGCACGTGCTCGCCGCCATGCAGGTGAACCCCGCCGCCGAGCTGTCGGTCATGGTCGTGACCACCGAGGTGATGACCGAGCTGCACGAGCGGTGGATGGACGAGCCCGGGCCCACGGACGTCATGGCGTTTCCGATGGACGAGCTGGTCGACGAGTCGCGCCGGCCGGACGCACCCGAGATCGGGCCCGCACTGCTCGGCGACGTGGTGCTCTGCCCGGCGTTCGCCGCCGCGCAGGCCCGTAAGGCCGGCCACGGCCTCGCCGACGAGCTGGCGCTGCTCACCGTGCACGGTGTGCTGCACCTGCTCGGCTACGACCACGCCGAGCCCGAGCAGGAGCGCGAGATGTTCAGCCTGCAGAACGCGCTGCTCGCCGAATGGCAGGCCGCCCGGCACGAGGCCGCCACGCGGGAGGCGCAACGCCGCCACGACTCGCGGCTGCTCGGCACGGTCGGCCTCGAAGACTCCTGACGCCTGATCCGATGAGCCCGGTCGCACTGATAATCATTGCCGCGCTGCTGGTCCCGCTCGCGGGCCTGTTCGCCGCGGCGGACGCCGCCCTGAACTCCGTGTCGCGCGCCCGGGTCGAGGCCCTGGTCCGTGAGGGGCGCGCCGGCGCCCGCGCGCTGGCCGCCGTCGTCGCGGACCGCCCCCGCCACGTCAACCTGCTCCTCCTGCTGCGGCTGGTGGCCGAGACCTCGGCGACGGTGCTGCTCACGGTCGCGCTCGCCCGGCTGATCACTCCCGTGTGGGCGGGGATCCTCACGGCAGGCGCGATCATGGTCGTGGTCAGCTACGTCCTGATCGGCGTCGGCCCGCGCACGCTCGGCCGCCAGCACCCGTACGAGCTGGGCGTCGCGATCGCGGCGCCGATCCGCGCGCTCGCGACGCTGCTGGGCCCGCTGACCAAGCTGCTGATCCTGATCGGCAACGCGGTGACGCCCGGCAAGGGCTTCCGTCAGGGCCCGTTCTCCTCCGAGGTCGAGCTCCGCGAGCTGGTCGACATGGCCAGCACCAGCGGCGTCGTCGACGAGACCGAGCGCAAGATGATCCACTCGGTGTTCGAGCTGGGCGACACGCTCGTCCGCGAGGTGATGGTGCCGCGCCCGGACGTCGTGTGGGTCGAGCGCGACACGTCCGTCGACAAGGTCCTGCGGCTGGCCCTGCGCAGCGGCTACTCGCGGCTGCCGGTGCTCGGCGAGAACATCGACGACGTCATCGGCGTCGCCTACCTCAAGGACCTGGTCCGGGCCCAGAGCGAGCAAGTCCAGAACGGCGACCCGGCCGCCGTGCTGACCGCCGTCATGCGCCCCGCGGTGTTCGTCCCCGACAGCAAGCGGATCGACGAGCTCCTCAAGGAGATGCAGCGCACCCGCAACCACATGGCGATCGTGGTCGACGAGTACGGCGGCACCGCCGGGGTCGTCACCATCGAAGACATCCTCGAGGAGATCGTCGGGGAGATCACCGACGAGTACGACGCCGACGAGGTGCCCGACGTCGCTCGGCTGGACGACGGCAGGCTCCGGGTCGCGGCGCGGCTGCCGGTCGAAGACCTGCAGGAGCTCGACGGCCTGTTCCCCGACGGCGGCGACTACGACGAGGGCCCCGCCGCGGAGCTGCGGGCCGTGCTGGAGGAGGCGAACGTCGACACGCTCGGCGGCCTGCTCGCCCAGCAGCTCGGCCGGGTGCCGCTGCCGGGTGCGGAGGTCGGCGTCGCCGGGCTGCACCTGCTGGCCGAGGGTGGGAAGGACGCCCGCGGGCGGGTGCGGATCACGACGGTGCTGATCACCCCGGTGCACGACGTCGACGAGGGCAACGACGACGGAGCCGACGCTGCCCCGGACACCGCGTTCGCTCCGTCGGACCCGATCGACGAGCTCGACACCCCCACCAACGGCCGGTCCACGGGCAGCACTCGAGACGACACCGCCGGTGCGTACGCCGGGCGGCTGGAGGAGGACGATGTCCGGCGCGGCTGAGCTCGACCCCGAAGACGCCAAGATCGTGACGCTGGCCCGCTCGGCCCGCGCCCGCACCGGTGCCGCCGAGGGAGCCGCTGTGCGCGACACGGACGGGCGCACCTACGTGGCCGCCTCCGTCGCCCTGCCCTCGCTGTCGCTGACGGCACTGCAGGCGGCGGTCGCGGCGGCGGTGTCCAGCGGCGCTCCGGGCCTGGAGGCGGCCGCGGTCGTGACGGGCGCGGATGGCGTCGACGAGGCCTCGCTGGCCGCCGTCCGCGACCTCGCGCCGTCCGCCCCCGTGCTGCACGCCGACGCGACCGGTGCCGTCCGCGCCGTGCTGGCGCCGGAGGCCTCATGACCACCCCGCGGTACGACGTGGTCGTCGTCGGCGGCGGCATCGTCGGCCTCGCCACGGCGCACGCGGTCGCGCGGACCGGCCGCTCGGTCGCCGTCGTCGAGCGCGAACCGCGGCTCGCGGCCCACCAGACGGGCAACAACTCCAACGTCATCCATTCCGGGCTCTACTACGCCCCGGGTGGCTACAAGGCCCGCCTCGCCGTCGCCGGCTGCGCCGAGACCGTCGCCTTCTGCCGCGCCCACGACCTGCCGCACGAGGTCACCGGCAAGCTCGTCGTCGCCACCGAGCCCGACGAGCTGCCGCGCCTCGCCGACCTCAAGCGGCGCGGCGACGCGAACGGCGTCGAGAACCACGAGCTGGACCAGGCCGGGATGCGTGCGCACGAGCCGCACGTCCGGGGGATCGCGGCCCTGTTCGTGCCCTCGACCGGGATCACCGACTACCGGGCGATCGCGGAGAAGCTCGGCGAGCTCGTGGAGAAGGACGGCGGCGAGATCCACCTCGGGCGGGCGGTCCGCAGCGTCGTGCGGCGCCGCGCCGACGTCGTGGTCCGCACGGACGGCGGCGACCTCCTCGGCACCCAGGTCGTGGTCTGCGCCGGACTGCGTTGCGACGAGCTGGCCAGGGCGTCCGGTGCCGATCCCGGCGTGCGGGTCATCCCGTTCCGCGGCGAGTACTCCGGCCTGGGCGAGCGCGCCGCCGGGCTCGTCAAGGGGCTGATCTACCCTGTGCCGGACCCGGCGTTCCCGTTCCTCGGCGTGCACGCGACCCGGGGCATCGACGGCAGCGTCCACGCCGGCCCGAACGCCGTGCTCGCGCTGGCCCGCGAGGGCTACTCGTGGGGCGCAGTCAAGCCCAAGGAGCTGCTCGGCACGCTGGCCTACCCCGGCATGCTGCGGCTGGCGCGGAAGCATTGGCGCTACGGGCTCGGTGAGATGCACCGGTCGCTGTCCCGCGAGGCGATGGTCCGCCAGATCCAACGGCTGCTGCCCGACGTCCGCGCCGACGACCTGCATCCGGCCGGCGCCGGGGTGCGGGCCCAGGCAGTGCGGGCGGACGGCACGCTGGTCGACGACTTCCTGTTCGTCGCCCAAGGCGCCGGTACCGGCGCGGTGCTGCACGTGCTCAACGCTCCGTCACCCGCCGCGACCGCGGCACTCCCGATCGGGCGCGAGATCCTCGAGACGCTCACCGGCGAGAAATTGGGGCCCCTGTAGATGTTCGCCGATGTTCCCGACGACTTCCGCTCGGGCTTCGCCTGTTTCGTCGGCCGCCCGAACGCCGGCAAGTCGACGCTGACGAACGCGCTGATCGGGCAGAAGGTCGCGATCACCTCGAGCCGGCCGCAGACCACCCGGCACGCGATCCGGGGCATCCTGCACCGCCCCGACGCGCAGCTGATCGTGATCGACACTCCGGGCCTGCACAAGCCGCGCACGCTGCTCGGCAGCCGTCTCAACGACATCGTGCGCGAGACCTGGGCCGAGGTCGACGTGATCGGGTTCTGCGTGCCGGCGGACCAGCCGGTGGGCCGTGGCGACGAGTTCATCGTCTCCGAGCTGCGTTCCGTGGCCGGTCGCACCCCGATCCTGGGCGTCGTCACCAAGACCGACCTGGCCCGTCCGGAGCAGGTCGCGGAGCGGCTCACCCAGCTCAGTGGGCTGATGGAGTTCGCGGACGTCGTGCCGTGCTCCGCCGTCGACGGCTTCCAGGTCGGGCTGCTGGCCGACCTGCTCGTCGGTCGCCTCCCCGAGGGCCCGCCGCTGTACCCGGACGGCGAGCTGACCGACGAGCCGGAGGAGACCCTCGTCGCGGAGCTGGTCCGCGAGGCCGCGCTGGAGGGCGTGCGCGACGAGCTGCCGCACTCGATCGCCGTGGTCGTGCAGGAGATGCTCCCGCACGAGGGTCGCGACGACATGATCGACGTGCACGCGACCGTCTACGTGGAGCGGTCGAGCCAGAAGGGCATCGTCATCGGGCACCGCGGCGAGCGGCTGCGCGCGGTGGGCACCGCGGCGCGGCGCCAGATCGAGGCGTTGCTGGGCACGAAGGTGTACCTGGACCTGCACGTGACGGTGGCGAAGGACTGGCAGCGCGACCCGCGCCAGCTGCGCAAACTCGGCTTCTGACGCCCGCCGGCCGTCGCCCGCTGTTGTTGCCGCACGATCAACCGAGCTGATCGTGTGGGCGGTACGACCCCCGATTCGCCCCGGATCGCCGCCGGACGATCAGCCCGGCTGATCGTGCGCGTCAATCCGCCGCGCGCGCCCCCCGCAACAGCGCGATCGTCGCCGCGCGCACCTCGCCGACCGTGTCGACGCGCCGTCCCCACGGGATCCGGACCGCCTTCCGCTCGTCCGTGCCCGGACCCGCGGCGAGCATCGTGAACCCGTAGCGGTCGACGCCGACCATCTCGGCCCGCTCCGTCGCCGGCTGCCCGCCGAACACGCGGCAGTAGGCGACGAGCGCGTCCGCGTGGTCGTCGTTCATGTGCCCGACGATCCCCGCGACGTGTGGTCGCAGCGGATCCGGCTCGGCCGACGCGTGGTCGTCCGCCGACACCCAGCTCATCCGGCCGAACCCGCCCACGTACCGGACCGAGGAGACCTCGAGCCGGTAGAGGCGGAAGTCGTCGAACGCGGCGTAGAAGGCGTCGGGGTGCCGCTCGCGGTAGGTGTGCAGCGCCGCCTCGCGGGCGTCGTCGCGCAGCTCGACGACGGACCCGAGGACGGTGACCCGGGCCAGCGCGAGCGGGTCGCCCGGTCCTGTTTCGTAGGCCATCAGCGACGACCGCGGGTCGGCGGCCAGGTTGCGGCTGTGCTCGGCCAGGTCGGACAGGCACAGGAGCGGCTGTCCGGCGTCGTCGACGGCGTAGGCGACCAGCGAGCCGAACGGGAACCCGCCCTCGACGGCCACGGTCGCCAGCGCCCCGGTCTGCGACGCCGCAAGCAGGGTCCGTCCGCGCTCGGCGTCGGAGGGCTCGCCGCGGATTCCCGGCGTCGCCGCGAGCGTGCGGGCGGTCTCGGCGCGGGCGTGTTCTGGAACGCGATGATTGCCGTTCGCGGGGACAGCTCGGGTCACCGGGCCTCCAGGCAGAGAAGTAGGGTTACCTCACCGGGAGTGCGCGGCGCTGTCAAGGCTCTCACGCCGGGGCCGGGACGTAGGCTCTTCCCGTGACCCTGTACCGCGACACCGGCGTGGTGCTGCGGGTGCAGAAGCTCGGCGAGGCCGACCGGATCGTCACCCTTCTCACCCGTCGCCACGGCAAGGTGCGCGCCGTCGCGAAGGGAGTGCGGCGCACCCGCTCGCGGTGGGGGGCGCGGCTGGAGCCGTTCAACCACGTCGACGTGCAGTGCTACACCGGCCGCAGCCTCGACGTCGTCACCCAGGCCCAGACCGTCGACGCCTTCGGCGCGGGCATCGTCGGCGACTACGCCCGCTACACCGCGGGGTGCGCGGTGCTGGAGACCGCGGACCGCCTCGTCGCCGAGGAGGGTGAGCCTGCGCTCCGGGTGTACCTGCTGGTCGTCGGCGCGATCCGGGCCCTGGCCGACCGCGAGCGCGACCAGTCGCTGGTGCTCGACGCCTTCCTTCTCCGCGCGATGACGCACGCCGGCTGGGCCCCTGCGATCAGCGACTGCGCCCGCTGCGCCGCGCCGGGGCCGCACCGGGCGTTCAGCGTGACGGGCGGGGGAGCGGTGTGCCCGCGGTGTCGCCCGCCGGGCTCGGTGACACCGGCGCCGGAGACCTTCGGACTCCTCGACGCGCTGCTGCACGGCGACTGGACGGTGGCGGACGCGGCCGGCTCCCCGGCGCGGCGCGAGACCAGCGGGCTGGTGGCCGCGCACCTGCAGTATCACCTCGAGCGGCAGCTGCGGTCGCTGCCGCTGGTGGAGCGGCGGCCCACCCCGGCGGCACGCAGCGGCGTCGAGATCACCGCCGGCGTCGCCCCACGGCCGTCGGAACAACCCTGAGGCGACGCTCGCTGCGGTGCAGTTCGTAGGCTGGCCGACGTGCCCCCGCAACCCCCGCCGCCGCACCCCAGCGGCGCCAGGCCCCCTGCGATCCCACGCGAGCTGGTCCCGAACCACGTCGCGCTGGTCATGGACGGCAACGGACGCTGGGCCAACGCCCGCGGGCTCCCGCGGATCGAGGGGCACCGGATGGGCGAGGCGTCACTGATGGACGTCGCCCGCGGGTGCATCGACATCGGCGTCCGCTGGCTGTCGGCGTACGCGTTCTCCACGGAGAACTGGCGGCGCAGCCCGGACGAGGTCCGCTTCCTCATGGGCTTCAACCGCGACGTGATCCGCCGCCGGGTCGACGAGATGCACGCGATGGGTGTGCGCGTGCGCTGGGCCGGGCGTCGGCCGCGGCTGTGGCGCAGCGTGATCCGCGAGCTGGAGATCGCCGAGGAGAAGACGAAGCACAACGACGTGCTCAACCTGACCATGTGCGTCAACTACGGCGGACGCGCCGAGATCGTCGACGCCGTACGGCAGATCGCCCGCTTGGCCGCCGAGGGCCGCATCAACCCGGACAAGGTCGACGAGCGGGCGATCGCGCGGTACCTCGACGAGCCGGAGATGCCCGACGTCGACCTGTTCGTCCGCAGCTCCGGCGAGCAGCGGACGTCGAACTTCCTTTTGTGGCAGAGCGCGTACGCGGAGATGGTCTTCCTCGACACGCTGTTCCCCGACTTCGACCGCCGCCACCTCTGGCAGGCCGTCGAGATCTACGCGCGGCGCGACCGCCGGTTCGGCTCGGCGGTCGACAAGGCGCGCGACAAGCCCACGGAGGCCCGATGAAAGAAATGCTGGACATCGCCCGGACCGCGCTGGAGCGCTACCACGACGTCACGGTCGACGACGACGGCACGCTCACGTTCGCCCACGGCGGTGTCGTCTGCGCGGTGCAGGGCACCGAGCTGGACGAAGGGCTCCCGGTGCTCAACCTGACCTGCGTCGTCGCGTGGGACCTGCCCGCCGACGATGACGTGCCGACGCGGGTCGCGATGGGCGTCGGGGAGGGGCTCTTCGGCACCCCGCGGGTGATCCGCGGCGAGCAGGGCTGGGACGTGACGCTCCGCTATGCCTTCCCGGCGATCGGGCTGGAGGAGAAGGCGATGGGGACGCTGCTGATGCTGGTGGTCGCCAGCGCCTCGAGCATGCGCGCGGAGCTCACCGAGGCATAGGGGTGACCTCGGCGAACGGGCTCAGCCGCCCCCAGGCGGCGAGCATCCGCTCGTCCGCCGGGGTCGCGACGACATGCATCCCTGCGCGCTGCGCCTGACCGAGGGACAGGCGGCCGCAGTGCCAGGCCACCAGTGTCGCGATGTCGGCCGTGACGACGGCGTCGTCGCCGTAGCCGGGATCGGTCACGCACACCTCCCGCTCGCCGGCCGCGAGGACCAGCCACAGCCGGTTCGGGGGGCGTGAGTCTCGCACGTCGAAGCGGACCACGACCCGACGGCGGGGCAGCTCGTCGAGGTGCACCATCCGCGAGAGCATCCAGACGACCAGGTAGGGATCGTGGTGCTCCGGGAGGGTCTCCCGCCACCGAGCTCCCCACCTGCCGAGCGCGAGGCAGACCTCCGCGAGCTCCTGACCGCAGACCGTGAGCCGGTAGGTGGGGACGGCTCCGGTGAGACACCGCTCGACGACGCCGGCGCGCTCGAGGCTGCGCAACCGCTGGGCCAAAACGCTCCGCGAAAGGCCAGGAGCGCCGTCGAGGATGTCGCCAAACCGCTCGGCGCCGCCCATGAGGTTGCGCACGATGATCGGGGTCCACCGCTCCGCGAACACCTCGGCCCCGAGAGCGACGGGGCAGTACTGCCCGTATCCCTCCACGGCGTCCACCATCCTCCGCGCGATGCGGGTCCGGGAGTCCGATTTTCGAACTTCATCCGGTGCTGCGCGCCGCCGATAGTCACGGCCATGACGACGACACGGACAGCGCAGGAGCTGTGGGCACTGGGCGACTACGACCGGGTCGCGGCACTCATCGCGGACCAGGGACGTGCACTCGTGGCCGCCGCCCAGGTCGGGCCGGGAATGCGGGTGCTCGACGTCGGCGCAGGGTCCGGGTACGCGGCCCTGCCGGCGGCGGCGACCGGCGCCGAGGTGGTGGCCACCGACGTGGCCCCCGAGCTGATGGAGATCGGGAAGCAGCACGCACGCGACCGCGGCCTGACCCTGCGCTGGCAGGTGGCCGACGCGGAGAAGCTTCCGTTCGCCGACGGGGAGTTCGACGCGGTGCTGTCGTGCATCGGCGCGATGTTCGCGCCGGACCAGTCCGCGGCGGCGCGCGAGCTGCTGCGGGTCTGCCGTCCCGGTGGGACGGTCACGATGGCGAACTGGATGCCCGACGGGGCGGTCGGGCGATTCTTCCGACTCGTGAGCCGGTATCACCCCGCTTCCGGCGACGGACCGCCGCCCATCGCCTGGGGCGACCCAGAGCATGCCACCGCGTTGCTGCACGGAGCGGAGGTGCGCACCGAGCCTCGGCGGGTGCAGATCGACTTCTCCGGGCCGCCCGATGCGCTGGCCGCCCACTACCTGAGGTACTTCCCGCCGCTGGTCGCGACGGTCGCAGACCTGGACTCCACGCGTGCGGCGGAGTTCGAGCGCGAGCTGGTGGAGTTCTTCACCGACCTGGACACCGGCCCGGTCGGCGGGCCGCCGAGTTATGCCTACGAGTACCTGCTGGTGAGCGCCCGGCTGCCGGCACGGACCGCGGTCAGGCGGGCACCTGCACGTCCACCAGCGGCAGCGCGATGAGCCGCGCGGCGTCGAGGTCCTGCGCGACAAGGTGCACCTTCTGCTGCGCGGCCTGCATCCGCGCGTCCACGAGCCCGCTGAGCCCGTAGGCGATCCGGCCGAGCTGGCGGACGGTGGTGTCGTCGACCGCCGGCTGCTGTGCACCGACCACCGCGACCCCCGCCGCTCTGCCGTTGTTGCGTTGTGCGACGCCGACGGTGAACGTCTCGCGCGGGTTCGTGTGCCGCGAGGCGTAGTGGTCGCGCAGCCGCAGCAGGACGCGGTGGAAGCCGGCGACGTCGCCGTCGAGCTCCAGCTTGTCGAGGTCGTCGTCCGAGAGGATCTTCGTCCGGCCGGAGAAGCACCGCGCGTACGCGACGAGCGCACCGGTGAACAGCGCCTCCACCAGCACGGTGTCGGTCTCGGGTCGGGCGAGCGCGCCCACCAGGTGCTCGCAGCACTGCAGCGAGTACTGGAGATCGTCGAAGACGGCGGCGAGCGCGCTCAGCTCGGTCGCCTCGCTGCCGTCGAGACGGCGCACCGCGTGCGGTGCGGCGCCGTTGCTGTCCGCCACGCTCGCGGACGCTAGCCGCCTGCGCCTGTTCCCGATGACTCGTTCTGAGACACAGGCAGGACGCTGCACTCCCGGCACAGCCCGAAGATCTCCACGGTGTGGCTGAGATCGGTGTAGCCGTGCTCGTCGGCGACCCGCTGCGCCCACGTCTCGACCGCGGGGCCGGCGATCTCGACGGCCTTGCCGCACTGCCGGCACACCAGGTGGTGATGGTGGTCGTCCGTGGCGCACCGCCGGTACACGGACTCGCCGCTGCCGGTGCGCAGGACGTCGACCTCGCCCGCGTCGGCCAGCGCCTGCAGCGTCCGGTAGACCGTGGTCAGGCCGATGCCCTCGCCGACGCGGCGCAGCTCCTCGTGGATCTCCTGCGCGGACCGGAAGTCGGCCAGCCGGTCCAGCAGACCCGACACCGCCGCCCGCTGCCGGGTGGCCCGCATCGCCCGCGCCGTCGTCATTCCTGCTCAGTCATTCCTGCTCAGTCATTCCTGCTCCGTCATTCCTGCTCCTCCGCGTGCGCGAGGGCGTCGACGACGATGTGCGCGAGGTGGTCGTCGACCAGCGAGTACACGACCTCCCGGCCACGCCGCTCGCCCTGCACGACGCCCGCCGCCTTGAGCACCCGCAGGTGCTGGCTGACCAGGGGCTGGGGCACGGCCAGCGCGTCGACGAGGTCGTGCACGCAGCACGGCGCCTCGCGCAGCTCCAGCACGATGGCGATGCGCACCGGGGCGGCCAGGGCACGCAGCAGGTCGCCGGCCGCCGCGTAGGCCCGCGAGCTGCGCGCGGGCCGGACCGTCGGGCAGATCTCGCCGGGATGGTCGCAGCCCGGCTCGGCCAGCACCGCCGTCGAACGCTCGGCGGGCTGCATCACGTCACCCATCGTAGACGGAAGATGGACAGTGATAATCGTGTGCGCTTGGCTGTGCCGCGTGCTGCTCGTCTGCCGCTTCGTCGTCCCCGCCGCCGCGGAGGCGTTCCCTGCCCGGATCCGCCGGGCGTTGGAGCTGCTCACCGCCGCGCCGGGCTGCCTGGGCGGTGAGGCCGGGCGCGCGGTCGACGACCCGGACCGGTGGGTCCTGACGGTGCGGTTCGCCTCCGTCGACGCCTACCGCCGCGCGCTGAGCCCGTTCCCGGTGCGGGAGCACGTGGTGCCGCTGCTGTCGGAGGCGCTCGCAGACGAACCGGCGACGTTCGAGACGCTGGTGACGGCGTCGGCGGGGCACGCCGACGAGCTGCCGTCCCTGCGTGCCGAGAACTGACGGGTCTTTCGACTCTGGTGGGCCGCCTGCAGCACCTGCGATGGTGCTGCAAGAGCGGGTTCAAGGAGGTGCACCATGGCCGTGCCGGACACGGAGCGCGACCCGGCCCTCGTCGTGCTGCACGCCGAGGAGTGCCGCAGGCTGCTGGCGACCCGGGAGTTCGGCCGGATCGGTCTCGCAGACGGGCCGTTCCCGGTGATCCTCCCGGTCAACTACGTGCTCGACGGCGAGGCTGTCGTGATCCGCACCGACTCCGCGAAGATCACGGCGGCAGCCGACCACACCAGGGTCGCCTTCGAGGTCGACGACGTCGACCAGCACACCCGCAGCGGCTGGAGCGTGCTGGTCCAGGCGCTCGCCGAGGAGGTCACGGGTGACCGACGCAAGGAGCTGGTCGAGCGTCTGCGCACCGCGGGTGGAAACCCGTGGGCCCCGGGCGAGCACGGCCACTGGATCCGGTTGATCCCGAAGGTCGTCACCGGACGCCGGATCGTGCCGGGCCGGCTGCCCGCACCGTTCGAGCCGGGCGGGTACCTCTAGGCCATCGCACCCCGCTCACGTCACCGGACCGGCACTGCGTTCTCCTTCACCACCTGCGCGTAGAACCGTGCGCTGGCTTTCGGTGTGCGCTCCAGCGTCGCGTAGTCGACGTGCACGATCCCGAAGCGCTTCGCGTACCCCCACGCCCACTCGAAGTTGTCCAGCAGCGACCACACGCAGTAGCCCGTCACCCGCGCGCCCGCGCCGATCGCGGCGTGCACGGCGGCGAGATGCCCGCGCAGGTAGTCGATGCGGTCGTCGTCGTGCACGAGGCCGTCCGCGCCGACGACGTCGGGGAACGCCGCCCCGTTCTCGGTGACCATGAGCTCGAGGTCCGGGCGCTCCTCGGACACCCGCAGCAACAGCTCGGTCAGACCGCGCGGGTCGATGCCCCAGCCCATGTCCGTCGTCGGTCCCGACCGGGGCGGGAACTCGACGTCGTCGCAGGCGATCCACGGGGTCGCCGCGGCGTCGCCGTGACCGTCGGCGGTCTCCCGTGGCCGCTCCCGCGTCCAGTGCCGCACGTGCAGGGGGCTGTAGTAGTTGAGCCCCAGCACGTCCAGCGGCGCCGCGATCGTCTCCATGTCGCCGGGCTGCACGAACCCCCAGCCGGTGACCCCTGCCGTGTCGGCGACGACGTCGACGGGGTAGCGGCCGCGCAGGATCGGGTCGAGGAACACCCGGTTCTGCAGGCCGTCGCAGCGGCGGGCGGCGTCGAGGTCGGCCGACGAGTCGGTCTCCGGACGGACCCACGCCAGGTTGAGCGTGACCCCCACCCGCGCCTCCGGCGCAGCTTCCCGGATGGCGGCTGAGGCGAGCCCGTGGGCGAGGTTGAGGTGGTGGACGGCAGCGAGCGCGAGGACCGGGTCGGTGCGGCCCGGTGCGTGCGCGCCGCTGGCGTAGCCGAGGTAGGCGCTGCACCACGGCTCGTTCAGCGTGATGAACAGCGGCACCCGGTCGCCGAGCGCGGCGGCCACGACGCCGGCGTACTCCCCGAACCGCTCCGCGGTCGCCCGTGCCGCCCAGCCGCCCGCGTCCTCCAGGGCCTGCGGGAGGTCCCAGTGGTAGAGGGTGACGGCCGGGGTGATCCCCGCGGCCAGCAGCGTGTCGACCAGCGTCGAGTAGAACGCCAGCCCCTCGTCGTTGACGGGGCCGAGCGCGTCGGCCGTCACCTGGGGGGTGATCCGGGGCCAGGCCACCGAGAACCGGTACGACGTGAGACCCAGTGAGGCCATGAGCGCGACGTCGTCGGCGTAGCGGTGGTAGTGGTCGTCGGCGACGTCGCCGGTGTCGCCGTTCGCGACGAGGCCGGGCGTGTGCGAGAAGGTGTCCCAGATCGATGGCGTGCGCCCGCCCTCGGCGGCGGCACCCTCGATCTGGTAGGCCGCGGTCGCTGCGCCCCAGAGGAAGCCGGGAGGAAAGGACAGGACGTCGGTGGCGGCTTCCGGCGACGCAAGAGTCAACGGGTCATCCCTTCACGGCGCCGGCGATGATCCCGCCGACGATCTGGCGGCCGAGCAGCACGAACACCACGAGCACCGGCAGGGTCCCGACGAGGGTGCCCGCCATGATCACTGCGGTGTCCGGCACGTAGCCGCTGCCGAGGTTGTTGAGCGCGACCTGGACGGTCGGGTTGGTCGAGTTGAGGGTGATGACCGGCCAGAAATAGTCGTTCCAGGCGGTCATGAACGTGAGCATCCCGAGCACGGCCATGCCGGGGCGGGCGATCGGCAGCACGATGCTCCACACCGTGCGCAGCGACGTGGCCCCGTCCATCCGGGCCGCCTTGATCAGGTCGTCGGGCACCGACTGCAGCAGGTACTGCCGCATGAAGAACACACCGAACGCGGTGACCAGCGACGGCAGGACCACCGACGGGAGCGTTCCTGCCAACCCGAGGTCCGCCATGATCGAGTAGAGCGGGACGACGGACAGGCTCGTCGGGATCATCATCGTCCCGATGGTGATGCCGAACAGGACGTTGCGGCCGCGGAACCGCATCTTCGCGAAGGCGTAGCCGGCCAGCGTGCAGAACAGCACGGTCGCAACGGTGATCGTCACCGACACCAGCAGCGAGTTGACCAGTGCCAGGCCGATGCTCTGCTGGCGGATCGCCGTGAGGACGTTCGTCCACAGATCGTCGCCGGGCAGCAGCGGCGGGGGCCAGACGTTCATCTCGCTCATCGGCCGGCTGGCCGCGACGAGCATGTAGTAGAAGGGGGCCAGGAACAGCAGCGTGACGGCCCCGAGAATGAGGTAGGTCGGACGGCCTGCGGCGTCCGGGGCGCGCCGTCGGCGCGGGATGAGGAGGGTCATCGCTCGGTCCTCCGCCGGGCGACCCAAGCATTGAGCAGCACCAGCGCGATGATCAGCAGGAACATGACCCACGCGACGGTCGCCGCCCGCCCGAGCTGCCCGAACTGCCAGCCCTGCTGGTACATGAACAGGCCCAGCGTCTGATACTGGTTCGCGGGCCCGCCGTTGGCCTGGCCGCCGCCGAACAGCAGCGGCTCGCCGAAGAGCTGGCTGGCGCCGATCGTCGAGACGACGATCGTGAACAGGATCGTCGGGCGCAGACCGGGCAGCGTGACGTGTAGGAACTGCTGCCAGCGGTTCGCCCCGTCCATCGCGGCCGCCTTGTAGAGGTCGGCCGGGATCGACTGCATGCCGGCGAGGTAGATCAGCGCGTTGTAGCCGGTCCACCGCCAGATCACGATCACCGAGATGGCGATCTGGGCCGTCCAGTCGCCGTTGCGCCAGTCGACGGGGTCGATCCCGACCGCGCCGAGCAACCCGTTCACCAGGCCCGCGTCGCGGCCGAAGATCAGCGCGAAGACAAGCGTCGCGGCGGCGACGGACGTGGCGTAGGGCATCAGCATGGCGACGCGCAGGAACGTGCGGCCGCGCAGCTTGTAGTTGAGCAGGTGGGCCAGGCCGAGGGCGATGGCGAGCTGGGGAACCGTCGAGAGCACGCCGATCGTGATCGTCTTCCACAGCGCGTTGTAGAAGGACGGGTTGCTGAACAGCCAGACGTAGTTGTCCAGCCCGATCCAGCTCATCCGCGATCCGAGCCGGTAACGGTGCAGGCTGATCCACGCCGTGTAGATCAACGGGAACAGCCCGAAGGCCAGGAAGATCGCGAAGAACGGGGCGACGTAGGCGTAGGGGGCGGTACGCGCCTCCGCGGCGTGCAGCCGGGAGCGCCATGAGCGTCGGCGTGGGGCCCCGGCCGCCGGGGGGAGGGGCTCCCCGGCGGCCGGGACGTCGAGGGGCGGCGCGGCCGCCCGGGTCTCGATCAACATCAGCCGACCTGGTTGTCGATCTTCTTGCCGGCGTCGGCCCACGCGACGTCCGGTGTGGCACCGCCGGTCTCCACGGCGAGCAGGGCCTGGGTCATCGCGTTCTTCACGACACCGTCCTGCGGGCCGAGGATCTGCACGGGCGCCGACGTCGCCGACTTGGAGAAGATCTGGCCGATCGGGGCGCCGTTGAAGTACGGGTCGGTCGCGCCGGAGACCTCGGTGATGGCCTGGGTCGTCGACGGGAAGTTGCCCACCTTCGCGAAGACCTTCGCCTGTTGCTCGGGCGCGGTCAGCCAGGTGATCAGCTTCGCCGCTTCCTCCTTGTGCGGGCTGGACGCGGGGATGCCCATGTACGACCCGCCCCAGTTGCCGCCCGCGCCGCCCGGCAGGGACGTGACGTTCCACTTGCCGGCACCGGCCTCACCGGCCTTGCCCTTGATGTAGCCGATCATCCAGGACGGGCAGGCGATCGTGGCGAACCGGCCGGAGCCAAAGCCCTGGTCCCAGCCGGGGTCGAGGAACTGCTCGAGCTTGGCGGTCAGCCCTGCCTGCCCGGCCTTGGCGGCGGTGTCGAACGCCTGGCGGACGGCCGGGTTGGACGCGTAGACGAGGTTGCCCGAGGCGTCGTAGTAGATCTGCTGCTGGGTGGAGATGATCGCGTTGTAGAGGCCGCCCGCCGAGTCGTGCCAGGCGGCGCCGGCCGGTGCGGCGGCCTGGAACTTCTCGCCGAGGGCGAGGAAGCCGTTCCAGTCGGGCATCTGTGCCGAGAGCTGCGCGGGGTCGGTCGGCAGGCCGGCCTGCTGGAGGAGGTCGGAGCGGTAGCAGATGCCCATGGGGCCGATGTCGGTGCCGAGGCCGAGCACCGCGCCGTCCGGCGTGGTGGCGGCCTTCTCCTTCCAGTCGATGTAGCGGCCGACGGCGTCGTTGGCCGGGGTGTCGCGCAGGTCCGTCCACAGGTCGGCCTGGTTCTGCACGACGTCGGCGATGCGCGCGACCTCGATGCCCTGCACGTCGGCGACGCCGCTGCCCGATGCGAGCCGGGTCTGCAGGGCCGGCCAGTACTTGTCCTCGCCCTGCGTGGACTCGTACCGGATCGTGATGCCGGGGTTCGCGGCCTCGTACTCCTTGAACAGGCCGACCTCGTCGTAGCCGAAGGTTCCGAACAGGCTCACCGAGATCTCGGTCGGCGTGCCGGGTGCGGCGGGTGCGGGGTCCGACGACCCGCAGGCGGTGAGGGCGAGTGATCCGGCGAGCAGTGCGGCGGTCGCCGTGCGGCGAATGGGCATGGGCGGGGCTCCTCGACGTTGTGAGAGCGCTCTCACGAGTGGAAGCAGGGTCTCCCGGAGCGGGTCTGCTGTCAAGGGGCGCTGTCAGGCGCTCACGCGACGGACGATCTCCGTCGGCAACACCAGCGGCGGGCGCGGCGAGCGGTCGCCGACCATCTCCAGCAGCGCCGTGGCGATGGCCCGGCCCATCTCGGCCATGGGCTGGCGCACGGTCGTCAGTGGGGGAGCGGCCGCGCCGGCCAGCGGTATGTCGTCGAAACCGACCAGCGCGACGTCGTCGGGCACCCGCCGGCCGCGCTCGTTGAGCGCCTGCAGGGCACCCAGCGCCATGAGGTCGTTGGCGACGACGACGCCGTCGAGCAGCGGTTCCGCGTCGAGCAGCGCGTGCATCGCCCGGCGTCCGCCGACGACGGAGAAGTCGGCGTGGGCCACGGCGGCCGGCGTCAGGTCGAGTGCCGCGAGCTCGCAGCGGTACCCGTCGAAGCGGTCGACGGCGGCGGCCATGTCGAGCGGCCCGGTGACGGTGCCGATGCGGGTGCGGCCCGCCTCGGCGAGCAGCCGTGTCGCGGCGCGCGCGCCACCGTGGTTGTCGGCGTCGACGTATCCGACGGGCGCGGGTTCGTCGCGCGCCGTCCCCAACGGCCGGCCCTGCAGCATCACCGGCACACCGGCGTCCTGGAGCTCCCGGGGCAGCGGATCCGCGCCGTGCAGCGACACGAACGCGACGCCGTCGACGTGGCCGCCGCGGGCGAACCGGGCGAACCGCTCGCGCTCGGCGTCGTCGGTGAGCACGGCGAACACGAGTTGCACGTCGTGTGCGGCGACGGCGGCGTGCACCCCCCGCAGGACGAGGGAGAAGAACGGGTCGGCGAAGAACCGCTCCTCCGGTTCGGCCACGACGAAGGCGATCGAGTCGCTGCGGCGGGTCATCAAAGAGCGCGCGGCCCGGTTCGTGACGTACGACAGCTCGGCGGCGGCGCGCAGGACGGCGTCGCGGGCGTGGTCGCTGACCCGGGGCGACCCGGCGAGCACGCGGCCGGCGGTGGCCCGCGAGACCCCGGCGCGCGCGGCGACCGACTCGAGGGTCGGCGCCTCCCCGTGCCGTGCGGTCATTCCCACCTCCGTCCTCTGTGGGCGCACCGTACGCCGTTGCGAGCGCTCTCGTGACTCGTCGTCGCAGGGGCCTCGGTCACCTCGCAGAGCCCCCGTCGTCGTCGCAGAGATCGGCCCTGCGACGACACGGCGGGCTCTGCGCGGACGGCGCCGGCGAACTGTCCACAAGTGCGGCGGGCCATCCACAGATCGGCGCCGCCCCTCCCGACGTGCTGCGGCACACGCGACGTTCTCCGCATGGACCTCTCCGTCCCGGGCTCAACCTCCGCCGCGACCTGCTCGCCGACGGCCTCACGGACGCCGAGTTGCGCGGGCTGCGGCGGAGCGGCGTGCTGAGCACCGTCCGGCCGGGCGCCTACCTCCACGGATCCGGGCCGGACGACGCGGCGGCCTGCCACCTGCTGGAGATCCGTGCCGCACTGCCGTGCCTCGGGGTGGACACGGTGATCAGCCACACCTCCGCGGCCGTGGTGCACGGACTCCCTCTCTGGGCGGTCCGGCTGGACCGGGTGCACGCCACCCGCAGCCGCGCGTCCGGCGCGCGGCGCAGCGGTGTCGTCCACCTGCACGCGGCCGTCCTGCTCCCGGACGAGGTCACGGTCGTCGGCGGAGTCCCGGTGACGAGCATCGCCCGCACGATCGCGGACCTCGGCCGGGAGCTCCCGTTCGAGGTCGCCCTCGTCCCGGCGGACGGGGCGCTGTTCCGGAAGGTGGTCACGCCGGACGCGCTGGCCGCCGCCGTCGAGCGGGGAGCCCACCGGCCCCGCAACGGTGCCGCTCGTCGGGTCGTCGCGTTCGCCGACGCCCGAGCCGAGAGTCCGGGGGAGACGCGCAGCAGAGTCGCGATCCGGCGCGCGGGGCTGCCCGCGCCCGTCCTGCAGCACCCGGTGGATGGTGTCAGGTGCGACTTCGGCTGGGAGGAGCATCGGACCGTCGCCGAGTTCGACGGGAGGATCAAGTACGGCCGGTGCCTGCGGCCGGGTCAGGACGCCGGCGACGCGGTCTTCGAGGAGAAGCTGCGCGAAGACGCGTTGCGTGACCGCGGGCTCCAGGTGGTGCGCTGGATCTGGGCTGAGCTCGATTCGTTCGACGCCCCGGCCGCCCGCTTGCGCCGGGCGTTCGCCCGCGGTTGAGGTGATCACGCGTCCTCGCAGAGCGCGTGGCCTCCGCGCAGAGGTGATCACCTCTGCGACGAGTGCGCCGCCTCTGCGAGGACGATGTGGATCAGGACGCGCGGGGTGCGCCGCGGTAGGTGCCGAAGTACCAGCGGTTGCCCTCGGGGTCGCGGATCCCGAAGTCGCGCGACCCGTAGTCGGTGTCGTGCAGGTCGACGGTGATCTCCGCGCCGCCGGCTCGGACGCGGTCACACAGCGCGTCGGGCTCGTCGACGACGATGTAGGCGCTGCATGCACCCGGCGGGGTCGGCCCCGCCTCGCCGCCGTCGTCGCGCGCGGAGCCGAGCATGATCCCGCCGCCGAGGGGCCACGAGAGTTCGGCGTGGTGGACGACTCCACCATCTTCACCGCCCTCGCCGTACACGGCGGTCTCCTCGAACCCGACGACGTCGACGAGGAAGCGGATCAGCGCGCGGGCGTCGTTCGCGCGGAGAGTGGGCCACACGGTGGGCGGGGGTGTCTTGTCGGTCATGACGCCCAGTCTCGACCCGCCGACGCGTCCGGGGCTTGAAGATTTCCGACCTCCGCGGCGAGCCACGCGCTCGGGGCGAGCCCGGTGAACTCGACGAAGTCGCGGACGAGGTGCGACTGGTCGGCGTAGCCGCACGTCGCGGCCACGACGGCGCCGCTGCAGCCCGGGATCATCCGCCGCGCCCGGTCGAAGCGGATCACCCGCGCGGCGGCCTTCGGCGTCAGGCCGATCTCGGTGCGGAACCGCGCGGCCAGGTGGCGTTCGCTCCACCCGACCGCCCGGGCCACGTCGGCGACCCGCGCGGTCCCGTGCGAGGCGTGCAGCAGGTGCCAGGCCCGGCACACCTCGGGAGGCGGTCGCCGCGACGGGTCGAGGAGTCGGCCGAGGCCCACGTCGAGCAGCCGGAACCGTTCGGCCCAGGTCCGGGTGCCGCGCATCTGCTCGTGCAGGTCGTCGCCGAGCCGGCCGAGCAGATCCGTGGCGGGGAGGTCGAGGGCGGCCAGCTCACCGGCCGGCAACCCGAACAGTGCGCGGGTGCCGAGCGGGCTGAGCTGCAGCTGGACGCCGGACTGCGCGCCGTCGTGCTCGATGACGGCGGGCGTGGTGTGCAGACCGCCGATCATGGCTCGGTAGCTGTCGGGCGCCTGCGCCGGGTCGGGTTGCCGTGCGACGTGCAGCGGCTCGTCGAGCGTGACGATCACGGTGAGGTACGGCGACGGCAGCCCGAGGTGGCGGGCGGGCGGCACGTCGCGCTGCCGATACCCGTGGTGCTCGGCGACGACGGCGCGCAGCGGCCCCGCGGGTCGCGCGGACACCGCCTCCCACACCGGATCGGCCACGCGACCAGGATGACAGACAGAGGGGTGACGTGACGGGCCAGCATGATCCACAATGCCCTCGCGCCCACAGTGGACGCTCCGGCGCCCCAGGAGGGCTCATGCGACCGACCTCGTCGTTCCGTCTGCTGGCTTGTGCACTCGCCGTGCTCGCCCTCTCCGGGTGCGGCGGCTCCGAGGGCGGCGCGGCCGACCCCGACCTGAGCACTCAGAGCGGGGTGCTGGCCGCGGAGGCGGAGGCTCGCGGTCCGTCGACCGCCGACGCCGTCGACGCCTGTGCGTTGATCGACGAGGCGAAGGTCCGCGCCCTCATCGGCGACTTCGAGCGCACCGCGACCCCCGGTGTCACGGGGGGCGACGGCGGCGGCTGCACCTGGGAGAACAAGGCCGACTACCACTCGGTCACCGTCGACATCGGCGCCAGCGGCACTGCGGCCGGCGGCGCCCTGCCCACCGCGGACCCGGCGATGGGCACCGAGCGCACGCTGCCGGACGGCATGCGGACGTTCGGCGGTGGTCAGGTCGAGTTCGTCGCAGGCGACCGGTACTGCAGCGTGCAGGTGGCCGACGTCATCCAGGGCGACGCGGACGAGAACACGGCGATCGAGCTCGCCAAGGACGTGCAAGGCAGGTTGTAGAGGCCTGACGGGGGCGCCGGACCCGATCGCTACGCTGGAGTGGCACGCCCGTCCCGCCATCCAGGAGCCCGCCCGTGGCCAGCAGTGTTTCGTCAGCCAAGATCGATACCATTGTCGCGCTGTGCAAGCGGCGCGGATTCGTCTTCGCCTCCGGCGAGATCTACGGCGGCACCCGCTCGGCCTGGGACTACGGGCCCCTGGGCGTCGAGCTCAAGGAGAACATCAAGCGGCAGTGGTGGAAGGCGATGGTCACCGGCCGTGAAGACGTCGTCGGCCTCGACAGCTCGGTGATCCTGCCCCGCCAGGTCTGGGTGGCGTCCGGCCACGTCGGCGTGTTCAACGACCCGCTGGTCGAGTGCACGAACTGCCACAAGCGCTTCCGCGCCGACACCCTCGCCGAGGAGTACGTCGAGCGCACCGGCAAAGCGGCATCCGAGAGCGACCTGTCCGACGTCCCGTGCCCGAACTGCGGCAACCGCGGCCAGTACACCGAGCCGCGCGACTTCAACATGATGCTCAAGACCTACCTCGGCCCGGTGGAGTCCGAGGAGGGTCTGCACTACCTGCGCCCGGAGACCGCGCAGGGCATCTTCGTGAACTTCCTGAACGTGCAGACGACTTCGCGGCGCAAGCCCCCGTTCGGCATCGGCCAGATGGGCAAGAGCTTCCGCAACGAGATCACGCCCGGCAACTTCATCTTCCGGACGCGCGAGTTCGAGCAGATGGAGATGGAGTACTTCGTCGAGCCGGGCACCGACGAGGAACTGCACCAGTACTGGATCGACGAGCGCACGCGCTGGTACGTCGACCTCGGCATGTCCCGCGAGAACCTGCGGCACTTCGAGCACCCGAAGGAGAAGCTGTCGCACTACTCGAAGCGCACCGTCGACATCGAGTACCGCTTCGGCTTCACCGGCCAGGAGTGGGGCGAGCTCGAGGGCATCGCGAACCGGACGGACTTCGACCTCACCACGCACTCGAACCACTCCGGTGCGGATCTGTCCTTCTACGACCAGGCCTCGGGCACCCGCTACCGCCCGTACGTCATCGAGCCCGCCGCGGGCGTGGGGCGCTCGATGATGGCGTTCCTCGTCGAGGCCTACACCGAGGACGAGGCGCCCAACGCCAAGGGCGGCGTCGACAAGCGCGTCGTCCTGCGGCTGGACCGCCGCCTCGCGCCGGTCAAGGCCGCGGTGCTGCCGCTCTCCCGCAACGCGGACCTGTCGCCCAAGGCCCGCGACCTCGCCGCGGCGCTCCGGCGCAACTGGAACGTCGACTTCGACGACGCCGGGGCGATCGGGCGTCGTTACCGTCGCCAGGACGAGATCGGCACGCCGTTCTGCGTGACGGTCGACTTCGACACGCTGACCGATCAGGCCGTGACGATCCGCGAGCGCGACACCATGGCGCAGGAGCGGGTGGCGCTGGACCAGGTCGAGAGCTACCTCGCGGCGCGGCTGCCCGGCTGCTGATCCACCGGGCCGGGCAGCTCGACGGCCGAGAGGTCCTGCCCGGCCCGCCAGGCGAGGGTGAACCGGGCGGTCCCGAGCGTGCTGCGCAGCTGCTCGAGCCGCTCGCCCGTCCCCTCCGTCCGCGGCCAGGTGCGGCCGACGCGCCGCTGGCGGGCTGCCGACGCCGAGAGCGTGCGCACCGCGTCGTCCGGACGTCCGACCGCGTCGAGATGCCCGCCGCGCTGCTCCAGGACGTCGCCCACGTCGTGGATGCCCAGCGCCGTCTGGCGGCGCAGGATCTCCTCGGTCCAGGCCAGTCCGGCCTCGGGGTCTCCGGCGAAGCCCGAGCCGATGCCCAGGGTCACGGCGGCGAACAGCGCGGCGAAGTCGTCGCCGATCCCTGCCTCCTCCGCGAGGACGGCCCTGGCCAGCGTCATCGCCCCCTGCGCGTCACCGACGATGAGGTCGGCGGCCGAAACCAGTGCGCGGGCGGTGAGGACGACGTGGACGTCGCCGGTCCGCTCGCCGAACTCGGCCGCGGTCCGCGCGATCTCGGCCGCCAGGGACCAGTCGTCGCCGGTCCAGACGGCCGCCGCCATCCCGGTGAGCAGGTCACCGACGTCGGCCCACCGCTCCTCAGGAGCCGTGAGCAGCACCGGGAGCGCGGCGAGCAGCCGGGGCCGCGCCTCGTCCATGTCCTGGTCGACGGCCTGGATCGCGCCGAGCGCCACGGCTGCTACCGCCGCTGCCAGCGGGTCGCTCCACGGCACGTCCGCGGCAAGGCGGACCAGTCTGCGACCGGTGACGACGTGCATCCGGTCGATCCAGTACCGCGCCAGCCGGACGACGGTGAACGGCAGTTCCTCGAACGGCCGCCACGGTGCGTCCGGGTCGAAGGCCTCATCCAGCGTCGCGTCGATCGTGGCCCGGTTGTCGTCGAGCCAGTCGAACCAGGCCGGCTGCCCGGGCCGCCCGTAGCGGGGCGCCGTCGCCACCCGGTCGACCACCCAGCCGGTGCGGGCCTCGATCACCGCCTCCTCCTCGCCGGACTCGCGCAGCACGCCCCGCGCGTGCGCCCGGATGGTGTCGAGCTGGCCGAACCAGGTCGGACCTCCGGACCGCGACGCGCGTGCGGAGGCGAGGAGCGAACGGTGCGCCAGACCGCCGACGAGGTCGAGCGCCGACCCCGGACGCAGGGGAGGGATCGCGCAGACGGCCTCGGCGGCGTCCAACGTGAACGGCCGGGGCAGCACGGCGAGCCGACGGTGCGCGATCCGCTCGTCGGGGGTGGCGAGGCGGTAGCTCCAGTCGACCTCCTCGCGCAGGTTCCGCTGCCGGGACGGCCCGCGGCCCAGCCGGGACAACGTGCCCGGTTCGCGACCCAGACCGTCGGCGATCTCGGCGAGGGTGAAGGTCCCCACCCGAGCGGCGGCGAGCTCGATACCCAACGGCAGGCCGTCCACGGCCGCACAGATGCGGGCGATCGCCGGGCCGTCCGGCCCGTCGAGCTCGGCCGGCTCACCCCGGGCCCTGATCCGCTCGACGAACAGCGCGACCGCCGGGCTCGCGACGCGCGCATCGGGGGTGTCGGCGACGGGCAGCGCGAGCGGAGCCAACTTCTGGACCACCTCGCCGTCGACGCCCAGCGGCTGGCGGCTCGTGGCGAGCACCGCCACCGCCGGCGCGGCGTCGACGACCGCCTCCACCACCGCCGCCACGCCGTCGACGACCTGCTCGCAGTTGTCCAGCAGCAGGAGCACGGCCCGCTCGGCGGCGAAGTCGCGCAGCGCGTCGAGCGCCGTCCGGCGCGGTCCGGGATCGAGGCCGAGAGTGGCGGCCAGGCGGGCTGCGATCCGGTCGACGGGGTCCGGGTCGGCGTCGGTGACCGCGGACAGGTCGACGAACCACACACCGTCCGGGAAGTGGTCGTGCGCCTCGCCTGCGGCCTCGATCGCCAGCCGCGTCTTGCCGCAGCCGCCCGGGCCGGTCAGCGTGACCACCCGGTCGACCGTGAGCCGGTCGATCAGTTCGCGGCGCTCGTCGTCGCGGCCGACGAACGGGTTGCTCCGCCGGGGTAGGTGCACCTCGACGGCACGGCCCGGTCGGACGGCCGCGGTCACGTGCGCCTCGACGCGCGGCTGCAGCGCCGGGTCGTGGGCGAGGATCCGCTCGTGCAACCGGCGCAGCCGCGGCCCCGGCTCGACGCCCAGCTCGTCGGCGAGGGTCCGGCGGAGCTCGTGGAACGCCGCGAGCGCCGCCTGCTGGCGTCCGGAGGCGTAGAGCGCACGCAGCCTGCGCTCCCACAGCGACTCGCGGTAGGGGTGCTCGACGAGCAGGGGGACCAGGTCGGCGACGGCCCGGTCCGGGTGGCCGACGGCGAGCAGGGCGTCGAGGCGGTGTTGCTGGAGCGTCACGCGCACCTCGGCGAGCCGGGTGCGGACCGGGTCCAGGCTGGGGTCCGGAAGGCCGTCGTAGGGCGTCCCGCGCCAGCGGCCCAGAGCGTCGTCGGCGATACGGAGCGCGTCGTCGGCGTCGGTGGTGGCGCCCGCGGCGGCCGCCCCCGCGGTGAGGACCTGTGAGTCGATCGTGTCCGGTGCGACGACGAGCCGGTAGCCCTGCTCGTCGCGGCGCACCAGCGCAGCGTCCCGGCCTGCGCGACCCGGCTCCAGTACCCGGCGCAGCCGCCAGATCAGCGAGTCGAGCGCCCCGCCGGCACCGGCAGGCGGATCCGTACCCCAGACGGCGTCGACCAGTGCCACCGCGGGCAGGGGGGCTCCGAGGTTGACGAGCAGCGCCGCGGCGACGGACTCCACGCGCCGGCCACCGAGGGTCCGCGGCGCTCCGTCGATCTCGACGGCCAGCGGTCCGAGGTCGAGGAACCGCACGAACGCGACCGTAGCGGTCCTTCCACCCTCGTCACACCATCGTGTGAGATCGGTGTGAGAGCGGTCCGGCAGTGTCTTCTCCATGACCACAGGAGACCTGCACGAGATCGCCCCCAACCTCGTCGTGATCGAGGGTCACCACCCGCACGCGCTGTGGGAGGACCCCGACCTGCCGACTATCGCGGTGTACCGCGGTGAGCGGACGCTCTACCTGCTGGACACCGGCGTCGGCCCCGAGCAGCGCGCGGCGCTGCTGCGGGTCGCGGAGCAGCTCGGCGGCGCCGAGGAGGTGCTGCTGCTCAACAGCCACGGCCACATCGACCACCTCGGCAACAACGACGTGTCGGCCGAGATCCCCGCGGAGCGGCGGCGGCACCTGCTCGCGCGTGCCGCCCGACCGGGACTGGACTTCCAGGCCTTCTTCAGCCGGATGTACCACCGCGGTGTGCCCTACTTCGACTACCTCACCGGGCTGTCGATCGACCCGGCGGCCGTCGCGTCGATGCTGCGCGCGGTCGGCGCCGGCCCCGGGCTCACCGACAGCGACGTCGCCGACCTCGGGAAGCGGATCACCGAGCTGGGGATCACTCCGGCGTTGGGGAAGTTCGTGCCGTCGCTGCTGGTGGACATGCTGATGCAGACCTACCCCACGGTGTACCTGAGCGAGGAGACGATCGAGGACTACGAGGATCTCGCTCCGGCCGGTACCGTCCGGATCGGTGCCACCGACTGGAACGGCTGGAGCCTCAACGGCGGCGAGGTGAACGTGCTTCTGTCCGAAGGCCACTCGGCGGGCGGGGTCGTCTTCCACATCCCGGAGCACCGGTTCCTCATGATGGCCGACGAGACCACGTCGATCCCGATCTGGGCCGACAGCGACCCGCGCAACGCCGTGGCCACGGCGCGGCGGGCGCTGGCGATGATGGACGCGGGCGACCTGGACGTGCTGGCCGCGGGACACCGCCCGCTGCTGCCGGTCCGCGGCGACGAGGCGCGTGCCGTGTTGCGCGGGATCGTCGGGGGAGCGGCCCAGTTCACGGCCGAGGTCGACGCCGCGCTGCGCCGGCGGTCCGAGGGCGTCACCATCGACGACCTGGCCGCCGACCTCGCCGCGACGACGGAGCCCGGCTCGATCGTCGCGCTGCTGCTGAGGCTGCAGTTCCCGGTGTTCGGGACGTTCTTCAAGCTGACCCTGCTCAACCACTGCCTGCTGTACGACCTGCCGCAGGGTCGCGACGCGGCGGGCGCGCCCACCTTCCGAGCGGCGTGACTATGGGCGCCCCCGCGAACCGCTGGCTGGTCCTCGTGGCGATGACCGGGTCGCTGTCGATGATCATGCTCGACCAGACCGTGGTCACGGTGGCGCTCCCGGCGATGAGCGACGACCTCGGCCTGCGTCCCGCCGGCCAGCAGTGGGTGGTCAACGCCTACGTGCTCGCCCTGACCGCCCTGGTCGCCTTCGGCGGCAAGCTTGGCGACCGGGTCGGCGGCGTCCGCACCTTCCGGGTCGGCGTCGCAGGGTTCTTCGTCGCCTCCGCCCTGTGCGGCCTCGCCCCGGCCGGCGGGCTGGGGGAGGCGTGGATCATCGCCGCCCGCGCGCTGCAGGGCGCGGCGGCGGCGCTGATGGTGCCGACCTCCGGGGCGATCGTCATCTCGGCCTTCCCGGTGCAGGAGCGCGGCCGCGCGATGGCCGCCTACGCGGGGATCAGCCAGATCTTCCTCGCGATCGGGCCGCTGATCGGCGGGGCGCTCACCGAGTCGGTGTCGTGGCGGGCGGTGTTCTGGCTGAACGTGCCGGTCGGCATCGCCGCACTCGTGCTGGTCGCGATCGCGAAGCCGGCGCAGGCCACCCGACCGGGGCGGATCAGCCCCGTAGCGCTGGCGCTCCTCGTCGGCGGCCTCGGCGCGACGGTGCTGGCGGTGCAGGAAGCCGCCTCGTGGGGCTGGGACTCGCCGCTCACCCTCGTCGTGCTCGCAGTGGGGGTGGTGGCCACGGCGACGTTCGTCGTCACGCAGGCCCGGGTGCCCGACCCGCTCGTCGACGTCCGCCTCTTGCGCCGGCGGGCGTTCCTCGGCGACGTCGCGGTCAACGGCCTGGTCCAGTTCGGCCTGCTCGCCGCCGTGCTGCACAGCTCGCTGTACCTGCAGGACCTGCTGAGGTTCTCCCCGCTGACGACCGGTCTCGCCGTGCTGGCGATGGTCCTGCCGATCACGGTGGCGGCCCAGCTCGGCGGCCGGTGGTTCGACCGGGCCGGGGTGCGACCGCCGGTGCTGGCCGGGCTCGTGATCTCGACGCTGGGAATGCTCGCCTGGACGCTGGCGCTGCCGTACCTGTCGTACCCGCTGCAGGTGCCGGGGATGGTGCTCACCGGGTTCGGCCTGGGCCTGACGATCTCGCCGACGAACACGGATGCGCTCAGCCGGGTCGCTGCGGCGGACCGATCGCAGGCCTCGGGGGTGCTGCAGACGGTGCGGCAGCTCGGCGGCACGCTGGGCGTCGCGGTGGTTGGGGCGGTGGTGCTCGGGATCGAGCACCGGGGCACCCAGGGGTCGGACGTCCAGGCCGCGGCGGACGCCATCGCGGCCGGCTTCGCGGTGAGCACCGCGGCGTTCGCCGTCGCACTGCTGGCCGCGGTCCGGTTGCTCGCCCGGGAGCGGGTCGCCGCCGACCCTGCCGCCGCGTCCGAGGCAGCGGCCTGACCCTGATCCGGGCTCGGGCGACGACCCGTGCGGCGGTGCCTGCGATGGACTGCCGCCGGACGCGGCTACCCTGCTCTGCGTGACGTCCGTCCCCGTTGTGACGCCTCCGGCGTCCGCGTCGGAGCACCGGGAAGTCGGTGCCGCGATGCGCCGGTGGACCGACGGTGGCGCCGGCACGGTCGGCGTCGTCCGGGTGCTCGACCGGCACGGGTTCGGGACCGTCGAGGCCGGCCAGCTGCTCATCGCGGCTCCGGACGGCGACATCGCCGGCGCGGTGCTGCGCGGAGCGCTCGACCGTCACGTCGTCCCCCTCGCGATCGCCGAGGCGACGGGCGCGCCGCCGATCGTCCGCGAGCTCCATGTCGCCGAAGACGACGCGCTCGATGCCGGCCTCGCGTGCAGCGGCGGCGCCAGCCTGCTGGCCCACCCGCTCACGGCGGAGCTCGCCGTCGCGCTCGGCACCGCACTGGAGCACGGGCAGCCGGCCGCCCTGCTCTCGACCGCGGAAGGCGCCGCCGTACTCGTCCTGACCGGCCCGGACCTCGCGGACGCGCACGGCTCGCTCGGCACGGAGTCGCGCGACGACGTCGCCGCCGACATCGCGCGGAACCGGCTGCGCCGCGGAGCCACGATCACCGAGACGATGCACGTGCAGGGCGCGGACCTGCTGCTGGACCTGTGGGTGCCCCTGCCGTCGGTGCTGGTCGTGGGCGTGGGAGCGATCGGCGACGCACTCACCGCCCAGGCCGCGCTGCTGGGCTGGACGGTGCGCCACGTGACGGACGTGGACGACGCGAAGGCCGCCGTCGCGGGCTTCTCCGACGCCGACGTGCTCGTCCTGCTCGACCACGACCCCGCCTTCGACGCCGTACTGATCGACGGGCTGCGCCGCGGGCGCGGATTCTTCGGTGCGCTGGGCTCGCGCCACACCCAGGCGGCCCGCCGCGAACGACTGCTCGCCGCGGGTCTCGCGGCCGACCACCTCGCCGCGCTGCACGGCCCCGTCGGTCTCGACCTCGGCGCCCGCACCCCGGCCGAGACGGCGGTCTCGATCGTCGCGCAGGTCATCGCCCTGCGTGCGGCCCGGTCCGGCACCGCACTCGCCGTCGGCCAGGGCCGGATCAGCGGATGAGCGCCACCGACTACAGCCAGGACCGGTCCTGGCGTGCGGGGCAGGCCACCACCCCGCTGCGCCCCGACGGGTCGCGGCGGATGCGTCGCACCACCTGGCCCGTCCGGATCGTCGTCGGTGCGGTGCTCGTCGCGGCGTTCCTGATCTGCGGCACCGCCTTCCGGGTCTGGTACGTCGCCCGCGCCGACGACCGCCGGCCGGTCGACGCCGTCGTCGTGCTCGGGGCCGCCCAGTACGACGGCGAGCCGAGCTCCGTCTTCGCCGCCCGCCTGCGCCACGCCGAGGCGCTCTACGAAGACGGCCTGGCGCCGCGGATCGTCACGGTCGGCGGCAGCCGCGCAGGCGACGCCTACACCGAGGCCGAGGCCGGTCGGCGCTACCTCATCGGGCGCGGCGTCCCCGCGGGCGCGGTGATCGCCGTCGGCGAGGGCAGCGACACCCTCGGCAGCCTGCGCGCCGTCGACGCCCGCGCGCAGCAGGACGGCTGGGACAGCGCCCTGGTCGTCAGCGATCCGTGGCACTCGCTGCGGGCCCGCACGATGGCCCGCGACAGCGGCCTGCAGGCCTGGACCTCGCCCACCCGCAGCGGCCCCGTGGTCCAGACCCGCGAGACCCAGGCCCGCTACATCGTCCGCGAGACCGCCGCCCTGCTCTACTACACGATCACCAAGGCTCCGGTGGAGACCGAGACGTCGGGCCTGGGCTGAGTCACCGCGTGGACGGTTACTCCATTCACGACACCGCCCGCCGTGAACCCGAACCACCCAAGGCCGCCGGCAACGGCCGGCGCAGCCCCTTCGCCCGCGACCGCGCCCGCGTGCTGCACTCCGCCGCGCTGCGCCGGCTCGCGGGCAAGACTCAGGTCGTCGGGCCGGGGGAGGGCGCCGAGATCAGCGGCGTGCCGCGCACCCGGCTGACCCATTCCCTGGAGGTCGCCCAGATCGGTCGGGCGGTCGCCGAGGAGCTGGGCGCCGACCCCGACGTCGTCGACACGGCCGGCCTCGCCCACGACATCGGCCACCCGCCGTTCGGGCACAACGGCGAGCGGGCGCTCGACGAGTTCGGCGCCGCCTGCGGGGGTTTCGAGGGCAACGCGCAGACGCTCCGGATCCTCATGCGGCTCGAACCGAAGGTCGACGGCACGGGCCTCAACCTCACGCGGGCGACGCTCGACGCCGCGTCCAAGTACCCCTGGCTGCGCCGGTCGCACCTGCGCAAGTTCGGGGCGTACGCGGACGACGCCGCGTTGCTCGCGTGGGTCCGCGACGGTGCACCGCCCGGTCGCTGCTGCCTGGAGGCGCAGATCATGGACTGGGCCGACGACGTCGCGTACTCGGTGCACGACGTCGAGGACGGCATCCTCGCCGGACGCATCGACCTCGCGTCGCTGGCCGTCCCCGGCGAACGCGCCGCTCTCGTCATGCTCTCCGCACGGCACTTCGGCGCCGAACCGCACGCGCTGCAGGCGGCGGCGGACGCGCTGCTGGCGCTGCCGGCGGTCGACGCCGTCCGCGGCTTCGACGCGCCCTCCGCCCCGGCCGCCGCGCACATCGCGCTCAAGCGCCTGACCAGCGAACTCGTCGGCCGGTTCGCCGTCGCCGCGACGGATGCGACCCGCGCGATCCACGGCGACGGCCCGCTCCGTCGCTACGCCGCCGACCTCGCCGTCCCGCCCGCGGCACGGGCCGAGGTCGCGCTGCTGAAGGCGGTCGCTCTGCGCTACGTGATGAGCGACCCGCAGCGCCTCGCCATGCAGGCCCGTCAGCGCGAGCTGCTCGCCGAGCTGGGAGAGGCGTTGCTGGCGGGTGCGCCCGGCTCACTCGACCCGGTGCTCGCCCAGGACTGGCACGACGCCCCCGACGACGCCGCGCGCCTGCGCGTGGTCGTCGACCAGGTCGCGCTGCTGACCGACCAGCAGGCCGTCGCCCGGCACGCGGCCCTCGTCCGCCGCTGAAGTCCGTACGTACACGAACGCAGAACTCGCGTACACGAACGCAAGACTCGCGCCCATCCCCACGCGAGTCTTGCGCTCCGGCACGCGGTGCCGCGGGCGTCCTACGCCTTCGGGGCGGACAACGTCGAGTCTGCCGGAAGCGGCTGGCCCTGGCAGCCCGCGAGGATCCCCTGCATCGCGTCGTGCTCGGCCTGGGTGACCCACAGGCGGTACTTCGCCTTCACCGCCACCTGCCGCGCGACGTAGGTGCACCGGAAGGAGCGGGCCGGCGGCAGCCAGGTGGCGGCGTCGCCGTCGCCCTTGCCCTGGTTGGTCTTCCCGTCCACGGCCATGAGGTTCAGCGGGTCGTTGCCGAGGTTCCTCCGGGCCTCGGGCGACAGCTGCTGCGCGCCCTTCTGCCAGGCGTCGGAAAGGGCGATGACGTGGTCGATCTGCACGGCCTCGCTGGTGCCCTGGCCCCGCTTGAACGCGATCGTCTTACCTGTGTACGGGTCGTTGAGCGTGCCGGTGAGCACGACGCAGTCGTGCGTGCCGGGCTTGAACGTCTCGCCCTCGAGGTCCCGCTTGAGGATGTCGTTGCGGGTGTCGCAGCCGTTGCGGTCGACGTCGGCCCACGCAGATCCGAACTGGTCGCGGTCGTACCCGGTCTTCGGGGCCCGGCCCTTGATCGGAAGGTTGGCCAGCGCAGTGGCCGCGTCGCCGGACGCCGAAGCCGGCGCGGCCACCACCGGACCACCGCCGGTCGCCACCGCGACCTGGTCGAGCACCGTCCCGCAGCCCGTCGTGAGCGCTGCTGCCGTCACCATCGTCAGCACGGCCCGCGCCGTCGTTCTCCGCACGGCCGAAATGATCTCCGGAGATCGTCGCCCGGTCACGGAGCGACACGCCCCCGCCACCATCGGGCGATGACGTGCCGGCATACCTGTCGGATTCCCGGAGTCCGTCGCGCTCAGCTCCGCTGCTCAGGGGTTCCTCAGCGCATTCCCAGTCCGGTCACGGTCCCCGAAGGCACAGTGAAGATATGGCAGTGGACATATGGCCGTCGTGACCCAGTTGCTTGCCGCCGTGGGCGCCCTCACGGCAGTCGTCCTGATCCTGTTGATGGCGGCCGTCCCGTTGCTCCTCGACCTGCCGCTGCGTCGTGCGCCACACTCGCAGGCACCGCGTCGGGCTCTTCACGGGAAGGGGCGCTGACCAGGTGCGCACCATAGGCAACATCCTCTGGTTCCTGCTCGCCGGCTGGTGGCTGGCGCTGTACTACGCACTGTGCGGGTTGCTTGCGTTCGTCCTGATCGTGACCATCCCGTTCGGCATCGCCGCGTTCCGCCTCGCCGGCTACGCGTTGTGGCCGTTCGGCCGGACGGTGGTCGCCGCCCGCGACGCCGGTGTCCCGTCCGTGCTCGGCAACATCCTCTGGATCGTGCTGTTCGGCTGGCACCTGTGCCTCGCCCACATCGCCGCCGGCATCGCCCTGTGTCTGACGATCATCGGCATCCCGTTCGGCATCGCGGCGTTCAAGCTGTCCGTGCTCTCGCTGGTACCGCTGGGCACCCGGGTGGTCGACGCCGACGCACCGCAGACATGGGCCGCCCCCGTGGCGCAGACTGCGGCGTGGCCTTCACACCGCTGACCCCCGACGACCACCTGGCCCATCTCGGTCGGGCGTGCGACGCCTTCGCCGCACGCCTGCGGACCGGCGATCTCGACGCGCGTGTCCCGGCCTGCCCGGGCTGGTCGTTGACCGACCTCGGCCGCCACCTCGGCGGGGTCCACCGCTGGGCCCGTACGGCCGTCGCCGAGAGCCGCTCGGGCCAGAAGACGTTCGACGACGCCCCGGTCGAGCGCGACCAGCTCGTCGACTGGTTCCGGGTCGGTGCCGGGTCGCTGATCGACACGCTGCGGTCGACCGGTCCCGCCGCGCCCTGCTGGACCATCGCCTCCGAGCCGCACATCGCCGGGTTCTGGTTCCGGCGCCAGGCGCACGAGACCGTGCTGCACGCGCACGACGCCGGGGTGACCGACCTGATGGATCCCGCGTTCGCCCTCGACGGCATCGACGAGGTCGTCACCGTGATGTTCCCCCGCCAGGTCCGGCTCGGCCGGACCGCCCCGCTCCCGGCGGCACTGGCACTCGCGCCGGACGAGGGCGGCCGGTGGGTCCTCGCGGGCGACGGCACCGCACCCTGTCCGGTGGCCGACGCGACCGTGTCCGGGCCTGCCGAGGCCGTGCTCCTGCTGCTCTGGCACCGCACCGACCTCGACGACCCCCGCCTCACCGTCTCCGGCTCCCGCGCCGCCGCCGACACCGTGCTCGCCGAAGCACTGACCCCGTGAGACGTCACTCCAGGGGGGCCCGGAACCGTCGGTGTCCGCGCCTACACTCGGCCACGTGGCAGGGCGGATCCGGGACAGCGACATTGCCGAGATCCGCGACCGCACCCGGATCGAGGAGGTCGTCGGCGAGTACGTCGCGCTGCGCCGTGCCGGCGCCGGCTCGCTGAAGGGGCTCTGCCCGTTCCACGACGAGAAGACGCCCTCGTTCACCGTGCGGCCCTCGCACAACAGCTTCCACTGCTTCGGCTGTGCCGAGGGCGGCGGCGTCATCGACTTCGTGATGAAGATGGAGCACATCGGGTTCGTCGAGGCCGTCGAGCGCCTGGCCGACCAGATCGGTTTCCGGCTCACCTACACCGGCGGGGGCAGCTCGGTCCAGCGCGACCGCGGCACCCGCTCCCGGCTGCTGGAGGCGAACAAGAAGGCCGCCGAGTTCTACGCGGCCGCGCTGCACACCCCCGAGGCCGCGCCCGCGGTCCAGTTCCTCACCGCCCGCGGGTTCGACGCCGCCTCCGCCGAGCGCTTCGGCTGCGGGTTCGCCCCCGCGAGCTGGGATGCGCTCACCAAGCACCTGCTCGCTGCCGGGTTCAGCCTGGACGAGCTGATCAAGGCGGGCCTGAGCAAGGAGGGCCGCCGCGGCCCGATCGACCGGTTCCACCGGCGCCTGCTGTGGCCGATCCGCGACCTCGGCGGCGACGTCGTGGGGTTCGGCGGACGCCGGATCTACGACGACGACCCCATCGAGGCCAAGTACCTCAACACCCCCGAGACGCCGGTCTACCGTAAGACGCACGTGCTGTTCGGGTTGGACCTGGCGAAGCGCGAGATCGCCAAGTCCCGCCAGGTCGTCGTCGTCGAGGGCTACACGGACGTCATGGCCATGCACCTCGCCGGGGTGCCCACGGCCGTCGCCTCCTGTGGCACGGCCTTCGGCACGGAGCACGTCAGCGTGATCCGCCGGTTGATGGGCGACGACTCGTTCGACCGCGGCGAGGTCATCTACACCTTCGACGGCGACGCCGCGGGCCAGGCCGCCGCACTGAAGGCGTTCGACGGCGACCAGAGCTTCGCGGCGCAGACCTTCGTGTGTGTCGCCCCCGACGGGCAGGACCCCTGCGACCTGCGGCTGAAGTCGGGCGACACCGCCGTCCGCGACCTCGTGGCCCGCCGGGAACCACTGTTCGAGTTCGCGATCCGCTCGATCCTGCGCGAGCACGATCTCGACTCCGCCGAGGGCAGGGTCGCGGCCCTGCAGCGATGCGTCCCGCTCGTCGCCCAGATCCGGCGCGAGGAGCTGCGCGACGAGTATGCTCGCCGGCTCGCCGGGTGGACGGCGTGGCCGGACGAGTTCTCGGTCGTCCGCCGGGTCCGCGAGTCGGCCGGGGCGCCCGCCGAGCGGTCACGCCCGGCCCGCCCCACCACCACGGCCCCGCCCCGCGACGATCCGCGCCTGCACCGCCAGCGCGAGGCCCTCAAGTCGGCGCTGCAGGTGCCCGCGATCGCCGGGCCGGGCTACGACGAGCTACCCGAGCAGGCGTTCACCCATCCCGCCTACGTGCAGGTGCACCGCGCGGTGCAGGCGGCCGGTGGCGTCTGCGGCGGGCTGGAGGGCTCGGCGTGGCTGGACGCCGTGGTCGCCGAGTGCCCGCCCGAGGTGCGCGGCCTGGTCAGCGAGCTGGCCATGGAGTCCCTCGAGCTGCCGCGCAAGAACACCGAAGAGGTCCGGTACGTGGCGAGCGTCGTCGCCGGTCTGCGGCTCGCGCTGGTCGACGAGCAGATCGCCGAGATCAAGTCGCGGCTGCAGCGCACGAACCCGGTGGCCGACGCCGACGCGTACCTGGAGCTGTTCGGCGATCTCGTGCCGCTCGAGCAGTACCGGATCGCCCTGCGCGAGAAGGCGATGGGAGCGGTGGGGTGAGCGCCCTCCGCGACGCGCTGCGACGCCTCCTTCATGGCGACGGCCTGCCCGACGGCTTCCCGGGCCGGCTGGAGCCCGAGGAGCGGGTGCTCGCGACGGCGTCGACGGCCGACGGCGGGCATCTCGTCGTCACCTCCTGGGGCTTGTGGTTCCCGGACGGCGACGGGGTGCGCCGCGTGGGCTGGCACCTGGTGAGCCGCGCGTCGTGGCGCAACGGCGCGTTGGCCCTGGTGGAGGCGGACGAGGTCGAGGAGATCGCCTCGGGCGACGGGCCGAGGGCCGTGCTGCTCGCCGACCGTCCGGCCCGCCGCTTCCGGCTGACGGAGCCGGACCGGGTCCCCGAGGTCGTGCACGCCCGCGTCGAGGGCTCCTTCCGCAGCCGCCACCACCGCGACCTGCCCGGCGGCGGCGCCTGGTTCGTGCAGCGCAAGATCGCCGGCCGCGACGGCACGGTGCTGCAGGTGCGCCCGGACCCGGGCACGGACCCGGCGCTGGTGGCGGCGCTCGCCGCGGACGTCGCACGATCACTGCGGCAGCCGTGACGGCGGGCCGCGCGCGGGACAGGAGCCGTCGATGAGCACCACGTGGAACCCGACGGCCTATCTCGCCTTCGCGGACCACCGCGGCCGCCCGTTCCACGACCTGCTCGCCCGCATCGGCGCCGACGCCCCGCGCCGCGTCGTCGACCTCGGATGCGGGCCGGGGAACCTCACCACCCTGCTGGCCGCCCGCTGGCCCGGCACCTCCGTCGAGGCGCTCGACAGCTCGGCGGAGATGGTCGAGGCCGCCCGGGGGCGGGGGATCAACGCGCGCCGCGCGGACGTCGCCGAGTGGATGCCGGGGCCCGACACGGACGTCGTGATCAGCAACGCGGTGCTGCAGTGGGTGCCGTCGCACCGGGAGTTGCTGCCGCGGTGGGTGGCGGCGCTGCCGGCCGGCGCCGAGCTCGCGATGCAGGTGCCGGGCAACTTCGGCGCGCCGTCACACGTCCTGGTCCGCAACCTCGCGGCGGAGCAGGGCCTGGAGCTGCGCGGTGACGAGACGGTGGCCGAGCCGGCGGACTACGCCGCGCTGCTCAGCGCCACCGGCGCGGAGGCCGACGTCTGGGAGACCACCTACCTGCACCGCCTGACGGGTCCGGACCCGGTGCTGGAGTGGATCAGCTCGACGGCCCTGCGCCCGGTGCGCGACGCGCTGGACCCCGACGCCTACTCGGCATTCCGTGCCGAGCTGGCGCCACGGTTGCGTGCGGCCTACCCCGCCCAGGCGGACGGCACCACGTGGTTCCCGTTCCGCCGGATCTTCGCGGTCGCCCGCGTGCCCCTTGATTCCTGGGGATGATTACAGCGTAGCGTCGCGGTGTGCGGCCCTCGCGCCACGACAGTCGTCGGACTACGTTTCTCCTGGCACGGCGGCGCCGTGCGCGTCCGGCGCAGTGCCGCGCACCACACCGGTTGGGGCCGCCCCCGGCGCCTGAGGGAGTTGCATGTCCAGACCCGTCCTGATGACCGTCGACGACGACCCCGGCGTCTCCCGCGCCGTCGCCCGCGACCTGCGGCGGAAGTACGGGAGTGACTTCCGCATCGTCCGTGCCGAGTCCGGAGCGGACGCCCTGGACGCGCTCAAGGAGCTGACCCTGCGGGGGGAGCCCACCGCCGCGATCCTGGCCGACTACCGGATGCCCGGGATGAACGGCGTCGAGTTCCTCGAGCAGGCGATGGACATCGTCCCGCGCGCCCGTCGCGCCCTGCTCACCGCCTACGCCGACACCGATGCGGCGATCCGCGCCATCAACGTCGTCGACGTCGACCACTACCTGCTCAAGCCGTGGGAGCCGCCGGAGGAGAAGCTCTACCCGGTGGTCGACGCGCTGATCGAGACCTGGCGCTCCGTCGGCGACCGCTCGGTCGAGGAGACCAAGGTGCTCGGCCACCGGTGGTCCGCCGAGTCGTTCGCGGCCCGCGACTTCCTGGCCCGCAACTCCGTGCCCTACCGCTGGTACAACATCGAGGAGCCGGACGGCGCGCGGCTGCTCGGCACCGCCGGGGCCACCGCGGACGACGTCCCGGTGCTGGTTCTTCCGGACGGCAGCGTCCTCAGGTCCCCCTCCGAGTCGGAGATCGCCACGGCCGTCGGGCTCACGACGACCCCGGCCACCGACTTCTACGACCTCATCGTCATCGGCGGTGGTCCGGCAGGACTCGGCAGCGCGGTGTACGGGGCGTCGGAGGGTCTGCGCACGGTGCTCGTCGAGCGCCAGGCCACGGGCGGTCAGGCCGGGCAGAGCTCGCGGATCGAGAACTACCTCGGGTTCCCGGACGGGGTGTCCGGTGCGCAGCTGACGGACCGGGCGCGCCGCCAGGCCGCCAAGTTCGGCACCGAGGTGCTCACCGCCCGCGACGTCGTCGGGCTGGAGCCACGGGGCTCGGCCCGCGTCGTGAAGTTCGGCGACGGCACCGAGATCGCGGCCCACAGCGTCGTCCTCGCGACGGGCGTGTCGTACCGCGCGCTACAGGCGCCGGGCGTCAGCGACCTCGCCGGCCGCGGCGTCTTCTACGGCTCGGCGGCCACGGAGGCGCCGACCTGCAAGGGGCTCGACGTCTACATCGTCGGCGGCGCGAACTCCGCCGGGCAGGCCGCGGTGTTCTTCTCCCGGCACGCCAAGTCGGTCTCGCTGCTCGTCCGCGGCGCGTCGCTCGAGTCGTCGATGTCCTATTACCTGATCAAGCAGCTCGAGGAGATCGAGAACGTCTGCGTCCGCACGCGGACCGAGGTCGTCGAGGCCCAGGGCGACGACCACCTGGAGCGGCTCGTGCTCCGCAACAACGAGACCGGTGAACAGGAAACAGTCGAGAGCGGCCCGATGTTCATCTTCATAGGGGCCGCGCCGCGTACCGACTGGCTCGACGGGGTGGTCGTCCGCGACGCCCGCGGGTTCGTCCGCACCGGTCCGGACCTCATGACCGAGGGCAAGCCGCCCGCAGGGTGGCCCCTCGATCGCGAGCCGTACTACCTGGAGTCGAGCGTGCCGGGAGTTTTCGTGGCGGGTGACGTGCGCTCGGAGTCCGTGAAGCGCGTGGCGTCGGCCGTCGGCGAGGGTGCGATGGCCGTGACGCTCGTCCATCGATACCTGGAGGAGCAGTGACCGTTCCCGAGACCACCAAGCGCCGGATCCCGCCTGAGGAGCTGCGCGGGCTCTTCCTGTTCGAGCACCTCGACGATGAGCAGCTCAGCTGGGTGTGCGAGCACTCCGACGTCGTCGACGTGCCCGCCGGCGAAGAGCTGGTCGTCGAGGGCAATCCGGCCGAGTGTTTCTACGTTCTGCTCCGCGGCGCACTGGTCATGTCGCGGCAGGTCGGCGCCGAGCAGGTGGAGATCAACCGCACCGACTACCGCGGGTCATACGTCGGCGCGGTGCAGTTCTACCTCGGCGACCAGACCGAGCAGATCTACGGGGCGACGGTCCGCACCACGGCCAACTCGATGTTCCTGGCGGTCCGCGCGCGGGAGTTCCGCGAGGTGTTCCGTGCCTGGTACCCGATGGCCGTGCACCTGCTGCAGGGACTGTTCCTCGGCCAGCAGAACACGGCGGCCGTGATCGGGCAGCGGGAGCGGTTGCTGGCGTTGGGCAAGCTCTCGGCGGGCCTCACCCACGAGCTGAACAACCCCGCCGCAGCCGCCGGACGGGCGGCCCACGACCTGGGCGACCGCGTGGCCGGCATGCGGCACAAGCTGGCCATGATCGCTGACGGCTCGCTGGACCGTTCGCAGCTCAAGAAGCTCGTGCTCGCACAGGACAAGTTCGTGGAGAAGGCCCGCCACGCGCCGGACCTCACGTCGCTGCAGACCTCGGACGCCGAGGACGAGCTCGCCGACTGGATCGACGACCACGGCGTCTCCGACGGCTGGCAGCTCGCGCCGATCTTCGTGGCGGGCGGCCTCGGGGTGGACGACCTGGAGGCCGTGCTCGCGGCCTGCCCGGACTGCCCGCTCGAGGGCACGCTGCGCTGGCTGGCCTACACCGTCGAGACCGAGGGCCTGATCGGCGAGATCATCGACTCGACGACCCGGATCTCCTCGCTGGTCAACGCGGCCAAGCAGTACTCGCAGATGGACCGCGCCCCGCACCAGTGGCTCGACATCCACGAGGGCCTGTACGCCACGCTGACGATGCTGAAGCCCAAGCTCGGCGGCATCCAGCTGGTCAAGGAGTGCGACAAGTCCCTGCCCCGGATCCCCGGGTACCCCGCCGAGCTGAACCAGGTGTGGACGAACCTCATCGAGAACGCCCGCGACGCCATGGACGGCTCCGGGACGTTGACGATCCGCACGTTCCGCGAGGACGACTGTGTCGTGATCGAGTTCGAGGACACCGGCGCCGGCATCGCGCCCGAGATCAAGAACCGGATCTTCGAGCCGTTCTTCACCACCAAGCCCATGGGACAGGGCACCGGGCTGGGGCTGGACGTCAGCTTCCGCGTGATCGTCAACCGACACCACGGAGACCTGCGCGTGGACTCCGTACCGGGCCGGACCGTCTTCCGCGCGACGCTGCCGATGACGGAATCGGGAGCGTCCGCCCCACTGGATCCGGACGAGGGCTGAGCCACGGGCACAACGCTGTGCCCGTGGCTCGCCGTGGCGCCTCAGCCGCGGTGGCCGTTCGTCGACGTCTCGGCGTGCGCGTGCCCGGGGAGCTTCTCGTCCACCCGGGCTCGCACGACCCCGGCGGCACCCTGCACGGCCGGGTGGTCCGAGATGCGCTGGTAGGTGCGGACGAGCTGCTCGTAGCGCTCGTGCCCGGCCCTCGCACCGAGCACGTAGCCGACGGCGGCTCCCAGCAGGAACTTGAGCATGAGCCCTCCCAGCATGGTGGTGATCCGTTCACCCCCGGGTCATCCTGCCGCAGTCCGGGCAGGGGCGCCCGAGGATGGGGGAGGGGCATCAGTGCCCGGAGAGGCGTGCGCTAGAGTTCTTTCTGCCAGCAGGTGGTCACCACCTGCAACCTGACGGTCCTCCGTAGCTCAATTGGCAGAGCATGCGACTGTTAATCGCAGGGTTACTGGTTCGAGTCCAGTCGGAGGAGCTCTACCAGCGGAAACGCTGCCGCTCTGTGCTTGTTGATCTCCGTTGTCCCGGAAAACTCCCGGATAATGACGGCAAGTGTTGCTCAGGGATGAGGCAGATCTGGAGCTGGGCGCGCCTGCTCGCCGAGATCCTCACCCCCATCCGCGTGCCCCTGCCAACCATGTCATGACGAGCGACCGGCCCGTCTCGGCCATGCAGGAAGCGCGCCCGCCCTTCGTCCCGAACCAGGGCTGTGCCGAGGACCATGAACAGCTCCTCGGATTGTTGATCCGGCCCGGGTGCGGCTCTGATACTCGGCGAGGACCGGTCCTCATACCGGTGTCAGCGCCATGTGCGGTGGAAGAGGGGGCGTGGGGCCCCGATGTGGACGTCGCGGACTCCGGTCGAGAAGTGGACCAGGGGGGCACCATTGGGTGCCGGCAGGCCGCTGGAGGTCACCATCGTTTCGGTGAACTCCTCGACGACGCCGGCGGCCAGTGGCCACGGCTCATGCTCGACGGGGGTCTCGCACAGGATTCCGAACCGGCGGGTGTAGGCGCGCCATCGGCCGGTGAGCCAGATGTCGCGGTCGGAGGGTTGGAGGATCGGATCGCCGGGCCGGACCACCAGGTGGTAGGACGGCTTACCGCCGCGTCGAGTGCCCGCGTAGATCACCGTGCCGCGGTTTTTGGACACGCTGAGGTCGCCGAGATGGTAGGGGGCGCCCACGGCGCAGCGGGCCGCCAGCATTGCGGCGCTGCCGACCTCGAGGGACAGGAACCAGATGCCGTCGCGTCCGTCAGGCCGACGGACGTAGGTGCGTAGGTTCGTTTCGGGGAATGTCGAAAAGCCGGGTTCGATCGCCACACCCGCCGGTCGCACGGCCGCCATCAGAAACGGGGTCAGGCTCACCCAGGCCATGCCGTCGTACTCGTCCACCAGCAGCCCCCTGGGAAGGACCACCTGCACGTCGCCGAGCGGAACGGCCAGTGCACGAAGGTCTGCCAGAGCCATCCGGCCTTGAGCACCGCAGGCCACGCCCGCTCGTCGGGCGATAGCGAGGGCATGGGGGTCGAGTTCCCCAGCAGGCCACGTCCAACCCGTCGTTCACTCCACACCCGGGGACGCAACTGGGCGCCCGAAAGATGTTGTCAACGACCCGAGCTGGTCGTCGCAGAGACGTTGGGTAATCGGCTGGGCGCCTTTCCGAGGGTCGGGTGGCGGTCTCGGCGAGCGCCGGAAATGGGCGCGGTTCGAGAACCCCGCCGACGAGCCGCGTGGTCAGGACGGCATCTGCGGCGACGCTGAGGGCGGGTCCGGGCGGCGGAGGTCCCGGGCAGCCCGGGGAGAGTTGAACCCCACGGTGTCCGAGGGGGACTTGAACTTCCCCGACGCCGCACCTGTCCAGTGTCGGCGGGTGCGGGTCGATGCCGTCTGAGCAGCACCGTTATTGTCCGCGGCCATGTCGGTGACGTCCGGTTCCGGCCCGTGTTCGCCCGTTCGTTAGCGAGCGGTTAGCACGACCGCACAACGAGGTGCTCACGACTGGGTTCGCGGCTGCCGCCCTCGCCGTGGGTCGTCGCCCTGTTTGCTCCCGTAGCTGCCGCGGAGATACGCGCATGCCTGATGCAGCCACGCGAGCGAGATCACGCCACCTCGACCGGCGCATCAGCGTCGCGAACACCAAGATCACCCACGCTGTCCAGGCCAGCCGCAGCACCCTGACCGAGCTGCGCGGAATCGGTCACCTGAACGCCGGGAAGATCCTCGCCCGGGTCGGGGACGTGCACCGCTTCCGCTCCGCCGCCGCGTTCGCCTCCTACACCGGCACCGCCCCCATCGAGTTGTCCTCCGGAGACGTCGTGCGCCACCGACTCTCCCGCACCGGGGACCGCCAGCTCAACTGCTGCCTGCACACCATGGCCATCACCCAACTCCACGCGACTGCCCGGGCCGCACCTACTACCTGCGCAAACGAGCCGACGGGAAGAGCCACAAAGAAGCCCTGCGCTGCCTCAAGCGGCGGCTGTCCGACGTGGTCTACCGGTGCCTGATCCGCGACGCCGACCAGCAGAACGGGGCGGGCCCGGGAGGACGCCAGGGGGCGACTACGAACTCCAGCGCGGCCGGCTCAACCCCTACCACCGGCCCTTCGGACAAGTCCCTTCCCGAACCCGCCACGACCGACCCTACAACCTGATGCAAGATCCACTTGACACAGCGAGGAGCCGTCTAATCGAGCACTGCGACACGAGCTGCCGCCTGAGCAAGCTTCGCCACCGAGCAGGGCCACGACAGGTGCGGCTGCCCGGTTCCCGGAGTCGTGCACCCGCGGCACAGCCCGCGAGCATCGGGCCGGTGCTCGGCGAGGATGCGATCAACGCCGCCCGGCTGACTGGCGATGAAGTGCACCGCTGCATCCAGTGACCTTGCTGCCTGTCGCTCGTCTACCCGCTGCATGCCCTTGAGTCCGTCCGTAGTGATGGAAGCGGCACGGACGACCCCCTTTAGATCGGCCGTGCCGCTTGGCCCCACCCTCACCTGCAGCTGCTCATGGTGCAACAACTCATCGTGAAACACTCATAACGAGCCGACTTGCCGTGCTGATGATCACCAGAAGCGCGGTCGAACATGCGGTTGCACCGTGAAACGATGGGGTGGTGGTCATGGCCGGAGCAGGTTCCGCCGTCGTCCGGCGACAGCTCGGGAGCAAGCTGCGCCAGCTCAGACTCGCCGCAGGCAAGGACGTCGCCGACGTCGTCACCGCCGGACTCGCCAGCAAGGCGAAGATGAGCCGGATCGAAGGGGGCAAGGGCCCGGTCAAGATCGCCGACGTCCGGGCCCTCTGCTGGTTGTATGGCGCCTCTGCGGAGACGACCGAAGCGCTGGCCGCTCTCGCCCCCGGCACCCAGCAGGAAGACTGGTGGGAGACCTACGAGAACGTCATTGTGCCCGACTGGTTCGGCCTCTACGTCGGTCTGGAGCAGTCCGCGTCGAGGTTGCGCTGCTTCGACCCCGAGCTTGTCCACGGTCTGCTGCAGACCGAGGACTACGCCCGAGCAGTCATCGAGTCCGAGGACACCCTCGAACCCAAGGTCATCGCCCAGCGACTCCAGTTCCGCATGGACCGCCAGCGTCGGGTGCTCGACGGACACCCTGACCTGACGGTCGTGCTGGGAGCCGGCGCCCTCTCGCTCGTCGTCGGCTCGCCCGACGCCATGGCCGCTCAGCTCGACCACATGCGTCAGCTGGCACGAGACAAGGTGGCAAGCATCCGATTCCTGCCCTGGTCGGTCGGCGCATACCCGATGAGAGGCAGCTTCGCCTTGCTCGACTTCGACTCGAACGACGATCCAACGGTCGCCTACGTCGAGTTCAGCATGGGCGCCCGCTACGTCGAGCAGTCAGCACAGGTCGAAGAGTACGAGCACGTCTTCGACGTCCTGCTCAATAAGTCAGTGTCGATCGAGGAGTGGAGCCCGTGAGCCAATGGATCAAAGCCTCTGTCAGCAATGCACAGGGGAGCTGCGTACAGATGCGACGGGTCGGCGAGATGATCGAGGTACGGGACTCAAAGGACCCTGACGGCCCGGTGCTTCGGTTCACGCCCGACGAGATCGCCGCATGGCTCGACGGCGCCAAGCGTGGTGAGTTTGACGACCTGTCGTGGGTCGACCAGTCGTCTGTCACCGGGGTTAGTGTGGCCGAGGCGGTTGGCCACCGCTGGGCGTAAATCTCCCGAGGAGATTCGTTCGTTGCGGGGCCTCGTTGAGCGATGGCTGCGCGCGGTTCGTCGTCCGGCATGAGGAGCAGGCCCCCCGCAGGTGGCGCAGTCAGTGCGTGTCCACTGGTTCAACGAATCCGCACACACTCGCGGCGATCATCAATCCGTCCGTCGCAGAACGTATGACGTAGACGACCACGATCTGATGGGCGAGCTTGCGCAAGCCAGCAGAGCGCGCTCGACCGCAAACAGATCGCGAAGCTTGCCGCTGTTTTCGCCGACTATTGCACCGACCTCGAGCGAAGGAACGCCGCCGATCGCCCGGGGGGCGGGGGCCGGCGCCGACCGAGCCACTCGGGCCGACCATCAGCCATTACCTCAAGGTGCTCACCGACGCCGGGCTCATCGAGCGGGACAAAGGAGTTGTCTGGGCCTACAACCGGGGCGGTGCCCGCCACCTTGCAGATGATCGCCGACCTGATCGCCCCGCCGGTCGACTGATGGGCCGGGAGCCCGGTCTCGGCACCCAGCTAGCTGGGTGAACGCTGCATCGCTGCATCGCTGCGTGCAGAGACGGATCAGTTGCCCGGTTACCCGACCCTCGACGAGGCCCCCGACGCCCGCTACCGCGGGGAAGCGGCCTCCTGATGGGCTCGTGCGACCTCTTCGCCGGGGATCTGCCAGCGGTGCCGGTAGTCACCTGCTATCGGCGTCACGATGGATCCGACCGTGGTGTTCAGCCCGACCCGTCGCTCTTCGTCCACGGGCACCTCGGTCCACGCGCCGCCGAGACACCCGACCGGACACCGCGCCGGACACCCCGGAGGACAGCACGGCGTCGGCGACGGACCCGGCCGCCGAGCCGGAGCCGGCCGCCGCGGAGGACACCGACCCGGACGCCGAGCCGGACACCACAGAGGACACCGCGGAGGACACCGCCGCGCCGGCCGACGTCGACGCGGAGCCGACCGAGGCCGCGGACGAGCCGGACGAGCAGCCGCGCCGGCGCCGCCCCGCCGGCGCGGACGCACTCGACGAACCGACCGGGGTGGAGACCGACGTCGCCGACATCCGCGACACCGCGACGCTCGACCCGACGGAACGCGACCCCGCCCCGCGGGACCGCGTGCCAGCAAAGGACCTCACGCGGGAGGCAGTCCTGCGCGCCCGGGCGGCCGCGGCGGAGGTCGCAGCTCGAGACGCCGACGACGCCAAGCGGGAAGCGGAGGAAGCGGCCGCCCGGGCAGCACGACGCGCGGCTGCGGACGCCGACGACGACGCCCGGGAACCGGACGACGCCTACGACGTCGACGAGATCAACATCTAGCGGTAGACGCGGCGGCCGGCGCCCTAGGAGACCGCTGAACAACGGTCTGCGGGTTGGGAGACCGCTGAACAACGGTCTGCGGGTTGGGCGGGCCGCTCAGGGACGTCGGTACGACGGGCAACGCCCCTTTGCGGGGGTGACAGCGAGTTTGTCCTGCCCATCGCGGCGTTCGAGGGTGCGCCGCTGCGTCTGGGTGGTCAAGCCACCGGCTGGGCCGGGTCTCAGGTGGGGGCGAGCACCCAGGAGCCGCCGCTGCGGGTCAGTCCGAGGGCGAGCAGGCGGCGCAGGTTCAGCCCGGCGACGCGGTGGTGCAGCCACAGGTCGTTGAGCCGGGTCCCGACGAACCGCAGCCGCCGGTTGCGTCCGGCGACCAGCCAGGCGATCGACCGTTCGACCATGGGCCGGTGCTGGCGGTAGACGGCCTGGAACCCGGGATCGGTGGCTCGGGCCCGGTGTGCGCGTTGCAGCGCGTCGTGGGGATGTAGCCGCAGCGTGCGGCCGCGGGCGGAGGTGGTGCAGCGGGCCCGTAGCGGGCAGTCTCGGCAGGCCGCCTTGAAATTCACCGCCCGGGTTGCGGTGATCGGGCGTGTGACGTGGTTCGGGCAGGTCACCGTGGCGGCGGTCTCATCGATGGTGAACGCGTCGAGGGTGAACCCGCCGTCCACGGCCGGGCGTAGTGGCCAGGGCTTGATGATCGGGGTGTGGCCGCTGTCGGCGGCCGCGGCCAGCAGCTCACCGGTGCCGTAGGCCGAATCGCCCAACACCTCGACCGGGTCGGCCTCCTCGGCGAGCAGCTCGATGCCAACCGCGGCGTCGGAGTACTCCGGCCCGGAAGCGGGGGTGAGCGCGCACCCGGTGATCAGCCCGGTGTCCGGCTCGACCTTCACGTGCGCTTTGTAGCCGTCCTGATGGTGGGCGCGGGTCTTGTGCGCGTGCCGGGCCTCGGGA
>NZ_JAVREJ010000012.1:0-204565 GCF_031845345.1 Pseudonocardia charpentierae | reverse complement strand
GGTGACCCCGACGACGCTCTTGTCGGTGATCAGCTCCTGCAGGTTGCCGCTGGTCAGCCGCTCGCGCGACAGGTCGTCGAGCCAGATGGACACGCCCGCCGCAGACAGCGCGGCAAGCCTCTCGTTGGGGGCCATGAGCCCCTCCTCTCGCTGGTTGGGCTCGGTCAGACGATCTCGGGGGAGACGCGGTCCAGGCTGGTGCGGGCGGCCGCCACGACGTGCTCGGTCGTGAAGCCGAACTCGCGGAACAGCGTCTGGTAGTCCGCGCTGGCGCCGTAGTGCTCGATGGAGACGATCTCGCCGGCGTCGCCGACCCAGCGGTACCACGGCATGGCGATCCCGGCCTCGACCGAGACGCGCGCCCTGACCGACGGCGGCAGCACCGAGTCGCGGTAGGCCTGGTCCTGGGCCGCGAACCAGTCCATGCACGGCATCGACACGACGCGGGTCGGGATGCCGTCGCCCTCGAACACCTCGCGGGCGTCGACGGCGATCTGCAGCTCCGAGCCGGTGCCGATCAGGATGAGCTGCGGCTCGCCGTTCGAGGCGTCCTGCAGGACGTAGCCGCCGCGGGCCACACCCTCGGCAGAGGTGCCCTCGAGGACGGGGATGTTCTGCCGGGTCAGGGCGATGCCCTTGGGCCCCTCCGGGTTCTCCAGCATCGCCTTCCAGGCGTACGCCGTCTCGTTCGCGTCGCCGGGGCGCAGCATCGAGAGGTTCGGGATCGCCCGCAGCGCAGCCATGTGCTCGATCGGCTGGTGGGTGGGGCCGTCCTCGCCGAGGCCGATCGAGTCGTGCGTCCACACGTAGACGACCGGGGCCTTCATCACGGCGGCCAGGCGGACCGCGCCGCGCATGTAGTCGCTGAAGGTGAGGAACGTGCCGCCGTAGGGGCGGGTGGGCCCGTGCAGGGCGATGCCGTTGAGGATCGCGCCCATGGCGTGCTCGCGGACGCCGAAGTGCAGGGTGCGGCCGTAGGGCTCGGCGTCCCACATCTTGGTGGCGATGGTCTTGGGCCCGAACGAGTTCGCGCCCTCCATCGTGGTGTTGTTGCTCTCGGCAAGGTCCGCCGAACCGCCCCACAGCTCGGGCAGCACGTCGGCCAGGGCCTTGAGCACCTCGCCGGAGGCCTTGCGGGTGGCGACGCCCTTCTTGTCGGGCTCCCACGACGGCAGCGCCTTCTCCCAGCCCACCGGCAGGTCGCGGCCGAGCATGCGCTCCAGCAGCTCCTTGCGCTCGGGCTCGCGCTCGGCCCAGGACTCGTACAGCCGGGTCCACTCCTCGTGCGCCTTCGCCCCGCGCTCGACCACCTTGCGGGCGTGCGCGATCACCTCGTCGGCGACCTGGAAGGACTTGTCGGGGTCGAAGCCGAGGATCTCCTTGACGGCCCGGACCTCGGGCTCGCCCAGCGCGGCCCCGTGCGCCTTGCCGGTGTTCATCAGCTTAGGCGCCGGGAAGCCGATCACCGTGCGCAGCAGGATGAACGACGGGCGGTCCGACTCGGCCCGCGCGTTCTCCAACGCCTCGAGGATGCCGGTGACGTTCTCGCCGCCCTCGACGACCTGCACGTGCCAGCCGTAGGCCTCGTAGCGCTTGGCGGTGTCCTCGCTCAGCGCGATGGTGGTGTCGTCCTCGATGGAGATCTTGTTGTCGTCGTAGATCACCGTCAGGTTGCCCAGCTGCTGCGTGCCGGCGAGCGACGACGCCTCCGAGGTGATGCCCTCTTCGATGTCGCCGTCGCTGGCGATCACGTAGATCTGGTGGTCGAACGGGCTCTCGCCGAGCGCAGGCTCCGGGTCGAACAGGCCGCGCTCGCGGCGGGCGGCCATCGCCATGCCGACGGCCGACGACAGCCCCTGGCCCAGCGGCCCGGTGGTGATCTCGACGCCGGGGGTGTGCCGGTGCTCGGGGTGGCCGGGCGTCTTGCTGCCCCACGTGCGCAGCGCCTCGAGGTCGCCGAGCTCCAGGCCGTAGCCCGACAGGTAGAGCTGGATGTAGAGCGTGAGGCTCGAGTGCCCGGCCGAGAGGACGAACCGGTCGCGGCCGATCCAGTCGGCATCGGTGGGGTCGTGTCGCATGACGCGCTGGAACAGCGTGTAGGCCAGCGGGGCGAGGCTCATCGCGGTGCCGGGGTGGCCGTTGCCGACCTTCTGTACGGCGTCCGCGGCCAGTACACGGACGGTGTCGACGGCGCGCCGGTCCAGATCGGTCCAGTCGTCCGGGACGTCCGCCCGGGTCAGCGCGTCGATGTCGGTCTCTGGCACGGCATGCACTCCCTGGGGTCGGCGGTCCTCGATGTGGGCTACCCGGGCGGGCGCGCGACACTGCGCCGAGCCCCGTCCAGCCTAGTCACGTGAGGTGGTCCTGAGTCTGGACTTGCCCGAACCGTGCGGATCTATTCGTCCGGCGTTCGCACTCGTCGCACCCGGGGCCCGCGGCGCGCCGGTCCAGCGGTTACCATCGACGGGCTGTAGAACTGGCTGTGTAGTACTGGCTGCGCAGAGCGGCGTTGCGGCGAGTGGTTCATGAGCGAGACCCCTGAGCGAGGTAGCCACCGGTGAGCGTGCCCGTCTCCCGTCCGGGATCGAGACCGGCCCCGACCTCGCGGCCGGAGCGGCCCCGAGGGCGGGCGCGGCAGGTGCTGGCGCGTTTCCCGGACACCGTCCGCGCGTACGTCGGCCTCACCAAGACCCGGATCATCGAGCAGCTGCTGGTGGTCACCGTCCCGGCGATGTTCCTCGCCGAGCGCGGGATCCCGCCGGTGCCCCTGATCCTCGCCACGCTGCTCGGCGGGGCCGCTGCGGCGGCCAGCGCGCACGCCCTGAACTGCGTGATCGACGCCGACATCGACGTCAAGATGAAGCGGACCGCCCGCAGGCCGCTGGCCAAGGGGCAGGTGCCGCCCTCGCACGCCCTCGTCTTCGGCCTCGTCCTCGCCGCGCTGAGCACCGTCTGGCTCTGGCTGACCACGAACCAGCTCGCCGCGGGGCTGGCGCTCACGGCGATCGCGTTTTACGTGCTGGTCTACACGCTGATCCTCAAGCGGCGCACCTCCCAGAACATCGTCTGGGGCGGGGCCGCCGGCTGCATGCCGGTGGTGATCGGGTGGGCCGCGGTCACCGGCACCGTCGAGTGGCCGGCGCTGGTGATGTTCGGCGTCATCTTCTTCTGGACGCCGCCGCACTTCTGGGCGCTCGCCATGCGCTACCGCGACGACTACGCGGCCGCCGGCGTCCCCATGCTGCCGGTGGTGGCGACGCCGGTGCAGGTGTCGCGGCGGATCGTGGTCTATGCGTGGGTGATGGCCGTCTGGTCGCTGCTGCTCGTGCCCGCCACGTCGTGGATCTACGCGGTGGTCGCGGTCGCCCTGGGCGCGTTCTTCCTCTTCCGCGCGCACCGGCTGCACTCCGGTGTGGTCGCGGGCCGCGAGGTCGCCCCGATGACACTGTTCCACCTGTCGAACATGTACCTCTGCGGGCTGTTCGCGGCGATCGCGGTGGACGCGGCGGTCGGGCTGCCGGTTCTGGGCCTCTAGGCCACCGGCAGGGTCCGATGGTCACCCGGACCCTGCCAGACGGGTCGCGGCTGACCCTCGTCGCGGACACGTCCGCGATCACCGAGGTCCGTTCCCTGCCTCCGCCGCAGGGCGGTGCCGCACCCGCACCCGCACCCGCACCCGCACCCGCCCCCGCGCCGGCTCCGGGGGTCGCACCGGCGCCCGCGACGTAGCCGTAGCGGGCGTGCAGACGTAGCGAAAGCGGCGTTCGGTGCACTCAACGCACCGAACGCCGCTTTCGCTACATGCTGCCCGGTCAGGCGGCCGGGATCATCCCGTTCGGGTCGATCACGTACTTCTTCGCCGCGCCCTTGTCGAACTCCTGGTAGCCCCGCGGGGCGTCGTCCAGCGAGATGACGGTGGCGTTGACCGCCTTCGCGATCTGGGCCTTGTCGTGCAGGATGCTCATCATCAGGCCGCGGTTGTACTTCAGCACCGGGCACTGGCCGGTGACGAAGGCGTGGCTCTTCGCCCAGCCGAGGCCGAGCCGCACCTTGAGCGTGCCCTCCTTCGCGTCCTCGTCCGGGGCACCGGGGTCACCGGTCACGTAGAGGCCGGGGATGCCCAGCCGCCCGCCGGCCCTGGTGACCGTCATGACCGAGTTGAGCACCGTCGCCGGTGCCTCCCCGCCGCCGCCGTGCGCACTGGCCTCGAACCCGACCGCGTCGACGGCGCAGTCGACCTCGTTGACGCCCAGGACCCCGCGGATCTGCTCGTCCAGCGGAGTGTTCTCCGAGACGTCGACGGTCTCGCAGCCGAACGACCGCGCTTGCTGCAGCCGCTCCTTGTTGAGGTCGCCGACGATCACCACGGCCGCGCCGAGCAACTGCGCCGAGTGCGCCGCGGCCAGACCGACCGGCCCTGCGCCGGCGATGTACACCGTCGACCCGGTGGTGACGCCCGCCGTGTAGCAGCCGTGGTAGCCCGTGGGGAAGATGTCCGAGAGCATCGTCAGGTCGCGGATCTTCTCCAGCGCCTGGTCGCGATCCGGGAACTTCAGCAGGTTGAAGTCGGCGAAGGGCACCATCACGTACTCGGCCTGGCCGCCGAGCCAGCCGCCCATGTCGACGTAGCCGTACGCCGAGCCGGCCCGGGCGGGGTTGACGTTCAGGCAGACGCCGGTCGCGCCCTCGCGGCAGTTGCGACAGCGCCCGCAGGCGATGTTGAACGGCACCGAGCAGATGTCGCCGACCTCGAGGAACTGGACGTCGGACCCCTTCTCGATCACCTCGCCGGTGATCTCGTGACCCAGCGTCTGGCCGACGGGGGCGGTGGTGCGGCCGCGGACCATGTGCTGGTCGCTGCCGCAGATGTTGGTGGATACGTTGCGCAGGATGACGGCGTGGTCCGCCTTGCGGGTCATTCCCTTGGACGACGCGACGTCCTGCGGTACTTCGAGCTTCGGGTAGTCGACGGTCTCGACAGCTACCTGTCCGGGGCCCTTGTAGACCACGATGCGGTTGCCGTTCGGCGCCATGAGCGACCTCCTCGTTGGGCGGTGTCGCCTCGATGCGGCACCGCCCTATCGGCCTACTACCGATCCGAGGACTGCACAACCGTCTCAGCGCAGAAGATCCGGGACCACCCAGTCGGCTCCGCGCACGTGGTGGTCGAGGAAGGCCAGCACCGTGGCGTACCAGAGCCGGGCGTGTGACGGGTGCAGGACCCAGTGGTTCTCGTCGGGGAAGTACAGGAACTTGTGGGGCACCCGGACGGGGCAGCGGCTCAGCAGGTCCGACCACAGCCGCAGCGCCTCGCCGACCGGCACCCGGTGGTCGCGGTCGCCGTGGATCACCAGCATCGGCGTGCTGATCGCGTCGGCGAACCGGTGCGGGCTGTACTCCGCCCTGACCTGCGGGGTCAGCTCACGGCGCCAGTAGTCCGGCGTGTCCGTGGTGGCGACGAACTGGTCGAGCGCCCACAGGCTCGCGTGCGTGACGACGGCGGCGAAGCGGTCGGTGTGCCCGGCCACCCAGTTGGCCAGGTAGCCGCCGAACGAGCCACCCATGGCCGCTGTACGCCCGCCGTCGATCTCCGGGAGGCGTTCCGCCGCGTCGGTCAGGGCGAGGACGTCGGTGTAGGGCTCCGCACCCCAGCGGCCCCAGCCGCGGCGGACGAACGCGCGCCCGTACCCGGTGGACAGCGCCGGGTCGGGCAGGAGCACGGCGTAGCCGTGGGCCGCCATGACCCACGGGTTCCACCGCCAGTGCCAGCCGTTCCAGCTGCTCAGCGGCCCGCCGTGGATCCACAGCAGCAGCGGGGCAGGCGTCGTCGCCGACGCACCGTCGGGAAGCACAAGCCAGGCGCGCAGCGGTGTGCCGTCCGCGGCGGTCGCCGTGACCTCGGTGAGCATGCCCGGCAGTACGGGCGCCGCGGCGGGTGCGGGCAGCGGCACCGGACACTCGGGATCGAGCCGGACCGGGGCGGGCGGGGCGTCGATTGCGGCCCGCAGCGCGTAGACCGTGCCGTCCGGGCCGACGACCGGGTCGGAGTAGGCACCGTCGTCGTCGGTGAGCCGGGTCACGGCACCGGTGGCGAGGTCGACCCGGAACAGCGGCGCCCTCCCCGTGTCGTCGGCGGTCACGACCAGGGCCGCCGAGTCGGGGGTCCACGCGACGGCGGTGACCCAGCGGTCCCACCCCGGCGCGACGTCCCGGGCGTCCCCGCCGCTCACGGGGAGGACGACGCAGCGCATGTCAGGGGGCTCCGTCGCCGAGGTGCGGCGCGTGCGCACGCAGGCGACCCACCGCCCGTCCGGGGACACGGCGACCGGTCCGTCGACGGTGTGGTCGGGGTCGTCGAGGAGCACACGACGGGTTCCCGCGGCGCCCGGAGCCGACAGGTCCAGCGCCACGAGGGCGCGGCGGGTCCCTCCGAACGGCTCGTCGATCCGCCACGTGGTGACCACCGTCGACCCGTCGGGGGTGACGTCGTACGCGGCCTGCTCGAGCGCTCCGCCCGGATCGGGCGTCAGGTCGGTCCAGGTCACCGGCTCGTCGGTGTCCGGTGGGGCGCCGGCGAGCAGCCGCGGCCGGTCCGGCCCGAGGTCGTGGTCCCAGTACCGCACCGGCCCGCCCTCGTGCAGGATCGCCGTCACCTTCGCGGTCGACCGGGCGGCCCGCCGGGCCGCGTCGTCGTCGCCGGTGCGCGCCCCGGGCAGGGTGGCCGAGCTGCAGACGACGGTGCCGGCACGGCGGGCGACCACCGGGCCCGACAGGCCGCCCGGCCGGGTGCCCGCCGGCCGGGCCTCGCCGCCACGGGCGGGCAGGCACCACAGCGCCGTCGGCGGGTCGTCGTCCGTGCCGCCGGGCGCCGACCGGGAGGCGAGGAACAGCAGGTCGCCGTCCGGGGTGAACGCGGCGTCGTGCTCGTCGGACTCGCCCCGGGTGAGCCGGCGCGCCGGCCGGGCACCCTCTGGGTCGACCTCCCAGAGCGCGGTGTGGTGCCGCGTGCCCTCGGTGTCGAGCGTGGTGACGCCGACGACGAGCACGGAGCCGTCGGGGGAGAGCACGAGGCCCGAGCAGCGGGGAAGGGCTGTGAAGGCGGCGAGGTCGTGGAACGGCGTGGGAGACACGGAGCTGGTCACGGAACGAGCAGTCCGACGCGCACGTCAGGCCCGCTCGACGAGGGTCGGCTGCTCGGTCGCCGCGGCGGAGGGCTCGGTCCAGGCCGGGTCGTGGTCGGCGGCCATCGGCTCCCGCGTCGTGGTGCCCGTCCACATCGCAGCGGCGGCCACCGTCACCAGCGCGGCACCGAGGACGTGCAGCGACACCAGCCCCTCGGGCACCCCCAGCGCGTATTGCACGCCGCCGAGGACACCCTGCGCGACGACCACGGCGACCAGCACCGCGTAGCGGCGGCGCACCGTCGCCGGTGCGGCGACGGCATGCAAGGCGAACCCGAGCCCGACGAGCAGGCCGAGGTAGCCGAACAGCAGGTCGGCGTGCAGCTGCGCCATCGCGGGCACCCCGGCGGCCAGCCGTGGTGTGTCGGCGTCGCCCGAGTGCGGGCCCGCGGCCGTGACGAACGTGCCGGCCAGCAGCAGGGCGCTCAGCACGGCCGACGAGACGCCCACCAGTCCGCGGACCGCGCCGGGCACCAGCCTGCGCGGTGGCCCGTCACCCTCGTCGACGGCCGACACGAGCACCACGGCGAGCCACACCAGCGCCATCGACACGAGGAAGTGCACGCTGACGCTCCACCACACCAGCCCGAGCAGCACGGTGAACCCGCCGATCACCGCCTGCGCGACCACGCCCAACGGCTGCAGCAGTGCCAGGCGGACGAGCCGTGACCGGCGTGGGCGGGTGTTGAGTGCGGCCAGGAAGCAGAGCCCGGTGACCAGCACGACCGCGAACGTGAGCATGCGGTTGCCGAACTCCACCCACTGGTGCAGAGCCGCGACCTCCGGGTGCGGCGTCGGGACGAGGCTGCCCGGGAAGCACTGGGGCCAGGTCGGGCAGCCCAGCCCGGACCCGGTCACCCGCACGACCGAACCGGTGACCGCGATGCCCGCCTGCGCGACGACGGCGGCGACCGCCAGGCGGCGCAGCACGGCGGGGGGCACGGGGAGCAGGCGGTCGAGGAACGCAGGTCGGGCCACGCAGCGATCGTAAGCGGGGTCAGCGGAGACGGACGGTCCGGACCGCCAGCGCGGTGCCGGCGACCGTCCACGCCACGAGCACCAGAACCGGGCCCGCGCCGGGCGCGGCTCCGGTGGTCAGCACGGTGCGCAGACCCTCGGCCAGCGCTCCGGACGGCAACAGCGCCGCCACCGCGGCGATCGGCCCGGGGAGCCGCTCCAGGGGCACGACGATCCCGCCCGCGAGCAGCAGCACGAACCACACCGCGTTCGCGACCGCCAGCACGACCTCCGCCCGCAGCGTCCCGCCCAGCAGCAGCCCCAGCGCCGCAAACGCGGCGCAGCCGAGCAGCACCAGCAGCAGCGCCCAACCCAGGCCCGCGGCAGGCGGCCGCCAGCCGAGGAGGGCGGCGAGCAGCACGAGCACGACCATCTGCAGGGCGACGGTGGCGAGCACCGCGGCCAGCCGTCCGGCGACGAGCAGCCAGCGCGGCAGCGCCGTCGCGGCGAGCCGCCGGATCACCCCGTAGCGCCGGTCGAAGCCCAGCGAGATGGCCTGGCTCGTGAACGCGGTCGACATCACCGCGAGCGCCAGTACCGACGGCGTCACCGCGGCGACCCGGGGCTCGGGCAGCGGGACGACGTCGACCACGGTGAGGCCGATCAGCAGCAGCACCGGGATGACCAGCGTGAGCAGCACCTGCTCGCCGTTGCGCAGAGCCAGCCGCAGCTCGGTGGCGGCCTGCGCCGCGAGCATCCGGGCCGGCGCACCGGCGCCCGGCCGCGGGGTGAAGGTGCCGGGTGCGAACGGAGGGCTCACGGCCGCAGCTCCCGGCCGGTGAGCTCCAGGAAGACGTCTTCGAGGCTGCGCCGCGCGACCTGCACGTCGTCGGCCAGCGCGCCCTGCGCCGCGCACCAGCCGGTGATCGCCGACAGCACCGCGGGGTCGATGCGGCCCTGCACGACGTAGCGGCCCGCCAGCGTCTCCGCGGCGTGGTAGCCGGCAGGCAGCGCGGTGGCGAGGTCGGCCACGTCCATCCCGGGACGGGCGCGGAACCGCAGCTCCTGGTCGCCCCCCGTGGTCAGCGCCGTCGGGCTGCCCTCCGCGACGACCTTCCCGTGGTCGACGATCACGACATGGTCGGCCAACGCCTCGGCCTCCTCCATCAGGTGCGTCGTCAGCAGCACGGCCACCCCGTCGCGGCGCAGCGCGTCGACCAGCTCCCACACGAGCCGGCGACCCTGTGGGTCGAGCCCCGCCGTGGGTTCGTCGAGGAACACCAGCTCCGGCCGCCCGACGATCGCGCACGCCAGCGCGAGCCGCTGCTGCTGGCCGCCGGAGAGCCGCTTGTACGGGATCCGGGCGCAGCCGCCGAGGCCCAGCACGTCGATCAGCCAGGCCGGGTCCAGCGGGTGTTCGGCGCAGGAGGCGACCAGCCGCAGCATCTCCCCGGCCCGCACCCCCGGGTAGGCCCCGCCGCCCTGGGGCATGACGCCGATCCGGGCGCGCAGCGCGTCGGGCGCACCGGCGGGGTCCGTGCCCAGCACGCGGACCTCGCCGGCGTCCCCCGTGGCGAAGCCCGTGCAGATGTCGACGGTGGTCGACTTCCCGGCCCCGTTCGGGCCGAGCAGGGCGAGCACCGAGGCGCGCGCGAGCGTCAGGTCCAGCCCGTCCACCGCAGTCACGGAGCCGTAGCGCTTGACCAGCCCGCGGACCGCCACGACCGGCGGTTCCGCTGGACCGGGATCGGGTCGGCGCGGGCGCGGGCTCACGGAGCGAAAGTCTAGGTCGGCGACGTGGGCCCCGTTCGGGACGGGGGACCCGCGACCTCCGGCCGGGTGTCTGCCGGCGGTTCCGGGGGTGCGGTCGCCGGCGGCGAGGGGGCGTCGTCAGGATCGTCGAGGGGCGCCCCGCCCAGGTCGTCGCCGACCGCCGGGGGCTCCGTGCTTCCGAGGACGGCATCGGGAGCGGCCGCGACGGCCGGAGCGGCCCCGCGCAGCTCGCGCCGCACGAGGAGCAGCGCGACCACGAGGATGACGATCCCGGCCATGATCGACAGCGGCAGCTGGAACGACCGGAACGCGAAGTCGGCGCCCGTGGGCGGCAGCATGACCGCGAGCAGTGCCGAGGCCGCCAGCGCCGCGCGCCGGTGCCGCGGCATCCCGCGGGTGGCGGCCAGCGGGATCGCCGCCCAGAGCAGGTACCAGGGGTGCACGACCGGCCCGAGCAGCACCACCGCACCGAGCCCGACGCCGACCCCCGTGACGGGATCCAGCCGCCCGCGCAGCACGAGGAGCAGGAGCCGCAGGCACAGCAGCGCGGCGACGATGCCGCCGAGGCCGCGGGTGATGGTCAGCACCGTGTCGGTGTGGTCGCCGAGGCCCGCGAGGATCCCGATCTGCCCCGAGAGCTGCCCCAGGTCCGTGGCGAGCGACATCCAGCTGCGGATGACGTTCGCCGTGCCCTGCGTGCCGATCCAGCCGAAGCCGAGCCCGGTGCCGACCGCGAGTGCGACGATCACGGCGGCGGTGACCGCTCCCAGCACGGCGGCGGAGGCGGCGACGTCGCGCACGCGCCCGCCGCGCCGCCGCGCCGCCTCCATGCCGACGAACCCGAGCGCGAGGATCGCGGGGAGCTTGACCGACGCACCCAGCGCGACGACGACGGCACCGGTGAGGAACAGGGGATCGCCCAGGCCCCCACCCCGACCGGTACCGCCGCGCTCCCGGGGCACCCGGTCCAGCCCGCGCAGGCTCAGCTCGACGCCGGCGAGCATCAGCCCGATCATCAGGCCCTCGTTGTGGATGCCGCTGACCAGGTGGAACAGCACCAGCGGGTTCGCGACGCCGAGCCAGAGCACGAGGCCTGCGTCGAGGTTGCAGCGCCGGCCCAGCCGCGGCAGCGCCCAGATGATCAGTGCCACGCCGCAGAGCGCGAGGACGCGGTGGGCGAACAGGCCCTGGATCACGTCGGACCGGGTCAGCGTGGTGATGCCGCGGCCGAGCGCGAGGAACAGCGGGCCGTACGGGGCGGGCGTGTCGCGCCAGATCGTCGGGATCGTGCGGGTGAGGGGGTCGTCGACGCCCAGCGCCGCGGCGGGGCCCTGCAAGTAGGGGTCAAGGCCGCGTGCGGCGATCGCACTCTGTGCGAGATAGCTGTAGACGTCCTTGGAGAACATCGGCGGAGCCAGCGCGAGCGGCAATGCCCACAGCAGGCCGGTGCGCGCGAGCTGGGTGCGGTCCGGGGCCGGGGCGACCGCGCCGCGGGCGCGGAGCATGCGGCCGATCCACAGCCACGCCAGCACGAGCATGCCCATGCCGGCGTAGGTGATCGCGATCGCGGCGGTGGCGTTCCGCGCGGGCAGGCTGATCACCCGCAGCCCGAACAGCGGGTTCGGCACGGGCAGGGCGCCCGCGCCGAGCGCGCCGACGCCCATCATCAGGGTGCCGGTGAGCCCGAGCCGTCGCGGGATCCGGGCGGGGTCGCGCACCGTCGGGAGCCCGGCCTCCGGCACGCCGACCGGCGGTGCAGGGGTGGCCGGCGGTGGGGTGCCCAACCCGGCCCGCGACATGTCCGCAGGGTAGCGACCTGGTCCGACAGTGAGCCCGCTCACCCGACCCCGCTGGAAGGGGGGCCGCCTTTGCCGATCACGCCGATATAGGTAACACTGGTGTTGTGAAAAGCGCCCACCCGGTTCCGGTCGCGGACCCGGCCCCCATCCGCCGGGGTCCGGAGGCTGCCGTGGACGCGGGTGCCGCTGCCGAGGCGGGGCATCCGGAGGGCCGCACCCGCACCGCGGTCGCCCGGCTGCTGATGGAGCACGGGCCGAGCACCGCCGCGGCGGTGGCGGCCGAGCTGGAGCTGACCGGCCCGGCGGTCCGCCGCCACCTCGACGCGCTGATCGAGGCCGGCGAGGCCGAGTTGCGCGACGCGCCCCGGCTCGGGCCGCGCGGCCGGGGGCGCCCGGCGCGGCACTACCTGCTCACCGACGCAGGCCGGGCCCGGTTCGGGCACGGGTACGACGACCTCGCCGTCTCCGCGCTGCGCTACCTCGCCGCGCACGCCGGGGAGAAAGCGGTCGACGGTTTCGCCGCCCAGCGCATCACGGACCTCCTCGGTCCGGCCGCCGCGCAGGTGCGCGCCGCCGGGGCGCCGCAGGAGCGGGTCGCCGTGCTCGCCGGGGTGCTGGCCGCCCGGGGCTACGCCGCCCAGATCCGCGAGGTCGGCACCGGAGGCCACCGCGGCGCCCAGGGCAGCATCCAGCGCAGCATCCAGCTCTGCCAGCACCACTGCCCGATCGCCCACGTGGCCGCGGAGTTCCCGCAGCTGTGCGAGGCCGAGACCCGTGCCTTCGCCGAGGTGCTCGGCACGCACGTGCAGCGGCTGGCGACCATCGCACGCGGCGACACCGCGTGCACCACACACGTCCCGCTCGAGGCTCCCGAACGCCCCGAGAGGAACAGTGACCGATCCGCCTCCCGCGGGGCGGTCGGCTCACCCACCACCACCCCGCCGGCAGCGGCGGGACGAGAGGGAGGCAGTCCCCATGACGACCGCTCCTGAGGTGCACGCCCCGGACAAGGGCGGCAGCCTCACACAGGAGGAGACGCTCGCGACGCTCGGCCGGTACGACTTCGGCTGGTCCGACCCGGACGTCGCAGGTTCCTCGGCACGCCGGGGCCTCTCCGCCGATGTCGTCGCCGACATCTCCCGCCTGAAGAACGAGCCCGCCTGGATGCTGGAGTTCCGGCTCAAGGCGCTCGGGCTCTTCGAGAAGAAGCCCATGCCGCGCTGGGGTGCCGACCTGTCGGGCATCGACTTCGACAACATCAAGTACTTCGTGCGTTCCACGGAGAAGCAGGCCGCCACCTGGGACGACCTGCCGGCCGACATCAAGAACACGTACGACAAGCTGGGCATCCCGGAGGCCGAGAAGGCCCGCCTGGTGTCCGGTGTCGCTGCGCAGTACGAGTCCGAGGTCGTCTACCACCAGATCCGCGAAGACCTGGAACAGCAGGGCGTGATCTTCCTGGACACCGACACCGCGCTGCGCGAGCAGCCGGAGCTGTTCCGGGAGTACTTCGGCTCGGTGATCCCGAGCGGCGACAACAAGTTCTCCGCGCTGAACTCGGCCGTCTGGTCGGGCGGGTCGTTCATCTACGTGCCGCCGGGCGTGCACGTCGACATCCCGCTGCAGGCCTACTTCCGGATCAACACCGAGAACATGGGCCAGTTCGAGCGCACGCTGATCATCGTCGACGAGGGCGCGTACGTGCACTACGTCGAGGGCTGCACCGCGCCGATCTACAAGTCGGACTCGCTGCACTCCGCGGTGGTGGAGATCGTCGTGAAGAAGGGCGGCCGCTGCCGCTACACGACCATCCAGAACTGGTCGAACAACGTCTACAACCTGGTCACCAAGCGGGCGAAGGCCTACGAGGGCGCGACCATGGAGTGGGTCGACGGCAACCTCGGCTCCAAGGTGACGATGAAGTACCCGGCCGTGATGCTCATGGGCGAGCACGCCAAGGGCGAGGTGCTCTCCATCGCCTTCGCGGGCGAGGGCCAGCACCAGGACGCGGGCGCGAAGATGACGCACCTCGCGCCGCACACGTCGTCGACGATCATCAGCAAGTCGGTGGCGCGCGGCGGCGGCCGGACGTCGTACCGCGGGCTGGTCCGGGTCAACCCGAACGCCCACCACAGCCGCTCCACGGTGAAGTGCGACGCGCTGCTGGTCGACACGATCAGCCGCTCCGACACCTACCCGTACGTCGACGTGCGTACGGACGACGTGTCGATGGGCCACGAGGCCACGGTCTCCAAGGTCAGCGACGACCAGCTGTTCTACCTGATGAGCCGCGGCCTGACCGAGGACGAGGCGATGGCGATGGTGGTGCGCGGGTTCGTCGAGCCCATCGCGCGCGAGCTGCCCATGGAGTACGCGCTGGAGCTGAACCGCCTCATCGAGCTGCAGATGGAGGGCTCGGTCGGATGACCGTGGAGAATCATCTGGCTGAGAACGTCACCGGGCTCGCCCCGGAGCTGGCGGGCGCCAAGGAGGGCCAGGGGAGCAAGCCGCTCGCCTCGGCGAGCGAGCGCTTCACGTCCTACGACGTCGAGGCGTTCGAGGTCCCCGGCGGCCGCGAGGAGAACTGGCGGTTCACCCCGCTGCGCCGTCTGCGCGGTCTGCACGACGGTTCTGCGCCGTTCGACGGCACGGCGGTCGTCGAGATCGCCGGAGCCGGCGAGGGCGTCGTGGTCGAGCGGGTCACCCGCGACGACGCCCGCGTCGGCGAGGGCGGGGTGCCTGCGGACCGCGTCGCCGCCCAGGCCTGGGCCTCGGCGCCGGACGTCACGGTCGTGACGCTCGACGGCCGGCCGGCACCGCTCGACATCACCGTCAGCGGGCCGGGAGCGGGCGTCACCGCCGCCGCGCACCTGCAGCTGCGCACGCGGCCGTTCGCCGAGGCCACCGTCGTGCTCACGCACGTCGGGTCCGGCGCGTTGGCCGACAACCTCGAGGTCGTCGTGGCCGACGGGTCGCGGCTGACGCTCGTGGTGACTGACGAGTGGGCGGACGACGCCGTGCACGTCGGCGCACAGCACCTCGCGCTGGGGCGCGACGCCACGCTGAAGGTGATCTCCGTGGCGCTGGGCGGCGACCTCGTCCGGATCAGCCCCACGGTCGCCTTCCGCGGGCCCGGCGGCGACGTCGAGCTGGTCGGGCTCGGCTACGCCGACGCCGGGCAGCACCTCGAGCAGCGGCTGCTGGTCGACCACTCGGTGCCGAACTGCAAGTCGAACGTGCTCTACAAGAACGCGCTGCAGGGCGACGCCGCGCACACCGTGTGGATCGGCGACGTGCTGATCCGGGCCGCCGCGGAGAACACCGAGACCTTCGAGTTCAACCGCAACCTGGTGCTGACCGAGCGCGCCCGCGCCGACTCGGTGCCGAACCTGGAGATCGAGACCGGCGAGATCACCGGCGCCGGCCACGCGAGCGCGACGGGCCGGTTCGACGACGAGCAGCTGTTCTACCTGCAGAGCCGCGGCATCCCGGAAGACGTCGCGCGCCGCCTGGTCGTCCGCGGGTTCTTCGGCGAGATCCTAGCCCGCCTTCCCCTTCCCGAGCTGCGTGAACGGCTGGAGGCGGCCATCGAGGCCGAGCTCGCCGTCACCGGCGTCTGAGCGAACCGTCCCACCACACCTGGAGCACTCCGAGACATGTCCACCCTGGAAATCAAGGACCTGCACGCCGAGGTGGCCGCCGAGGGCGGTCCCAAGGAGATCCTCAAGGGCGTCGACCTCACCGTCCGCGCCGGCGAGACCCACGCGATCATGGGCCCCAACGGCTCGGGCAAGTCGACGCTGGCCTACGCGATCGCCGGGCACCCCAAGTACGTCATCACGAGCGGTTCGGTCACGCTCGACGGCGGTGACGGAATCAAGCACGACGTGCTCGCGATGACGGTCGACGAGCGCGCCCGCGCGGGCCTGTTCCTCGCCATGCAGTACCCGGTCGAGGTCCCCGGCGTGTCGACGGCGAACTTCCTGCGGTCGGCGGCCACCGCCGTCCGCGGCGAGGCCCCGAAGCTGCGCACCTGGGTCAAGGAGGTCAAGCAGGCGATGGCCGACCTCGACATCGACTCCGACTTCGCCGAGCGCAACGTGAACGAGGGCTTCTCCGGCGGTGAGAAGAAGCGCCACGAGGTGCTCCAGCTCGCGCTGCTCAAGCCGAAGATCGCGATCCTGGACGAGACCGACTCGGGCCTGGACGTCGACGCGCTGCGTGTCGTCAGCGAGGGCGTGAACCGCTTCAAGGCCGCGGGCGACGTCGGTGTCCTGCTCATCACGCACTACACCCGGATCCTCAAGCACATCAGCCCGGACGTCGTGCACGTGTTCGCCGGCGGGCGGATCGTGGAGTCCGGCGGCGCCGAGCTGGCGGACGAGCTCGAGACCAACGGCTACGTGAAGTACGCGGGCGTCTCGGAGTCGGCCGCAGCGTCCGCCGCGGTCTGATGACGGCCGTCGCATCGGGGACGGCAGCCGCCGTCCTCGACATCGAGAAGATCCGGGCCGACTTCCCGATCCTGTCGCGCACCGTCCGCGACGGTCGTCCGTTGGTCTACCTCGACTCGGGGGCGACGGCGCAGCGGCCGCGGCAGGTGCTCGACGCCGAGCGCGCGTTCCTCGAGCAGCACAACGCGGCCGTGCACCGCGGCGCGCACCAGCTCGCCGAGGAGGCCACTGACGCCTACGAGTCGGCCCGCGCCCGGATCGCGGCGTTCGTCGGGGCGGACCCGAACGAGGTGGTGTTCACGAAGAACGCCACCGAGGGGATCAACCTCGTCGCCTACGCGTTCGGCAACGCCTCGGTCCGCACCGCGCTGGGGCCGGAGTCGGCGCGGTTCGCACTCGAGCCCGGTGACGAGATCGTCGTCACCGAGCTGGAGCACCACGCGAACCTCGTGCCGTGGCAGGAGCTGTGCCGGCGCACCGGTGCCGTGCTGCGCTGGTACTCCGTGACGGACGACGGGCGGCTGGACCTCGACTCGCTCGAGCTGTCGGAGCGCACGAAGATCGTGGCGTTCGCGCACCAGTCCAACGTGCTCGGCAGCGTGCTGCCGGTCGCGGAGCTGGTGGCGCGGGCCCGGGCGGTCGGGGCGTTGACGGTGCTCGACGCGTGCCAGTCGGTGCCGCACCAGCCGGTCAACCTGACCGCGCTCGGGGTCGACTTCGCGGCGTTCTCCGGGCACAAGATGCTCGGTCCGTCCGGGGTCGGGGTGCTGTGGGGACGCGGCGAGCTGCTCGCCGCCCTGCCGCCGTTCCTCACCGGCGGCTCGATGATCGAGCTGGTGCGCATGGAGGGGTCGACGTACGCCCCGCCGCCGCAGCGGTTCGAGGCGGGCGTGCCGATGACGTCGCAGGCCGTCGGCCTGGGTGCCGCCGTCGACTACCTCAACGGGCTGGGCATGGAGGCCGTGTTCGCCCACGAGCTCGCGCTCACCCGTGCGGCGCTCGACGGGCTGGCGCAGGTCCCCGGGGTCCGGATCATCGGTCCGCGTGACCTCGCGGACCGCGGCGGCGCGGTGTCGTTCGTCGTCGACGGCGTGCACGCCCACGACGTCGGGCAGGTGCTCGACGACCGCGGGGTGGCCGTGCGGGTGGGACACCACTGCGCGTGGCCGCTGCACCGCCGGTTCGGGGTGGCCGCCACGGTCCGGGCCACCTTCGCCGTGTACAACACGCCGGACGAGGTGGCTGCGCTGGTGGACGGCGTGCACGCGGCCCGCGACTTCTTCGGGGTGAGCTGATGAAGCTGGAGCAGATGTACCAGGAGATCATCTTGGATCACTACCGGTCGCCGCACGGCGCCGGCCTGCGTGAGCCGTTCGACGCCGAGTCGGTCCAGATCAACCCCACGTGCGGCGACGAGATCACGCTGCGCGTGGCGCTCGACGGCTCCGGCGACACCGTCACCGTGCGCGAGGTCTCCCACGAGACGCTGGGCTGCTCGATCAGCCAGGCGTCGGCGTCGGTGCTGACGGACCTGGTCGTCGGCCGGTCGGTGACCGACTCGTTGAAGGTGCTCGCGGCGTTCCAGGAGATGGCGCAGGGCCGCGGGCAGGTCGAGCCGGACGAAGACGTGCTCGGCGACGGCGTGGCGTTCGCCGGGGTGGCCCGCTACCCCGCGCGGGTGAAGTGTGCGCTACTGGGCTGGATGGCGTTCAAGGACGCGGTGGCCCGGGGCTCAGTGGTCCGGGGCTCAGAGGTCCGGCACAGCGAGAAGGAAGGCGCGTGACATGACCGACCAGCAGACCGCTCCGGCGGCGACCGAGGACGACGTCGTGCGGGGCGCCGCGGGGATGCCCGAGCCGCCGCCGGCACCGTCGGCCGCCGACCCCGTGCTGGACGACATCGAAGAGGCGATGCGCGACGTCGTCGACCCCGAGCTGGGGATCAACGTGGTCGACCTCGGCCTGGTCTACGGCCTCGCCGTCGACGACCGGATCGCCACGATCGACATGACGCTGACGTCGGCGGCCTGTCCGCTGACCGACGTGATCGAAGACCAGGCGCGTTCGGCGCTGACCACCACCGGCCTGGTCGACGACATCAAGATCAACTGGGTCTGGATGCCGCCGTGGGGCCCGGAGAAGATCACCGAAGACGGCCGCGAGCAGCTGCGGGCGCTCGGCTTCCGCGTCTGACCGATCAGGGGGTGCCGACCGGGTCGTTCTTCCGCAGACCCGGTCTCAGGGCCGGACCGACGAGCCGCCCGCGCAGCCCCCACCCGGCCCGGCCGAACAGGGCGTTCATGGCGGCGACCGTGGCGCCGAGGTCGTCGCGGCCGGTCAGGTAGGTCCAGCGGTGGCGCTCGGGCAGGGCGAAGAACACCTCGAAGAAGGCGGGCACCTCCCCGGGGGGCATGCGCAGCAGCGCCTCCAGGCCTCGGCGGCGCAGCGCGTGCACCGCCTTGGCCGCGGGTGACCACACCACGGTCCGGGCCGCCGCGAGGGCGCCCCGCGGATCGCCGGGCAGGTGCGCGGCCAGCGCGTCGGCGACGATCGGGGCCAGCCGCAGTGCCGCCGCCACGCTGAACCCGCTGGCCGGGTGCACCAGCGGTGCCGCGGCCCCGAACCCGAGCGCGGTGGGGGAGCGGTGGCGGCGGGCGTCGACCGGGAAGTGGACGTGCTCGTCGTCGGCGCCCGGGTCCGGCTCGACGCCGGCCCGGGAGAGGCGCGCGTGGAGCCGGTCGCGCAACTGCGCGGTCGGCAGGCCCGGGCGGCGCGCCAGCGAGGTCTCCTCCAGCAGCACGCGGCCGTCGCCGAGCGGGATCGCGTAGAGGAACGTCGGCCAGTCGGCGCCCGCCGACGGCGTCCAGTCCATGAACAGCGCCTCGCCCGGCCCGACCACCGGCGCCGCGGTCGCCTCGTCCACGATCACCCCGTAGGCGGTCTGCTCGGCCGCGGGCCGCGGCTCGGGCAGCCGGGGGAGCAGCGGCTGGCGGTAGCCCCCGGCGTCGACGACGGCCCGCGCAGGCAGCCGGGTGCCGTCGGCGAGCGCGACACCGTCGGCGTCCCGCTGCACGACGCGACCGGTGACCACCGTGACCCCGGCGAGCCCGGCGTCGAGGTGGGCACGCAGGCCGGGCACGTCGATGACGGTGTACTCCCAGCCCAGCTCCCACGGGGAGAGCGCGACGGCCCGGCCGCGGGCCCGGGCGGCGATCACAGAGGCGGGGAGATCGGTGGGGAGCTCGGCGGTGAACGCGCCGTAGGTGATCCGCCACGCCCGCGCAGGCGACGGGTCCACCAGCGCCGTGTGCAGCCCGCGGGAGGCGCAGGCCCCGGCGAGCGCCCGGCCTGCCGGTCCGGCTCCGACGACGACGACGTCGTGGAGCGCGGCGGGATCGGCACGGTGGTCGGGGGAGCGCACGTCGCCAGTCTGCCGCTTCGCCGAGGTGCGCGCGTGATCGTCGTCCGGGTGAGATGACCTGCACGGGTGCAGCCCATGTCACCGAGGCGTCGATCACCCATAGGGTGCGCGGGTGGTGCGGACCCGGGAGGTGGCGGGGGGCGGCCGGGCGGTCGAGGTGGAGCCCGATCGCCTCCTCGGCTGGTTCGCGCGGTTCGTCGAGCGCCACGGCGGCCCGCTCGCGGTCGATGGCACGGCCGGCCACCTGCGGTTCCGGGCCACGGACGGTGCGACGGCCGAGGTGACCGTGCCCTTCGGCGGCCTCGCCACGGATGTCGGCGTCGATCCCGTCGCCGCCCTGCACGCCCACCTCACCGCTCCGCGGCGTATCGGGATCGTGCTCGTCCGGCTCGGCGGCTACAGCCTCGGCGTCGCGGTCGGCGGCGTGGTCGACACGTCGACGACCGGCTCCCGGCTCGTGCACGGACGCAACCGCAAGGGCGGCTCGTCGTCGGGTCGGTTCGCCCGTCGCCGCGACAACCAGGCGCGGGCGGCACTGGACGCCGCGGCCGACGCCGTCGCCCGGTTCCTGCTGCCGGTCGCCGACACCCTCGACGCGGTCGTGCTCGGTGGCGACACCGCCGCGCTCGACGAGCTGCGCGCCGACCGCCGCCTCACCGCGCTGCTGGCCCGGGCCGAGCCGCGTGTCCTGGACGTCCCCGAGCCCCGCCGCGTGGTGCTCGACGACGCCGCCCGACGCGCCCTGGCCGTCGAGATCGTGGTCCACGACCCCCAGTCGTGAGTCAGCCGAGCCCGCCGGTCGCGAGCAGGCCGCCGTCCACGCGCACGGTCTCGCCGGTGATCCACGCCGCCGCGTCCGACACGAGGAACCCGACCAGCCCGGCGACGTCCTCCGGCGTCCCCAGCCTACCCAGCGGGTACGCGGCGGCCACCTGCTCCTCGCGACCCGTGTAGAGCGCCGTCGAGAACCGCGTCCGGACGACGGCGGGGGCCACGGCGTTCACCCGGATCCCCGGCCCGAGCTGCCACGCCAGCTCCTCGGTCAGTCGGATCAGCGCGGCCTTCGCCGCCCCGTAGGCGCCGATGTCGCCGGTCGAGCGCAGGCCCGCGACCGAGGCCATGTTGACGACCGCGCCCCCGTGCGCCCCCATCCACGCCCGGTGCGCGAGCTGCACGAACCCCAGCGCCGCCACCACGTTGACGTCAAAGGTCTTGCGGACGGCGTCGAGGTCGGCGTCGACGAGCGGCCCGAACTGCGGGTTGACCCCGGCGTTGTTGACCAGGATCGCGAGCCCGCCGAACGCTGCGACGGTGGCGTCGACGGCGTCGGCCCGCGCGGCCGGATCCCCGGCGTTGCCCGCGACCGCGAGCACCCGGGACGTGTCGCCGCCGGCGGGGCCGTCGGCCAGCTCGGCCGCCGCAGCCGTCAACTCCTCGCGCTTGCGTCCGGTGATCGTCACGGCCGCACCCCGGGTGAGGAGCTCGGCGGCGACCGCCCGGCCGATGCCCCGGCTGCCGCCGGTGACCAGCGCCGCGCGGCCGGCCAATGACGTGAGCTCGCCCATGCGCCGACCCTATGGCGCCGGCCGGGCTCCTGCGGCCGGTAAACTGGACGTCGTGGCCCGGATCGGGTAGCGCCCTCGGCCGCCACCACCTGCCGATGTGCCCGCCCTGCCCCGCCCCGTCTGGAGCCACGTGATCACCGCGACCGACCTGGAACTGCGTGCCGGGTCCCGCATCCTGCTGTCCGGAGCCACGCTGCGGGTGCAGGCCGGCGACCGGATCGGCCTCGTCGGCCGCAACGGCGCCGGCAAGACCACCTCGATGCGGGTGCTCGCCGGCGAGGGCGAGCCGTACGCGGGCGCGGTCGCCGCGACCGGGCCCGTCGGCTATCTGCCCCAGGACCCGCGCGAGGGCGACCTCAGGGTCAGCGCCAAGGACCGGGTGCTCTCCGCCCGCGGCCTGGACCAGCTGCTGCGCGACATGGAGAAGGCGCAGACGGCCATGGCCGAGCTGGTCGACGGTGCGCAGAACGACAAGGCGGTGCGCGACTACGGGCGCATCGAGGAGCGGTTCTCCGCCCTCGGCGGGTACGCCGCGGAGAGCGACGCCGCGCGGATCTGCGCGCACCTCGGGCTGCCGGACCGCGTGCTCAACCAGACCATCCAGACGCTCTCGGGTGGTCAGCGGCGCCGCGTCGAGCTGGCCCGGATCCTGTTTGCGGCCTCGGACGGCGGCGGTGGGGGAGCGCCGAGTGCGACGACGCTGCTGCTGGACGAGCCCACGAACCACCTCGACGCCGACTCGATCACCTGGCTGCGCTCGTTCCTCTCCGCCCACGAGGGTGGGCTGGTCGTGATCAGCCACGACACGGAGCTGCTCGCGGCCGTCGTGAACAAGGTGTGGTTCCTCGACGCCACGCGCGGCGAGGTCGACGTCTACAACATGGACTGGCGCCGCTACCAGGAGGCGCGGGCGACCGACGAGAAGCGCCGCCGTCGGGAGCGGGCGAACGCGGAGAAGAAGGCCTCGGCACTGCACACGCAGGCCCTGAAGATGGGCGCCAAGGCGACCAAGGCCGTCGCGGCGAAGAACATGGCGCGGCGGGCGGACGAGCTGCTGGCGGGCCTGGAGCCCGAGCGGAGGAACGACAAGGTCGCGCGGATCCGCTTCCCGAACCCCGCCCCGTGCGGTCGCACGCCGCTCACCGCGGAGGGGCTGTCCAAGGCGTACGGCTCGCTCGAGGTGTTCACCGGTGTCGACCTGGCCGTCGACAAGGGCGCGAAGGTCGTCGTGCTCGGCCTGAACGGCGCGGGCAAGACCACCCTGCTGCGCATGCTGGCGGGCGCCGAGGTCCCGGACGCCGGCGAGGTCGTGCCCGGGCACGGGCTGCGGATGGGATACTTCGCCCAGGAGCACGACACGCTCGACATGGCGGCGACGGTGTGGCAGAACGTCCGGCACGCCTCGCCGGACACCCCGGAGCAGCAGCTGCGCACGCTGCTGGGGGCGTTCATGTTCAGCGGTGAGCAGCTCGACCAGCTCGCGGGCACGCTCTCGGGCGGCGAGCGGACGCGCCTCGCGCTGGCCGGGCTGGTGTCGAGCGCCGCGAACGTGCTGCTGCTCGACGAGCCCACGAACAACCTGGACCCGGCGAGCCGTGAGCAGGTGCTCGACGCGCTGCGGCACTTCGCCGGCGCCGTCGTGCTCGTCACCCACGATCCGGGAGCGGTCGAGGCCCTGTCGCCGGACAAGGTCATCGTGCTGCCCGACGGGACCGAGGACCACTGGTCGGCGGACTATCTGGAGCTCGTCCAGCTCGCGTGACGTTCCGGAGCGGCCGAGGTTCCATTGATCACCCGACTGCGTGATCCGTTCGGGCGAACCGTTCACCGATCCGCAACCGCACTGGTGGCCTACGGTGCGTGTGTCGACGATCATTGTCCCACGGAGGGGCGGACCTGCCCCGATGTCGCGGGACGCTCGCACGGAGCGTCCGCGTGATGGGCCCGTGTGGGGCAATGGAGGAGGTCCATTCGTCGTGGCCGACCTGAAGAAGGGTGCACGGATCACCGGCACCCAGCGCGACAAGCTCGCCAGTGACCTGAAGAAGAAATACGAGAAGGGCGCGAGCATCCGTGCCCTGGCCGAGTCGACGGGGCGGTCGTACGGCTTCGTGCACCGCGTCCTCAGCGAGTCGGGTGTGACACTACGTGGCCGCGGCGGTGCCACCCGGGCGAAGAAGACCTCGTAACCGGACGGTACGAGTACGCGTCCCGTCCTGGGACGGGCTCTGCGCCCGCCGCAAACGAGGGGTAACCGTGGGCGCAGCGTCGGTCGTTCGCGGGTGACGCCGCCCGACACCGGCATCGGGGCCGGGCGGCGTCACCGCGGATGCCGGGGTCGCACGAACCTCCGGGGCATGCTTGTGTCTTTCACTGTCAATCAATCAATGACGCACCGGATCGTCAATCGATCGCCGACCGGAACTGTCGGGGATGGGGAGCACCATCCGACATGCCGCAGCAGGGGAGCAGTGCAACGGTGTAACCGTGGTTGACGCACACGAGCGGGAGGACTGCCGATGGACCGGCCGTGGGGGCTGATGCGCGGGGCCGCCCGCGCGGCGGACGCTCCCAGGTCGGTGAAGCCGGGAACGGTCGGCCGGATCTGGCGGTTCGCCCGGCCCTACCGGCGTTGGTTGCTGGCGTTCCTGCTGCTCACCGTCGTCGGGGCGGGGATCGGGGTCGCCACCCCGGTGCTCGCGGGCCGGGTGGTGAACGCGGTCGTGGCGGGCGGGCAGGTCTCGGCCGCGGCGGCGACGGTCGTCGGGCTGGCAGCCGGCATCGCGGCGCTCGCCGTGCTCGAGGCGGTGACGGGGCTGGTGTCGCGGTGGTTCTCCTCGCGCATCGGCGAGGGGCTGATCGTCGACCTGCGCAAGGCCGTGTACGCGCACGTGCAGCGGATGCCCGTCGCGTTCTTCACCCGCACCCGGACCGGGGCGCTCGTCAGCCGCCTCAACAACGACGTCATCGGCGCCCAGTCGGCGATCACCTCGACGCTGGCCAGCGTGCTGAGCAACGTCATCCAGCTGGCCCTCGCCCTGGCGGTGATGATCGGCCTCGCCTGGCAGGTGACGCTGCTGGCGCTGCTGCTGCTGCCGATCTTCGTGCTGCCCGCCCGCCGGATGGGTGGGCGGATCGCCGAGCTGCGGCGCGAGTCGGCCGACCTCAACGCCCAGATGAGCAGCCAGATGACGGAGCGGTTCTCCGCGCCGGGGGCGACGCTGGTGAAGCTGTTCGGCCGGCCGGAGGAGGAGGTCCGCGACTTCGGCGAGCGGGCCGAGCGGGTGCGCGACATCGGGGTGCGCACGGCGATGGTGTCGCGGGTGTTCGTCACGGCGCTGTCGCTCGTGTCGGCGCTGGCCCAGGCCCTGGTCTACGGGCTCGGCGGCTACCTGGCGGTCACGGGGGTGATCGCCCCCGGCACCATCGTCACGCTGGCCCTGCTGCTCACCCGGCTGTACACGCCGATGACGGCGCTGGCGAACGCCCGGGTCGACGTGATGACGGCGCTGGTCTCGTTCGAGCGCGTCTTCGAGGTGCTCGACCTGGAGCCGCTCATCACCGAGCGCCCGGACCCGCGGCCGCTCCCGCCGGGGCCCGTCTCCGTGCGGCTGCGCGGCGTGCACTTCGCCTACCCGGGTGCGGAGCGCGTGTCGCTCGCGTCGCTGGAAGACGTCGCGGTGCTCGACCGCCGGACGAACGCGGACGTGCTGCACGGGGTCGACCTGGAGGTCGGCGGCGGCCGGTTGCTGGCGCTCGTCGGCCCGTCAGGGGCGGGGAAGTCGACTATCGCCGCGTTGGTCCCGCGCCTCTACGACGTCGACCGCGGCGCCGTGGAGCTCTCAGGCGTCGACGTGCGCGATCTGTCGTTCGCGGCGCTGCGCGACGCGGTGGGGGTGGTCACGCAGGACGGGCACCTGTTCCACGACACGATCGCGACGAACCTGCGCTACGCGGCCCCGGACGCGACGGACGCCGAGCTCGCCGAGGCGCTGCACCGCGCCCGGCTGGGTGACCTGCTCGACGCGTTGCCGGACGGCCTGGAGACGGTGGTGGGGGAGCGTGGCTACCGGTTGTCGGGCGGCGAGCGGCAGCGTCTGACGATCGCCCGGTTGCTGCTGGCCCGGCCGCGGGTCGTGATCCTGGACGAGGCCACCGCGCACCTCGACTCCGAGTCCGAGGTCGCCGTGCAGGCGGCGCTGACGGAGGCGCTGGCGGGACGCACGGCGATCGTCATCGCCCACCGGCTCTCGACGGTCCGGGCTGCGGACGAGATCGCCGTGGTCGAGGCGGGCCGGGTGGTGGAACGGGGCACGCACGACGACCTGCTCGCCCTGGGCGGCCGGTACGCATCGCTCCACCGGACGCAGTTCGCGACGCACCCGTCCGACGACGACGTGGCCTGCCTGGTGCCGGGTTGTGATCTCGTGCACCTGCCGGCGGGAGACGGTAAGCCCCTGCCAGGATCGAACGTTGCCGTGAGCATCGCTAACGATCGCATCCATCGAACGAGGTAGTGACGTGCCCGACCTGACCCGTCGTCGACGGATGCTGGTCCTCGCGATCTGCTGCTCGAGCCTGTTCATCGTCGGGCTCGACAACACGATCGTGAACCTGGCGCTTCCCGCCATCCGCCGCGACCTGGGCTCGTCGCTGTCGGGTCTGCAGTGGGTGATCGACGCATACACGGTGGTGCTCGCGAGCCTGCTGATGCTGGGTGGGTCCATCGGCGACCGCATCGGCCGCCGCCGGACGTTCCAGACCGGCCTCGCGCTCTTCGGCGCGGGTTCGCTGCTCTGCAGCATCGCGCCCACCACCGGCTCGCTGATCGCGTTCCGCGCGCTGCAGGCGGTCGGCGGTTCGATGCTCAACCCCGTCGCGATGTCGATCATTACGAACGTCTTCACCGAGCGTGCCGAACGGGCCAAGGCCATCGGCGTGTGGGGCAGCGTCCTCGGACTCTCCATGGCGCTCGGCCCGCTGCTCGGCGGCCTGCTGGTCGACACCGTCGGCTGGCGGTCCGTGTTCTGGCTCAACGTCCCGGTCGCCGTGGCCGTCGTCGTGCTCACGGTGCGGTTCGTCCCCGAGTCCCGGGCCCCGCGGGCGCGCCGGTTCGACCCCGCAGGTCAACTGTCGATGATCGTGCTGCTGGCCGGGGTGACCTTCGGGATCATCGAGGGCCCGGGCCACGGGTGGGGGAGCCCGCTGATCCTCGGGTCCTTCGCCGCAGCCGCGGCGGCACTGGTCACGCTGCTGGTCGTCGAGTCGCGGCGCGCCGAGCCGCTGCTGGACCCGCGCTTCTTCGCGAGCATCCCGTTCTCCGCCGCGACGCTGATCGCCGTCGCGGCCTTCGCGGCGTTCGCCGGGTTCCTCTTCGTCAACGCGCTCTACCTGCAGGAGGTCCGGGGATACTCGCCGCTGCACGCGGGGTTGCTGACCCTGCCGATGGCGGCGATGACGGCCGTCCTGCCGCCGATCTCCGGGAGGATGGTGGCCCGGCACGGCGCGCGGCTGCCGCTGGCGATCGGCGGCCTGGGCATCGCCACCGGCGGAGGCCTGCTGCTGGCCCTGGACGTCGACACCCCGCTGGTGCTGATCGTCGTCGCGTACGTGGTCTTCGGGATCGGCTTCGGGATGGTCAACGCGCCGATCACGAACACGGCGGTCTCGGGGATGCCGCTGGCCCAGGCCGGCGTGGCCGCAGGGGTCGCGTCGACGAGCCGCCAGGTCGGCTCCGCGCTCGGCGTGGCGGTGCTGGGCTCGCTGGTCACGGCGCACCTGGGCACCTCGATGACGGCGGGCTTCGCCGCAGCCGCCCGGCCCGCCTGGATCGTCGTGATCGGGTGCGGGCTGGTGGTGCTGGCGCTGGGCCTGGCGAGCACGACGGCCCGCGCCCGGGAGTCGGCCCGGCGGACGGCCGAGCGGTTCGCCGCGCCGGCCCCCGTACCGGCCGGGGCGCCCGTCAGCTGACCGGACCTGCCGCCGGGGCGACCGTGACCGTCCGGCTCACCCGGCGGTGATCTCGGCGGTGATCTCGGCGGTGCCCCGCATACGGGAGCCGCGGACGGGGAATCGGCGCGGGGTGACCGACTTCCTCCTGGCGACCGCCCGTCCGGTGCCCGCGGTGCACCGGATCGTGGTGCTGCGCGCCAACGGCCTCGGCGACTACGTCGTGGCGCAGCCCGCGCTCGCCGCCCTGCGGGCCGCCTACCCGGACGCGACGATCACGCTGGTGACGTCACCCCCGGTCGCCGCGCTGCTCGACGGCCGGCCGTCGCCGGTGGACGAGGTGCTGGCCGCCCCACGGGTCGCGGGCGTGCGGGGAGAGCCCGGCCCGGACGGGCCGCCGAACGACCCGCCCGAGGTCGTCGAGGCGTTCTGCGCGGCCATGCGGGCACGCGACTTCGACATGGGGGTGCAGCTGCACGGAGGCGGCGGCAACGCGAACCCGCTCCTGCTGCGGTTCGGGGCACGGGTCACGGCCGGGAGCCGCGCGCCGGGCGCCGCCCCGCTGGACCGGACGGTGCCGTGGACGGCGTTCCAGCACGATCTGATGCGGTGGCTGGAGGTCGTCTCGCTGGTCGGGGCCGAGCCGGTCCACCTGCGCCCGCACGTCGCCGTGACGGATCAGGACCGCGCCGAGGCCGCCCAGGCACTGGACGGACCGGGCGACACCGCGGGCGGTCCGCTCGTCGCCGTGCATCCCGGAGCGACCGACCCCCGCCGACGCTGGCTGCCGCACCGGCTCGGGGAGCTGGGCGCCGAGCTGGATGCCCGGGGAGCCCGGATCGTGCTGCTCGGCGGGGCCGGCGACGCCCCCCTCGTCGACGACATCCGCGCGGGCCTCGGCGCGGCGGCCGACCGCGCCCTCGACCTGTCCGGCCGACTGTCGCTCGCCGGTCTCGTCGGCGTGCTGGAGCGCGCCGACCTGTTCGTCGGCAACGACTCCGGCCCGCGGCACCTGGCCGAGGCCGTGGGGACGGCCACGGTGGGGGTCTTCACGCGGGCCAATCTCGTCGACGTGGCCCCGCTGTTCCGCGCGCGGCACCGCGTGCTCGTGTCGTGGGCGAGCCGGTGCGTGGTGTGCGGCGCCGACTACTTCGCGGAGCCCTGCGGGCACGACGCCAGCGTGCTGGGCGACGTGACGGTGGACGACGTGCTGGCGCCCGCGCTGGAGTTGCTCGACCTGCCGGTGCGCCGGCCCGTGGAGGCGGTGTCCTGACGCCGCACCGCGCCCTCCACGAGGTCGAGCACCGCGTCGAGCTCGTCGACCGGCAGCCCCTGGGCCAGGTGTGACACCAGCCCCTCCAGCACCAGGTCGAGGAAGCGGGCGAGCACCGGCACGGGGACGTCGTCGCGGACCGCCCCCGCCGCGGCCTGCCGCTCCAGGCGGGCCCGGGTGGCCGTGGCGAGGGCCGCGGAACGGGCGCGCCAGCGTTCCTGGAACTCGGGGTCGGTGCGCAGCCGTCGGGACACCTCGAGCCGGGTGCCCAGCCAGCTGCGCTCGTCACCGTCCGGATGTGCCAGCAGCTCGCGCATGACCTGCACGAGGCCCTGCGCGGCGACGACGTCCGCCATCCGCTCGGCGTCCTGCTCGGCGAGGGCGAGGAACAGCGCGTCCTTGTCGCGGTAGTGGTGGAAGATCGCTCCGCGCGACAGCCCCGTGCTCTCCTCCAGGCGGCGCACCGTCGCGCCTTCGTAGCCGAAGCGGGTGAAGCACGCCCGGGCGCCGTCGAGGATCTGCTGCCGCCGCGCGGTGATGTGATCGCGGCTGACCCGGGGCACCCGACCACCCTAGGGCGTTCGCGCGTGTGCGGCCCGGGGGCCGCCGATGGACGCGAAACTGTCGGTGGCCGGGGGTAGCGTCCGAACCGTGACGACCTCTGACACCGCGCACCACGACAAGAACCGCGTGCTGCGCACCCGGGACGACGCCGAGGGATACGTTGCCTCGGTCTGTTTCAAGCACGGTCCTCCGCGGCTGGCCGGGGTGGAACTCGAGTGGCTGGTGCATCAGGCCGCCACACCCGCCGCCCCGCTGGACCCCACGATGCTGCGTACCGCGCTCGGACCGTACGCACCGACCTCGCTCGACCCCGGTTCCCCGGCCCGTGCACTGCCGGGAGGCTCCCTGGTCACCGTCGAACCCGGCGGCCAGGTGGAGCTGGCCAGCCCGCCGCTGGCCCCCTTCGGCACCCTGGTCCGCACCGTCATCGCCGACTCCACGGTGCTCCACGACCGCCTCGCCGCCCACGGCCTCGCCGTCTCTCCGTCCGCCGCAGACGCGGTGCGACCCGCACGCCGGGTTCTCGACCTTCCCCGCTACCGCGCCATGGAGCACCGCTTCGACCGGATCGGCGCCTGGGGCCGCAGCGGGATGTGTTCCACCGCCGCGGTGCAGGTGTGTCTCGACGCGGGAGAGAAAGCCGAGATCGGCCGTCGCTGGGACGCCGTGCACGCCCTGGGCCCGGTGCTGATCGCGGCGTTCGCGAACTCGCCGGTGCTGCACGGTCGGCGCACCGGGTGGAAGTCGTCGCGGCTCGCCGCCTGGCTGGCCCTCGACCCGCAACGCACCGCCCCGCCGCCCCCCTCGTCCGGCGACCCGGCGGCCGCGTGGGCCCGTCGGGTGCTCGACACCGAGCTGCTGTGCGTCCGGCGCGCGGACGGCCGGTGGGACGCGCCGCCCGGCGTCACGTTCGCCGCGTGGATCCGGGGCGACGCCGCACTGCCCGGTCCGCCCACGGTCGCGGACCTCGAGTACCACATCTCCACCCTGTTCCCGCCGGTCCGGCCGCGCGGACATCTGGAGATCCGCTACGTCGACGCCCAGCCCGGGCGGCGCTGGGCACTGCCGGCGGCGGTCCTCGCCGCCGTGCTGTCCGATGCGGAGGTGAGGGATCGGGCACGCGACGCCTGCGAGCCCGCGCTCGGGCGGTGGATCTCCGCTGCCCGGTACGGCCTCGCCGACCGGGTGCTGCAGCGGTCCGCCGTCACGGTGTTCGAGCTGGCCCTGTCCGCCCTGGCGCCGCTCGAAGCGCCGTCGTGGCTGGTCGGCGAACTGACCGTGGCGCTGGAGCGCGGCGTGCGGCGGGGGCTGTGCCCCGCCGACCGCGTCAGGCCGGCCCCCGGACCGCCCGCCGCCGGCAGTACGGCACACACCGGCGGCACATCCCCGGCCGGCCCGGCCGACGTCCCCGAGGAGGCACGCGCATGACCGTCACCGAACCCGGCCCCCTGCCCGGCGGCCCCCTGTCCGACGAGTGGGGCACGGAATCCCTGCGCACCCGCGTCGCCGAGCTGCTGGAGCGGGCCCGCGCCCGCACCCGCGTCCTCACCGAGGCCGTCGACGAGGCCGACCTCGTCGCCCAGCACTCCCCGTTGATGTCGCCGCTGGTCTGGGACCTCGCGCACGTGGGCAGCCAGGAGGAGCTGTGGCTGGTGCGCGACGTCGGTGGTCGCGAGCCGCTGCGTCCCGAGATCGACGGGCTCTACGACGCCTTCCAGCACTCGCGGGCCAGCAGGGTCGAGCTGCCGCTGCTCGACCCGTCCGAGGCGCGCGCGTACGTGGCGGAGGTCCGCGAGAAGGCGCTCGACGCGCTCGGAGCCAGCCCGTTGCGCGGCAGACGGCTGGTGGAGCAGGGTTTCGCCTTCGGCATGATCGTCCAGCACGAGCAGCAGCACGACGAGACGATGCTCTCCACGCACCAGCTGCGTGCCGGCCCGCCGGTGCTGCACGCCCCGCCCCCGCCTGCGGCGGCCGCATCGCCCGCGGTCGCCGAGGTCCTCGTCCCCGCGGGGCCGTTCACGATGGGCACCGACACCGAGCCGTGGGCGCTGGACAACGAGCGTCCCGCACATGTCGTCGACCTGCCCGCCTTCCGGATCGACGCCGCCCCGGTCACGAACGGCGCGTACGCGGCGTTCGTCGACGCGGGCGGCTACGACGACCCGCGCTGGTGGAGCGAGCGCGGGTGGGCGCACCGGGTGGAGGGGGGCCTGGTCGCGCCGCAGTTCTGGGAACGCGACGGCGACACGTGGTGGCGGCGGCGCTTCGGCGTGCTGGAGCCCGTGCCGGCCGCCGAGCCGGTGTGCCACGTCTGCTTCTTCGAGGCGGAGGCCTACGCGACGTGGGCGGGCAAGCGGCTGCCCACCGAGGCGGAGTGGGAGAAGGCCGCCCGTTGCGACCCCTCGACGGGCCGCTCGCGGCGCTTCCCGTGGGGCGACGACGAGCCGACGCCCGCTCTCGCGAACCTCGGGCAGCGTCACCTGCAGCCCGCCCCGGTGGGCGCCTACCCGGCGGGGGCGTCGCCGCTGGGGGTGCACCAGATGGTCGGCGACGTGTGGGAGTGGACCACCTCCGGCTGGCACCCCTACCCCGGCTTCAGCGTGTTCCCGTACCCGGAGTACTCGCAGGTGTTCTTCGGCGGCGACTACCGCGTGCTGCGCGGCGGCTCGTTCGGGACCGACGCGGCGGCGATCCGCAGCACCTTCCGCAACTGGGACCACCCGATCCGGCGGCAGATCTTCTCCGGCTTCCGGTGCGCCCGGAACGTGGAGCCCGGTTCCGGGCCGGAGGGTGCCTGACGTGTGCCGCCACCTGGCCTACCTCGGCCCGCCCGTGACCCTTGCCGCGCTGCTGCTCGACCCGCCGCACGGCCTGCTGCACCAGTCGTACGCACCCGCGGACATGCGCGGTGGCGGCACGGTCAACGCCGACGGCTTCGGGGCAGGCTGGTACCCGCCCGCCGCCGGCCCACCGGCCCGCTACCGCAGCGACCGCCCGATCTGGACCGACACCGCGTTCGCGGCGTTCGCGGCGGTGACGCCCGCAGCCGGCGTGCTCGCCGCGGTGCGCTCGGCGACCCCCGGTCTGCCGGTCACCACGGCGGCGGCCGCCCCGTTCGCCGAGGGGCCTTGGTTGTTCAGCCACAACGGGGTGGTCCGCGGCTGGCCCGCCGCGCTGGCCGACCTCGCCGGCCGGTTGCCGGTCACGGACCTGCTCACCCTGGACGCCCCCACCGACTCCGCGGTGCTCTGGGCCCTGGCCCGCCACCGCCTGCGGGCGGGCGACGACCCGGCGGACGTGCTCGCCGACGTCGTGTGCTCCGTCGCCGCCGCGGCCCCGGAGTCGCGGCTGAACCTGCTGCTCACCGACGGCACCACGATCTGGGCCACCACCTGGACGCACGCTCTGTCGGTGCGGCTGGGGGAGGGCGCGGTGACGGTTGCGTCCGAGCCCTCCGACGCCGGCCCCGGCTGGGCCGCCGTCCCGGACCGGCACCTGGTCGTCGCCACCCCCGGCGGCTGTGAGGTCCGGTCGCTGGACACCGGCGCGCCCGCCGCCGGCATCGCGGCCGCCTGACGGCGGCCGGAAAGGAATCGCATGGCCACCCGGACCGCCCGGATCGACGTCCACCTCACTGCCGCGGACGCCCGCGCCGACCTACGGGCGGACGTGCTGCTCGGGCTGACGTCGCAGCCCAAGCAGCTGCCGCCGAAGTACTTCTACGACGCGCGGGGCAGCGTGTTGTTCGAGGAGATCACGGCACTGCCCGAGTATTTCCCCACGCGCACCGAAGCGGCGTTGCTCACCGCCCACGTCGACGAGATCGCGCGGTTGACCGGAGCGACGACGCTGGTCGAACTCGGGTCGGGCTCGTCGGCGAAGACCCGGCTGCTGCTCGACGCGCTCACCCGGGGCGGCACGCTGCGCCGGTACGTCCCGCTGGATGTGAGCGAGACCGCGTTGCGCGAGGCACTCGACGCGCTCGCCGTGCGGTATCCCGCCCTGGCCCTGCACGGGGTGGTGGGCGACTTCGCGGCGCATCTGGACCGGCTGCCCCGCGACGACGGCAGTGTGCCCGGCCCGGCCGACCGGCGGCTGGTCGCGTTCCTCGGCGGCACGATCGGGAACCTCGAGCCCGGTCAGCGTGCCGTGTTCCTGCGCGGCCTGCGGGGTGCGCTGCGGCCGGGCGAGCACCTGCTGCTCGGCGCGGGGCTGGTCACGGATCCGCAGGTGCTCGTGGCGGCGTACGACGACGCCGCCGGGGTGACGGCGGAGTTCAACCGTAACGTGCTGCACGTGCTCAACCGCGAGCTGCACGCCGACCTGGACGTCGCGGCGTTCGCCCACGTCGCCCGGTGGGACGCCGAGCGGGAGTGGATCGAGATGCGGCTGCGGGCGGAGCGGTCGATGGCGGCGACGGTGAACGATCTCGGGCTCGTGGTCGAGTTCGCCGCGGGGGAGGAGGTGCGAACGGAGATCTCGGCGAAGTTCCGCACCGCAGGCCTGGCCGTCGAGCTGGCCGACGCCGGGTTGGCGCCGCAGCGGACCTGGGTCGACCCGCTGGAGCGGTTCGCGTTGGTGCTCGCCGAAGCGGTGTAGGCCCCGCTGCGCAGCCCGGGGGTGAGCGGCCGCGCGGGCCCGGAGCGCGTCGGCGAGGATGGGTCGGTGCAGCGCGAGACCGGTGACGAGATCGCCCCGTCGCGCGTCGCGTCGTTCCACCTCGTCCGCGAGCCGGTCTGGCGGGCTCCGCTCGCGCTCGGCCGGCTCGGCACGGACCGGCTGCGCCTGCGCGGCACGCCCGGCCTGCGCTTCGCCCGGCTGCTCGGCACCGGCCGCGGGGCCACCGCGGTGGGCGCCGACCTCGCCCGCAGCGCGCTGTTCGCCGTCTGGGACGACGACGCCGCGCTCGCCGCCTTCGAAGACGGCTGGTTCGCCGAGCGGGCGGCACGGGTGCGGACGAGCGGGGGAGAGGTGTACGGCGTCCGGCTCGCGCTGCTGTCCGGCCACGGCCGGTGGGGTGGGCGCGACGTGCTCACCGACCTGCGCCGGCCGCAGCCGCTCGCCGCCGACGGCCCCGTCGCCGTCCTCACCCGCGCCACCGTCCGGCCGTCGCGCTGGCACCGGTTCCGCGGGTCCCGACCGCCGGTGTCGGAGGAACTGGCAGGGGCCGACGGACTGCGCGCGGCCGTGAGCATCGGTGAGGCGCCCGTCGGCCTGCAGGCCACGTTCAGCATCTGGTCCGACGTCGCGGCCGTCGTCGCCTTCGCGCGCAGTCCCGAGCACCGCGCGGTGGTCCGCCGCACCCGCGAGGAGGACTGGTACGGCGAGGAGTTGTTCGCCCGCTTCGCCCCGCTGGGCGCGACGGGCACCTGGGACGGGCGTGATCCGCTCTCCGGCTGACGCGCCGTCGTCGACGCAGCTGCGCCTGTCGAAAACCGTCGGGGTGGGGGTTTACCCTCCGATCACAATCCCGGGGGAAGAGGGTCGATGACGACACGCACCCGCACCATCGCCGTCCTCGCGGCGGCGTTGCTCGGCCTGGTATCCGCGTGCGGCGGAGGCCAGTCCGCCGCACCGGCCGACAACGCGATCAAGGTCTGGACGCTGGAGAACCTGCCGGACCGGCTCGAGGCGCAGAAGGTGCTCGCGCAGCGGTTCACGCAGGCCACGGGCATCACCGTCGACCTCGTGGGTGTGGACGAAGACCAGTTCCAGCAGCTGATCCGGTCGTCGTCGGCGTCGGACGCCCTGCCGGACGTCGTGGGCGCGGTGCCGCTCGCGGCCGTGCGCTCGCTGGCGGCGGACCAGCTGCTCGACACCGACGCGACGGGGAAGATCGTCACGGACCTCCAGCCCGGCACGTTCTCCCCGCGCGCGCTCGAGCTCACGCGCGACGGCGACGCGCAGCTGGCGGTGCCCAGCGACGGATGGGCCCAGCTGCTGCTCTACCGCAAGGACCTGCTCACGGCGGCCGGGCTGCCGATCCCGCGCAACTACGCCGACTTCGCGGCGGCGGCGAAGGCGCTGAACAAGGACGGGGTGGCGGGGTTCGTCGGTGCCACCGCGGCGGGCGACGCCTTCACCCAGCAGACGTTCGAGCACGTGGCGCTGGCGAACAACTGCGAGCTGGTCGACGCCGCGGGCACCGTCACGCTGGACAGCCCGCAGTGCCAGGCGTCGTTCGCCTTCTACGACGACCTGGTCCGCACCGCCTCGGTGCCCGGTGCGCAGGACGCCGACACCACGCGGGCCACCTACTTCGCGGGCAAGGCGGCGACGATGATCTGGTCGTCGTTCATCCTCGACGAGCTGGCAGGCCTGCGGGCCGACGCGGCGCCGAGCTGCCCGGAGTGCGCCGCGGATCCGCGTTTCCTGGTCGACAACACCGGCGTGGTCACCGCGCTGTCCGGCCCGGACTCGACGGAGCCCGCCCAGTTCGGCGAGATCGTCTCCTGGACCGTGGTGGCGGGTGCCGCGGCCGATCCGGCCACCCGCTTCGTCGAGTTCATGATGAACGACGGCTACCCGGACTGGCTGGGCTTCGCCCCCGAGGGCAAGATCCCCGCCCGCACCGGCACCCCGCAGGAGCCGGAGAAGTTCTCCACGCTGTGGCGCACCTTGCCCGCAGGGGTCGACACCAAGAAGCCGCTGGCCGAGTTCTACCCGCCGGACGTGCTCGACGGCCTGGCGGGCAGCCTCGACACGTTCCGCCGATGGGGCTTCACCCAAGGCCAGGGCCAGTTGGTCGGAGCCACGCTCGGCGAGCTGCCGGTACCGCAGGCGGTGGCCGCGATGACGTCGGGCGAGGTCGACGCGGCGCAGGCGGCGAAGCAGGCCGACGACGCCGTGACAGAGCTGCAGAAGTCCCTGCGTTGAGCGAGCGAACCATCGGCACGGCGGGGCCGCGGGGGCAGCAGCGCACGGTCGCGCAGCGCGATGCCCGGTTCGGGCAGCTGCTGCTGGCGCCGACGCTGCTCGTGGTGGTCGTCGTGGTGGTCCTGCCGATCCTGTGGACGTTCGTGCTCGCGTTCCAGGACCTGCGGGTGATCGACCTGCGGCGCAAAGGGATCTTCGGGTCGTTCACCCTCGACAACTTCGCCGCGGTGTTCACCTCGCCCGGCTTCTGGACGGCGCTGCGGACCACCCTGCTGTTCTCGGTGGTGGGCACGATCGGCTCGATCGGTGTGGGGCTGATCGCGTCGCTGGCGCTGCGGCGCGGGTTCCCGGGGCGGACGTTCGTGCGCGCGTCCATGCTGCTGCCGTACGTGGCGCCGGTGGTGGCGGTGACGTTCGTGTGGCAGACGATGCTGAACCCTCAGTTCGGGATCGTCAACGCGGTCGGCACCTCGGTGCTGGGCTGGGACGACCCCGTGGCGTTCCTGTCGCAGCGCTCGACGCCGGTGTCGGTGTTCGGGCTCGAGATCGACGTGCCGGTGGCCCTGCTGACCGTCATGGCCTTCGAGATCTGGCGCTACTTCCCGTTCGCCTTCCTCTTCCTGACCGCCCGGATTTCGGCGCTGCCGGGCGACCTCGAGGAGGCGGCGGTGGTGGACGGGGCCACGGTCAGCCAGCGCTTCCGCTACGTCGTGTTTCCGCAGCTGCTGCCGACGATCGCCCTGCTCGCCGTGCTGCGGTTCATCTTCACCTTCAACGAGTTCGACGACATCTACCTGCTCACCGGCGGCGCGGCCGGTACCCAGGTGGCCAGCGTGCGGGTGTACGACCTGCTCACCGCCCGCGGCGACATCGGTGCGGCGTCGGCGCAGGCGCTGGTGCTCGCCGGCGTGCTCGTGGTGCTGCTGGCGGTCTACTTCCGGTTCGTCGGCCGGCCGACGGAGGCGGACACGTGAGCACGCGGCCATGGACCCGCGACCGCATCGAGAACGTCGTGTTCGGCGTGCTGCGGTGGGTGGTGATCGCCGTCCTCGTGCTGGCGACCCTCCTGCCGTTCTACTACATGATCATCCTGTCGGTGCGGCGCCTGGACGAGGTCGTGCAGCGCCCCGGACTGCTCTGGCCGGGGTCGTTCGACCTCTCGACCTACGTCTCCGTCCTGGCGTCCCCGGACGCCGGCGGCCAGGGTTTCGTGGTGTTCCTGCGCAACAGCGCCGTGATCGCGCTGCTGACGGTGGTGTTCACGCTGCTGGCGGCGATCCCAGGGGCGTACGCGATCAGCCGGTTGGAGTTCTTCGGGCGCAGGCAGGTCAGCACGCTCTTCCTCGCGGTGTACCTCTTCCCGGCGATCCTGCTGGCGGTGCCGCTGTTCGTGTTCTTCTCCGCCGTCGGCCTGCGCGGCTCCCGGGTCGGCCTGCTGGTGGTCTACGTGGCGCAGACCGTGCCGCTGTCGATCTACATGTTGCGCAACTACTTCGAGACGGTCCCGGTGTCGCTTGAGGAGGCGGCGGCGATCGACGGCGCCTCGCGGTGGACGATCATGCGGCGGATCAGCCTGCCGCTGGCGATGCCCGCCGTGGTGTCGAACGCGCTGTACGTGTTCATGATCGCGTGGAACGAGTTCCTGTTCGCGCTGCTGTTCCTCGCCGAGGACCGCCCCCGGTGGACGGTATCTCTCGGGCTGGCACAGCTCGCCGGGAGCATCGAAATCCCCACCACCGTGCTCATGGCCGGATCGGTGCTGCTCACCCTGCCGATCATCGTGCTGTTCTTCCTGACCGAGCGGCTGCTGGTGGAGGGGCTGACGAGCGGCGCCGAGAAGGGCTGACGGACCGGCGGATCCGCCCTAGCCTCGGCACATGAGCATGCGCGACTGGCGCACCGACGGCGTCCGGGCGATCCCGGCCGACGCGCTGGACCCGAACACCCCGCAGACCCCCGGCATGCAGCGCGCGGTGGCGGTCAGCGGCGAGCGGGTGGGGGCCCAGGGGCTGTGGGCCGGCACCGTGACGATCCTGCCGGGCGCGCGGACCGGCGCCCACCACCACGGCCCGCTGGAGAGCGTGATCTACGTGGTCAGCGGGCTGGCCCGGATGCGCTGGGGGGAGCGGCTGGAGTACACCGCCGAGGTCGGGCCGGGCGGCTTCGTCTTCGTCCCGCCGTACGTCCCGCACCAGGAGATCAACGCCCTGGACGACGAGCGGCTGGAGTGCGTGCTGACCCGCAGCGGGCAGGAGGCCGTGGTGGTCAACCTCGAGCTCGACGCGGTGTCCGAGCCCGAGCGCGTTCCGTGGATTGACCCGGGTCACCCGCTCCGCTGAGCACGGGCAGGACCGGTGGCCCGTCTTCCTTCTGTGTCAATGAATCAATGACGCATCCAAAACGACGACGGTTCATTGACGAGAAACACCGCCTTGGCGAGGTGGGGCCGGCTCGGGGGAGGAGGCACCGCCGTCGGACAGAGGAGCGAAAACAAACGGCGGGTGCCCGGAGAACCGGGCACCCGCCGTCAGGCCGTCGGGAGAGGGGCGTGGGCCCCCCGATCAGCTGCTGATCAGCTGTCGATCAGCTCCGCAGCATGCCTCGCAAGACGTACTGCATGATCCCGCCGTTGCGGTAGTAGTCGGCCTCGCCGGGGGTGTCGATGCGGACCACCGCGTCGAACTCGACCTTCTCGCCGTCGTCCTTGGTGGCCGTGACGTGCACGGTCCGCGGGGTGGAGCCGTCGTTGAGCGCGGTCACACCGGCGATGTCGAAGGTCTCGGTGCCGTCGAGGCCCAGTGACTCCGCCGTCTCGCCGGCCGGGAACTGCAGCGGCAGCACTCCCATGCCGATGAGGTTCGAGCGGTGGATGCGCTCGTAGGACTCCACGATCACGGCCCTGACGCCCAGCAGCGCGGTGCCCTTGGCCGCCCAATCGCGCGACGAGCCCGACCCGTACTCCTTGCCGCCCAGCACCACGAGCGGAATGCCGGCGTCGATGTAGTTGCGCGAGGCGTCGTAGATGAACGCCTGCGGCGCGCCGTCCTTCGTGAAGTCGCGGGTGTAGCCGCCCGACACGCCGTCCAGGAGCTGGTTGCGCAGGCGGATGTTGGCGAAGGTGCCGCGGATCATGACCTCGTGGTTGCCGCGGCGGGAGCCGTAGGAGTTGAAGTCGCGCTTCTCCACGCCGTGCTCGACGAGGTACTGCCCGGCCGGGGTGTCGGCCTTGATCGACCCGGCGGGGGAGATGTGGTCCGTGGTCACCGAGTCGCCGAGCTTGGCCAGTACGCGCGCACCGGAGACGTCGACCACCGGCGACGGGTCCGGCGCCATGCCCTCGAAGTACGGGGGTTTGCGGACGTAGGTCGACTCCGGGTCCCACTCGAAGGTCTTGCCCTCGGGAGTGGGCAGCGACCGCCAGCGCTCGTCGCCGGCGAAGACGTCCGCGTAGTCGTTGGTGAACATCTCCTCAGTGATCGAGCTGTCGATGGTGTCCTGCACGTCCTTGGCCGTCGGCCAGATGTCGCGCAGGTAGACCTCGGTTCCGTCCGGGCTGGTGCCCAGCGGCTGGGTCTCGAAGTCGAAGTCCATCGTCCCGGCGAGCCCGTAGGCGATCACCAGCGGCGGGCTGGCCAGGTAGTTCATCTTGATGTCCGGGTTGATTCGGCCCTCGAAGTTCCGGTTGCCCGACAGCACGGACACCACGGCGAGGTCGCCCTCGTTGACCGCCGCGGAGATCTCCTCGGCCAGCGGCCCGGAGTTGCCGATGCAGGTGGTGCAGCCGTAGCCGACCAGGTGGTAGCCCAGCTTCTCCAGGTACGGCCAGAGACCGGCGCGCTCGTAGTAGTCGGTGACGACCTTCGAGCCGGGCGCCATCGACGTCTTCACCCAGGGCTTGATCGCGAGGCCCCGGTCGACGGCGTTCTTGGCCAGCAAGGCGGCGCCGAGCATGACCGACGGGTTCGAGGTGTTGGTGCACGAGGTGATCGAGGAGATCACGACGGCGCCGTGGTCCAGCTCGAAGGACGCGCCGTCGGCGAGGGTGACGGTCACCGGGCGGCTGGCACGGCCGTCCGCCCCTTCGGCGGCAGAGAACGTCGTGGCGTGCGGGGCCTCGTCCTGGGTGTCGCTGCCGGGGGCGGCCGGGTCGCTGGCCGGGAAGGTCTCCTCGACCGACTCGTCGACCGACGGGCGCGGCGTCGAGGCGGCGTCGTCCGGGTCGGTCTGGTCCGGCGCGCCCGCGTAGTCGACGAGGACGGTCCGGAACGCCTGCTTGGCCGACGAGAGCTCGATGCGGTCCTGCGGACGCTTGGGGCCCGCGATCGACGGGACGACCGTGGACAGGTCGAGGGTGAGGGTCTCGGAGAAGACGGGCTCGCGCGACGGGTCGTGCCAGAGACCCTGCTCCTTGGCGTAGGCCTCGACCAGTTCGAGCTGGGCGGCCGGGCGGCCGGTGAGCTTGAGGTAGCGGACGGTCTCGTCGTCGATCGGGAAGATCGCGGCGGTGGAGCCGAACTCGGGGCTCATGTTGCCGATCGTCGCCCGGTTGGCGAGCGGCACCGCGCCGACGCCCTCGCCGTAGAACTCGACGAACTTGCCGACCACGCCCTGGCGGCGGAGCATCTCGGTGATCGTCAGCACGACGTCGGTGGCGGTCGCTCCCGGCGGGATCTCGCCGGTGAGCTTGAACCCGACGACCTTGGGGATGAGCATCGAGACCGGCTGGCCGAGCATCGCGGCCTCGGCCTCGATGCCGCCGACGCCCCAGCCGAGCACGCCCAGGCCGTTGACCATCGTGGTGTGCGAGTCGGTGCCCACGAGGGTGTCCGGGTAGGCCTGGCCGTTGCGGGTCATCACGACGCGCGCGAGGTGCTCGATGTTGACCTGGTGCACGATGCCGGTGCCGGGCGGCACCACCTTGAACTCGTCGAAGGCGCCCTGGCCCCAGCGCAGGAACTGGTAGCGCTCCTTGTTGCGCTGGTACTCGAAGTCGACGTTGCGCTCGAAGGCGTCCGGTCGCCCGAACACGTCGATGATCACCGAGTGGTCGATGACCAGCTCGGCGGGAGCGAGCGGGTTGACCTTCGTCGGGTCGCCGCCGAGCTCGGTGACGGCCTCCCGCATGGTGGCGAGGTCGACGACACAGGGGACGCCGGTGAAGTCCTGCATGATCACCCGGGCGGGGGTGAACTGGATCTCCGTGTCCGGCTCGGCCGCGGGATCCCAGCCGGCCAGGGCACGGATGTGGTCGGCGGTGACGTTCGCACCGTCTTCGGTGCGCAGGAGGTTCTCGAGCAGCACCTTGAGACTGAACGGGAGCCGCTCGGCCCCCTCGACGGCGGAGAGCCGGAAGATCTCGTGCTCGGCTCCGCCTGCCTGGATGGTTCCCTTCGCTCCGAAGCTGTCGGTGCTGGCCACGATGGCGGTCCTCCTGCGGTGGTGGGCGCTTGGGATGCTTCCCCGGAGTCTCGCGCACGGTCAGGCCTGAGGCAGCGCGAGTCCCGAGAAGTTAACAGTACGCTCGTACTGCTATCGGGTCGAGCGCGGCGCCGCGATCGTGAGCAACGTTCCCGGCCGGGGTATTCACGTCCCCCTCATGGGTGGAGGTTGCTCGCCGCGGCCGCGCGGCGCACCTCCTCGCCGCTGCCCGATGGCAGTCTCCGGCGGTCAACCCGGCGCGGACCGGCGCCGGGCACGGCCGCCCACCCGTGGCGGCTCACCGGAGGGGGTCTGGTGCGACGGGGACGAACCGCGCTGCGCAGTGCGCCGCTGGTGTGCGCGCTCGTGGTGGGCGCGCTGCTCGCGGGAACGGCGACCGCGGCGGCCGCGCCGCCACCGACGGATCCCGGCGACGGGGCGCTGTCCCGCAGCCGCACCCAGGTCACGGAACGCGCCGCCGAGGTCGGGCAGCTCACGGGCCGCCTGGCTGAGCTCGACGCCCGCACCGACGACCTCCAGGCCGACCTGGCGGCCCGGCGGGAGGACGCCGCGAGCGCGCTCGACGACCTGACCGCGGCCCAGGCCGCGGCCGTCGAGGCGGCTCGGCGCGCCGACGAGGCCGGGGTCGCCACCGACGCCGCGAGCTCGGCGGTCGACGACGCGCGGGCGCGCATGGACGTCTTCGTCTCCGCCACCTACCAGGAGGGCCTCGACACGGGCCCGTTCGGCCTGCTCACCGGCGCCCAGAACCCCGCCGACCTGGTCGCCCGGGCCGAGTACAGCGAGATCGTGGCCCGCTCGGAGCTCGCCGCACGCGACGGTCTGGAGCGGGCACGGGTCGCGCGGGCGAACGCCGAGTCGACCGCGAAGGCGGCGCGGGCCGAGGCCGAGGCCCGGCGGAGCGCGGCGGCCGCGGCGAAGCAGGCGTCGGACACCGCGCTGGCCGCCGCGGACGCCGCCGCACAGGAGAACGTCCGCGCCCTGGCGGAGGTCGACGCGCAGCGGGCCGAGGTGCAGGCGCAGCTGGACGCGGCCGAGGCACACGACTCGGTGCTGCATGTGCAGCGCGACCGGTTCCGGGCGTGGCAGCGGCAGATGGCGGCCGAGCAGGCGGCGCGGGAGGAGGCGGCCCGGAGGGAGGCGGCCGATCGCCTCGCGCGGCTCGACCGCCCGGGCCGTCCCGGCCGGCCCCCGGTGTTCACCCCTCCGCTCCGCGGTGGCGGCGTACAGCGGGCGATCGACCGGGCGCTCTCCCAGGTCGGCGTGCAGTACGTGTGGGGCGGGGGCAACGGCCGTGGACCGACGACCGGCATCCCGGACGCGTTCGGCTCCCCGCTGAACCGGATCGGTTTCGACTGCTCCGGGCTGATGCTCTACGCCTACAGCGGCACCGGGGTGGCGCTGCCGCGGGTGAGCCGCAACCAGTTCAACGTCGGCCGCAAGGTCCCGGTATCGCAACTACGGCCCGGTGACCTGGTCTTCTACAAGCGGGGCGGCCGACCGATCCACCACGTGGCGATGTACATCGGCCGCGGCAACATGGTGGAGGCGCCCTACACGGGCGCCAACGTGCGGGTGGTCCCCCTGCGCCGCGCGGGCCTCATGCCCCAGGCCACGCGCCTGATCTGACGTCCCGTCGGCGGGTCGGGACGTCCGGCGCCCCGCTCGGGGCGTGACGCGGCGGCGGTCAGGCGGGGGAGGGGGCGGCGAACATGCCCCCCGGGTCGACCGCCTGCCGCAGCAGGTGCAGCCGGGCCTGGTCCCGGGGCGACCACAGCTCCACGGGCTCGCCCGCGCCCGCGAAGGTGGGCAGCGGGCCGCCGAGCGACCACGGCCCGACGGCGTCGACCACCGCCGCGACGGCGTCGGCGACTCCCGTCGTGGCGCCCGGCACCGCACCGGGGCGGTCCGCCGGTGCTGGGACGGCTGCGCGTCCCCGTACGTGCAGCGCGTAGGCGGCCGACCGTCCCGCCACGGCAGCGGGCACCGCGGCGGCCCGGCTCAACGCCCCGCCCAGCGCGCGCAGCTCCACCAGCGTCAGCGGGCTCGCGACGTCCACGTCGGCGGCGGCCAGCAGGGCGTCGACGGCGGTGGTGGGCAGGTCGCGGAGGGCCGCACCGCCGTCGTGCACGGGCGCCGGGGCGGTGGGCTCGCGGTGCACGGCGTCCGTCGCCGTGGGCGACAGCTCACCGACCTCGTCCAGGAGCGGTGTGCCGAGGGCGCGCATCGGGGAGAGCAGGGCGTCGCCGGTGGTGGCTTCGACGTCGGCTCCGGCGAACCGCAGGTGCACCACGGTCTGGTCGTGCAACGGCGCGGGCCACCCGGCGTCGCGCGGCACCCGCAGCAGCGCCACCGACGTCCCGAGCTCGTCGGGCAGCGTCGGCGCCCACTCCCGCCAGGCGTGCAGCACGTCGGCGGCGGCCGCGGCGGGCCAGACGATCCCGCCCCCGTACAGGCGGACGAGGGGGAACAGCGCGAACTCCAGTTCGGTGACGACGCCGAACCCGTTGCGGCCCGCACCGCGCAGAGCCCAGAACAGCTCGGGGGCACGGTCGCCGTCGATCTCGTGTGCGCGCCCGTCCGCGGTGACGAGGCGCAGGCGCTGCAGGTGGTCGGCGGCGAAGCCGTACCGGCGGGCGAGCAGGCCCACGCCCCCGCCCAGGGTGTAGCCGGCGACGCCCACCCGGGTCGACGAGGGGACGAGCGCCGTCAGGCCGTGCGGGGCGGCCGCGGCCAGGACCTGCCCCCAGGTGGCACCCGCGCCGACGCGGGCGGTGCGGGCCCGCGGGTCCACGACGACGGCGTCGAGGCGGCGGGTGGACAGGAGCACCGGTGCGGCCGGGTCGGCGCAGAAGCCGTGACCGGCGCCCTTGATCCCGACGGGCAGCCCGTCGGCTCCGGCACCCACGACGGCGGCGACGACGTCGTCTTCGGACCGGGCGCCGACCACGATGCCGGGGCGGCGGGCGACGGCGGGGTTGAACCCGGCGATCTCGGCCGTGTAGCCCGCGTCCGCCGGGCGCAGGACGGGTCCGGTGATCGCCGCGAGACCGCGGCGGCGGTGGCCGCGGTGGAACGCACCGAGCAGGTTCACGGCTCGCTCCCGGACGGGGTGCGGACGGGACGATGCCACCACTGTGCCGCGGACGGACCCCGCCGCGCGACCCCAATACGGGCCGCCGGAGCAGGCGGGTGCGCCACGGGGAAGGGGTCGTTCACCGACACGTGTTTCGTTACGGGTCCGGCGCAGGAAAAGGAGTTCACCTCCGTCACACCGTGTGCGGGCGAGGCTGCACCCCGAACGCTAGCGCGCCGACACCTGTGCCCCGAGGGAGAACGATGCCCCCATCCGTGACCGCCCCTGCGCACGACGGCGAGCTGCTCGAACGTGTGGTGTTCGAGATCAAGCGCGTGATCGTCGGGCAGGACCGGCTGGTCGAGCGGATGCTCGTCGGCCTGCTGGCCCGGGGGCACCTGCTGCTCGAGGGCGTGCCCGGAGTGGCGAAGACGCTCGCGGTGGAGACGGTCGCGAGGGTCGTGGGCGGCACCTTCGCGCGTCTGCAGTTCACCCCGGACCTCGTGCCCGCCGACATCCTCGGCACCCGCATCTACCGGCAGGGCCGCGAGGAGTTCGACGTCGAGCTCGGCCCGGTGGTGGCGAACTTCGTGCTCGCCGACGAGATCAACCGCGCCCCGGCGAAGGTGCAGTCGGCGATGCTGGAGGTGATGGCCGAGCGGCACGTGTCGATCGGCGGGCGCACCTTCCCGATGCCCGACCCGTTCCTCGTGCTCGCGACCCAGAACCCGATCGAGAACGAGGGCGTCTACCCGCTGCCCGAGGCGCAGCGCGACCGGTTCCTCTTCAAGATCATCGTGGACTACCCGGGGCTGGAGGAGGAGCGCGAGATCGTCTACCGGATGGGCGCCGAGCCCCCGGTCGCGCAGCAGGTCATCGGGCCCGAGGAGCTGGTTAGGCTCCAGGGCGTCGCGTCGCACGTGTTCGTCCACCACGCGCTGGTCGACTACGTCGTGCGGCTCGTGGTCGCCACGCGCACGCCGGCCGAGCACGGGCTCGGCGACGTCGCCGGCTGGGTGGCCTACGGCGCGTCGCCGCGCGCCACTCTCGGAATCGTGAGCGCCGCCCGCGCGCTGGCACTGGTCCGAGGCCGCGACTACGTGCTGCCCCAGGACGTGCTGGACGTGGCCCCGGACGTGCTGCGGCACCGGCTGGTGCTGTCGTACGACGCGGTGGCCGACTCGGTGCCGGTCGACCACATCATCAGCCGGGTGCTCGCGACGGTCCCGCTCCCGCAGGTCACGGCCCGCCCGCAGACGGCCCCGCCCCAGACCGGCTACACCCCGGCGGGCGCCCAGACATGAGTGCGCCGGCGCCGCCCGGTGGCGCCGCCCATCCGGGGCGCCAGGAGGGGCATCTCGAAGACGTCCAGAGGCCGGAGCCCGGTGTGCCCGACCCGCGGTCGCGCCGCGCGCCGACCGCGCCCCCGTCCCTGCGCGACGGGCGGATCGAGGCGGCGTTGCGGGCGCTGGAGCTGACGGTCCGCGGCCGGCTCGACGGGCTGCTGCAGGGCAACCACCTCGGGCTGGTCCCCGGCCCGGGCAGCGAGCCGGGGGAGGCCCGGATCTACCAGCCGGGCGACGACGTGCGCCGGATGGACTGGGCGGTCACCGCCCGCACCACGCAGCCGCACGTGCGGCAGACGGTGGCGGACCGGGAGCTGGAGACCTGGGTGGTGATGGACCTGTCGCCCAGCCTGGACTTCGGCACGGCCGTCTGCGAGAAGCGCGACCTCGCCGTCGCCGCGCTCGCGGCCGTCACCCACCTGACTGCGGGCGGCGGCAACCGGATCGGCGTGGTGGTCAGCACCGGCGCGGAGACGGTCCGGATCCCCGCCCGCGGCGGGGTGGAGCACGCGCGCGGCATGCTGCGGCGGGTGGCCCGCACGCCGCGCGCCCCGGTCGGGACCCGCGGCGACCTCGCGGCCGCGGTCGAGACCCTGCGCCGCCCGCCGCGACGGCGCGGCCTGGCGGTGGTGATCTCGGACTTCCTCGGCGAACCCGAGTGGGAACGCGCCATGCGGGCGCTGTCGTCGCGCCACGAGCTGCTGGCGGTCGAGGTGCTCGATCCCCGCGAGCTCGAACTGCCGGAGGTGGGGACCGTCGTCCTCGCCGACCCCGAGACCGGACGCCAGCGCGAGGTGCAGACGACGCCGTTGCTGTGCCGGGAGTTCGCCGCGGCGGCGTCGGCGCACCGCGACCGGGTGGCGGTGGCGCTGCGCCGCTGCGGTGCGGCGCACCTGCGGCTGCGTACGGACTCCGACTGGGTGGCCGACGTCGTGCGGTTCGTCCTCGCCCGCAAGCGCACCTGGTCGGGGGGGTGAGCCGATGTCCTTCGCCACACCCTGGTGGCTGCTGCTGCTCCTCGTCGTCGTGGCCCTGGCCGCCGGCTACGTGCTGCTGCTGCGCAGGCGCCGCCGCGACACCATCGCTTTCACGAACCTCGAACTGCTCGACCGGGTCGCCCCGCACCGGCCGGGGCGGTACCGGCACCTGCCGGCCGCCGCGCTGATCCTCGCGCTGGCGCTGCTCACCGTGGCGTTGGCCGGCCCGACGGCCGAGGCGCGGGTACCGCGCAACCGGGCGACGGTCGTGCTGGTGATCGACGTGTCGTTGTCGATGCAGGCCACGGACGTGGAGCCGACCCGTCTGGCCGCCGCGCAGGCCGCGGCGAAGTCGTTCGCCGACCAGCTGACACCCGGGGTGAACCTGGGGCTGGTGGCGTTCGCCGGCACCGCGGCGGTGCTCGTGTCGCCGACGACGGACCGTCCGTCGATCAAGCGGGCCGTCGACTCGCTGCGGCTCTCGGAGTCGACCGCGACCGGCGAGGCGATCTTCGCGGCGATGTCGTCGGTCGACACGTTCTCCCAGTCGGTGTCCGGGACCCAGGACGGGCCGCCGCCGGCGCGGATCGTGCTGATGAGCGACGGCAAGCAGACCGTGCCGGGCCCGGACGGTGAGAACGAGCCGCGCGGGGCGTTCACCGCGGCCCGCAAGGCCGCCGAGGCGAAGGTGCCGGTGTCGACGATCTCGTTCGGCACCGACTACGGCTCGATCGAGATCGACGGCGACCGCACCTCGGTGGCCGTCGACGACGCGTCGATGCGGGAGATCGCGGAGCTGTCGGGCGGCCAGTTCTTCACCGCGGCGACCGAGGGCGAGCTGCGGCAGGTCTACGCCGAGCTGGGCGAGCAGATCGGCTACGAGATGCGGCGGGTCGACGCGAGCAGGCCCTGGATGATGGGCGGGGCGTTGCTGCTGGTCGCGGGCCTGGGCGCAGGTATCGCGCTGGGGCGCCGGCTGCCCTGAGCCGGGCCCGAACGGGTGTGCGGGCCGTCCGCCGGCAGCGTGCGGTACGCGACTTGTCTAGGCTGCCCGCCGTGGCAGACGGACGCAGTGTGCTGGTGACCGGGGGCAACCGGGGGATCGGGCTGGCGATCGCGAAGGCGTTCGCCGCGCAGGGCGACAAGGTGGCGGTGACGCACCGCAGGGCGGGTGGGGAACCGCCTGCGGACCTGCCCGAACGCCTGCTCGCGGTGCCGTGCGACGTCACCGACGCCGCGGCCGTCGACGCCGCGTTCGGGAAGGTCGAGGCCGAGCACGGGCCGGTGCAGGTGCTGGTGTCCAACGCCGGGATCACCGACGACGGCCTGCTGATGCGGATGAGCGAGGAGTCGTTCATTCGGGTCGTCGACGCGAACCTCACCGCCGCCTACCGCGTGGCCAAGCGCGCCTCGCGGGGCATGCTGAAGGCCCGCGCCGGCCGGATGATCTTCGTCTCGTCGGTGGTCGGCCTGACCGGCTCGGCCGGGCAGGTCAACTACGCGGCGTCGAAGTCGGGCCTGGTGGGGCTCGCCCGGTCCGTCGCCCGTGAGCTCGGGTCGCGCGGGATCACCGCGAACGTCGTGGCGCCGGGGTTCGTCGACACCGACATGACCCGCGCGCTGCCCGACGCCCGGCGCGCAGAGATCCTCACCCAGGTGCCGCTGGGTCGCTACGCCACCGCGGACGAGATCGCGGCGGCGGTGACGTGGCTGGGCTCCGACGCCGCCGCGTACGTCACGGGTGCGATCATCCCGGTCGACGGCGGCCTGGGAATGGGCCACTGACGGCCCCTCACGGCCCCCCCGGAACAGGAGAGACATGGGACTGCTCGACGGCAAGCGCCTGCTGATCACCGGCGTGATCACCGACGCCTCCCTGGCGTTCCACGCCGCGAAGATCGCGCAGGAGCAGGGCGCGCAGGTGGTGCTCACCGGGTTCGGCCGGATGCGGCTGGTGGAGCGGATCGCGCAGCGGCTGCCGCAGCCCGCGCCGGTCGTCGAGCTGGACGTGTCCGACCAGGGGCAGCTCGACAGCCTCGCCGACCGCGTCACCGAACATCTCGGTGACCGCCCCGGGCTCGACGGGGTGCTGCACTCCATCGGCTTCGCCCCGAAGACCTGCCTCGGCGAGGGCGCCTTCATGTCCGCGCCGTGGGAGGACGTGGCGCAGACGATCCAGGTGTCGGCCTACTCGTTCAAGTCGCTGGCCGGCGCGACGTTGCCGCTGCTGGGGCCGGGGTCGTCGATCGTCGGGATGGACTTCGACAACCGGCAGGCCTGGCCCGCCTACGACTGGATGGGCGTCGCGAAGTCGACACTGGAGTCGGTGACCCGCTACCTGGCCCGCGACCTGGGACCGCAGGGGATCCGGGTGAACCTGGTGGCCGCCGGTCCGGTGCGGACGATGGCGGCGAAGTCGATCCCCGGGTTCTCGGCGTTCGAGGACGCGTGGGACGGCCGGGCGCCGCTGGGCTGGGACGTGAACGACCCGGTGCCGGTGGCGAAGACGGTGTGCGCGCTGCTGAGCGACTGGCTGCCGGTGACGACGGGGTCGATGGTGTGGGCCGACGGCGGGTTCCACGCGATCGGCGTCTGACGTCGCCGGCGCGCGGGGGTCCGGGCGGGCGGTGTTGAATCGGGTTGTGCTCGATCCCGTCCCCTCGTCCCACGGCCCCGTCGACGCCCTGCTCGTCCTGTCCTTCGGCGGCCCCGAGGGGCTCGACGAGGTCCGCCCGTTCCTGGAGAACGTCGTGCGCGGCCGCGGCGTGCCGCCCGAGCGGCTCGACGCCGTCGAGGAGCACTACCGGCACTTCGGTGGGGTCAGCCCGCTGAACGCCCGCAACCGCGAGCTGATCGCCGCCGTCCGCGAGCGGACGACGCTGCCGGTGTACTTCGGCAACCGCAACTGGCACCCCATGGTCGAGGACACCGTCGCCGAGATGGCGCGCGACGGGGTGCGGCGGGCGTTGGTCTTCGCCACGAGCGCCTACGGCGGCTACTCGGCGTGCCGGCAGTACCACGAGGACATCGCGCGGGCCCGCAAAGCCGTCGGCGACTCCGGATTCCTCACAGCGCCGGAGCTGGTGAAGCTGCGGCACTTCTTCGACCACCCGGCGTTCGTCGCGGCGAACGCGGACGCCGTGAGCGCGGCCCGCGCCACCCTGCCCGCCGCCGTCCGCGACCAGGCCCGGGTGGTGTTCACGGCGCACTCGGTGCCGACCGCCGCCGACGCCGCCGCCGGCACGCCCACCGACGGCGGGCACCGCTACTCGCGGCAGGTCGCGGAGGCTGCCCGGCTGGTGGCCGAGGAGCTCGGGGCGGGTGTGTTCGACGTCGTGTGGCAGTCGCGCTCCGGGCCGCCCCAGGTGCCGTGGCTCGGGCCGGACATCGTCGACCACCTCGACACGCTGGCCGCCTCCGGTGTCCCCGCCGTGGTCGTCGCGCCGGTCGGGTTCGTCTCCGACCACGTCGAGGTGATCTGGGACCTCGACACCGAGGCCCGGGAGCGCGCCGACGAGCTGGGCATCGCGTTCGTCCGGGCAGCCACGGCCGGCCCGGACCCGCGCTTCGCCGACATGGTGATCGAGCTCGTGGACGAGCACGTCGACGCCGCCGCGCCGCGTGCACTGTCCGCGGTGCCGTCCGCGGGGTGCACCGTGAACGGGATGCCGTGCGCAATCGACTGCTGTGTGCCGACCCGGCGACCGGTCGCCGCAGGGGCGGGTCGCGGACAGGTGAGTTCGTCGTCATCGTGACCGGCCACCTCCCGCCGGGCTAGGGTCGCCCCAGGGTGTCGCGCCGTCGCGCGGCGGCCTCGGGCCGGTCGGGGACGGCGGCGCGCAACGAGGCGAGAGGATAACCGGGACATGAGTGAACGGGATGTCGTCGTACTGTCGGCCGTGCGGTCGGCCGTGGGTGCCTTCGGTGGTGGGCTGTCGGACATCGAGCCGCCGGAGCTGGCCGGGACCGTGATGAAGGAGGCCGTGACGCGCTCGGGCGCGGACCCGGCCCGGATCAACTACGTGACGGTGGGCAACTGCATCCCCACCGAGAAACGCTACCCCTACGTCGCCCGGGTCGCGGCCATCCAGGCCGGGCTGCCGATGGAGTCCGTGGCGATGGCGGTGAACCGGCTCTGTTCGTCGGGCCTGCAGGGCGTGATCAGCACGGCACAGAACATCAAGCTGGGCGACTGCGACCTCGGTGTCGGCGGCGGTGTCGAGGTCATGTCGCGGGGTGCGTACCTGTCGCCCGCCATGCGCAGCGGCGCCCGCATGGGCGACACGACCATGGTCGACGCGATGGTGTCGGCGCTGACCGACCCGTTCGGCGTCGGGCACATGGGTATCACCGCGGAGAACCTGGCCGAGAAGTGGGGTATCAGCCGCGAGGAGCAGGACGAGCTCGCCGCGGAGTCGCACCGCCGGGCCGCCGCGGCCATCGACGAGGGCCGGTTCACCGACCAGATCGTCCCGATCGTGAAGAAGACCCGCAAGGGTGAGGTCACGATCGACACGGACGAGCACGTCAAGCGGGGCACCACCGTGGAGAAGCTGGCCGGGATGCGGCCGGCGTTCAAGAAGGACGGCGGCACGGTGACCGCCGGCAACGCGTCGGGCATCAACGACGGCGCCGCGTTCCTCGTGCTCGCCGAGGCCGGAGCGGCCCGCGAGGCGAACGCGACGCCGCTGGCCCGGCTGGTGTCGTACGCGGTCGCGGGCGTGCCGAACCACATCATGGGCGAGGGGCCGATCCCAGCGACGAAGATCGCGATGGAGAAGGCGGGCATGGGGCTCGACTCGATCGACGTGATCGAGTCGAATGAGGCCTTCGCCGCGCAGGCGATCGCCGTGGCCCGCGGGCTCGAGCTGGACATGAAGAAGGTCAACCCGAACGGCGGCGCGATCGCGCTGGGCCACCCGATCGGCGCCTCGGGTGCCGTGCTGGCGGTCAAGGCGATCCACGAGCTGCACCGCGCCGGCGGGCGCTTCGCGCTGGTCACGATGTGCGTGGGTGGCGGCCAGGGCATCGCGGCGGTGTTCGAGCGGCTCTGACCGCTGCCGCGGATGTAGCGAAAGCGGCGTTCGGTGCACTCAGTGCACTCAACGCCGCTTTCGCTACATCCGGCCCCGGCCCCGGCCCCGGCCCCGGCGCGCCGGCGGCGGGGTCGGTGCGTTCAGGAGGTGCCGAGGCGCCCTTCCAGCTCGGCGATCCGCGCCCGCGCCGCGTTGAGCTCGTCCTGCAGGGCGACGATGCGAACCGCGGCGTCGAGGTTCAGCCCCTCGTCGAACAGGGCGCGCACCCGCGCGGCCGTGGCGAGCTGGCGGCGGGAGTAGCGGCGGTGTCCGCCGCCGGAGCGGTGCGGGGTGAGGATGCCGGCCGCGTCGAGGCTGCGCAGGAACGCCGGCTGCACCTCGAGCAACTCGGCCGCCTGGCCCATCGTCACGGCGGGGTAGTCCTCGTCGTCGAGCCGGGAGACGCCTCCGGTCACCTGTGCCCTTCGCTCCTCGGGAAGTGAAAGGGCCCGGCCTGGGTAGGCCGGGCCCGTCGTCATGACAGTTGTTCCGATGATCTGATTGTGCTGTGCCTAGCCAGGCGATCACCTCCGCCGCGTCATGAAACGGTCCGGAACTGCGCCTCTATTTCTAGTCCGCACTGCAGATCTTGTCAATCCCCTGACGCAGAGACTTGCCGATCGTCGCCGTGTGGTTCGGGAGAGCACGGTCCTGCGGCGGCGATGGCCGCCGCCACCAGGTCTGCGGCGGTGGTGGCCCGGGTGCGCAGGCCGCGGTCGTAGTGCTGGGTCGTCGCGATCGAGGCGTGTCCGACGTCGGCCTGCACGTGGTGGATCCGCGCGTCCTGCTCGAGCGCGATCGTCACGTAGGCGTGGCGCAGCGCGTGCGGGTGCACGCGGTCCGCGACACCGTCGAGCTCGGGCCCGGCATGGGCGGCGATGCGGCGCAGCAGCGTGTAGAGGTCGGCGCGGGCGCACCGGCCGCCCGCGCGGGTGGCGATCAGGGGGCTCGCGCCCGCCGCGGTGCGGCCCCGCAGTGCCGGGGCGGTGGCGTCGGCGACCCGGTCGCGCTCCGCCAGGTACTCCGCCACGGCGGTGGCGACCAGCTCGGTCACGTACACCTCGCGGTGGTGGCCGCCCTTGCCGAGCACGCGCAGCACGTCGTCGCCCCCGCTGCGGTACAGGTCACCGCGGTTGCACCCGACCAGCTCGGAGATCCGCAGGCCGAGGGTGAGCAGGGCGACGAACGCGACGGCGCGGGTGGCGTAGAGACGCCGCAGCCGTGGGTCGCGGGTGTTCGGGAGCGTGCCCGCGGCGAGCAGCAGGGCCCGCAGCTGGGCGGCGGTGAGGCGGACGGTGGGGGAGGCGTCGCGGGCGGTGCTGGACAGCCCGAGGCGGCCGCGGTGCAGCGCCGCCGGGTTGGCCGCCACCGCACCGGTCTCGGTGAGGTGGCCGTAGAGCGCCGACAGGGTGGAGAGCATCCGCTGCCGGGTCCGGCGGCTCGCCCCGGTGGCGTCCAGGGCGTGCAGCCAGGTCTTGACGTCGCGTCCGGTGGCGGCGCGGGGATCGAGGGTGCGGGCCGCGCACCAGCGGAACCACGCCAGGTGGTGCAGTGGGCCGCGGGCCGCCGGGGGAGGGGAGGAGCCCGCAGGTTTCGCCACGGCGGGGTCGTCCGGCTCAGGAGCGCCGCCGATCAGGTCGACCCAGGCGACCGGCAGGCCCAGCGCGTAGGCGTAGGTGCGTCGGGTGCCCGCGTTGGCGTACTGGGCGAGCCAGTCGGCGAGCTGGGCCCGCAGGGCGCCCGGGTCGGCGACGCCGGGCCAGTCGTCGTCGCGCAGCTCCGGAGCGGCCTCGGCGTCGAGGGCTTCCCAGACCACCAGCGCGCCGTCGGAGTCCACCGGATCATCCTCGCGTGCGCCGCGCCGGCGGGTGCCGCGACCCGCCGGTCACCAGCCCCAGGTGCCGGGGCCACCCTTGACCGGGCCGACGATCTCCGCGGTCATCCACCCGCCGTAGAACCCGCCGGGCTGAGGTGTCACGCGCTCGCCGTCGAGGGTGATCTCGTCGAACGGCCCCGCGTAGACGGCCACGCGGTCGCGCAGCTGCGGGTAGCGGGGGTCGGGCTCGGCGTACCACCAGCCGATGTCGCGCAGCGGGGCGGACCCCGGGACGACGAGGTCGACGTAGCGGGCCACGCCCTTCCACTCGCACACCGTCGTCCGCCGGGCCGGCACCAGGTAGCTGCCGAAGGCCGTGCGGGGCAGATAGAACGTGGGCGGGTGGCTGGTCTCGAGGATGCGGACCAGATCGGTGGTGTCGGCGACGACCACGCCGCCGTGGCGGAGCACGGCGCGGCGGTGGTCGGGCTCGGCGCGCGGCGGACGCGGGTAGTCCCAGACGGACTCCGGCGGTCGGACGGGACGGTCGGGTGCCGCGGTCACGTCAGGCGTTGCTTCCACGCCACCGCTGCACGCGTTCCCCGGACTCCCGGACGTCGCGCAACGCGTCGACACGCGCCACCACGTCTGGCGGGGCGGCGTGCTGGGCGACCGCGCGCTCGGCCTCGGCGAGTTCGCGGGCCGCGGCGATGTCGCCGGGATCGCGGAAGGTGGTGGGCAGCGGATCGGGCCTGGCGTCGTCGTGATGGCGTTCCTGCTGATAGGGGTTGTCGTCGGGCAGGCGCCCGGTGAACCGGCCCCAGGCGCCGAGGAACAGCAGCAGCGCCCCGGCGATGAAGCTGAACACGACGTTCGGGATGCGGAACGCCAGCAGGTTCAGCGGCGTGCCCAGAACCAGGGTGTTCACCAGCCCGGACGCCACGAAGGCCGCGCCGACGACCACCAGCACGGTGGAGGCGAGCCGCCCGCCGCGCACCCCGGCGGCGACGAGGACGACCGCGACGACCACGGAGACGGTCGACAGCAGCCCGTTGCTCGAGAGACCGAGCACCGGTTGCCCGGTGGTCGAGAACATGTCGAGCCGGTTGACGAACCCGAGCACCCCGAAGGCGCCGATGCCGAGGCCGAACACCACGGCCCCGGTCCGGTGGAGATGGTCGAGCTGACGAGGCGAATCGCGCCGGACCTGGTTCATGTGACGATGGTCGCCCTGCTTGGGCCCGCCCGCCAGTCGATCGGCGCGGACACCGGCCTGCAGCCCCTACCTCATGGCACCTGACGCGATCAAGGGCCCGACACCTGCTGGTCCGGATCGGCCGACCGATCGGCGAAGTCCTGATTGGACGTAAATGACCTGAGGACGCTTCTGGGCCCGCAGAGTTGTGACCGACGTCGGTGCGCAACCGATGCCACCCGCGATTACCGCGAGTTCGGGAACCGTCCAGGTGCCGTTTCGTCTCTCTGGAGCGCGACGCGCTGATACGTCTCCCGAGATCACCAATTCGTCGAACACCCGGATGGTCGCGTCGGTCGCCGCGTCTCGGCCCCGTTCCACGTCAAGGGGCGTAGGCCGTTCGGGGGTTTTCCCCCATGACGTGCCGGGCGTACCCTCCGAAGTTCGGACCGACGCCCGCGTGGAGCGCTCCGGGTAATTGCGGAACGAGACATCCACAGGCGGCGCGACATTCGCGTCGGAGTCGGACCGATGTGCTTCTCGGGCGGTAATGGGGGAGAAGCCATAGGGGGTGAGAGGAACGATCTTCGCGGACCGACGCCGCCGCCGGACGGGGTGAACGGGATCGCGCGCGGCACATGATTGATTGGCAAAAAATTCGTCGAGGGGGCGAGCGATTTGCCAACGACGGACGAGGGAAGCCGTTCGCGGCGACCGACGAGAGACGGGCCCCGACCCGGTGGGCGACACGGGGCCGATGTGCGCGGGACAGGACGACGACTCCGTCGACCGCTCCCGACACCGACGGACCCGCTGGTGGGGCGGGCCGGCGAGCTGCTGACGATCCGGCGGCTCCTCGAGGACCCGGCCGGGGGCGTGGTCACGGTGACCGGCCCGCCGGGCGTCGGCAAGACGCGGCTGGCCGTCGCCGCGGCGGCGGCCGCTGCGGCGGACTACGTCGACGGCGTGGCGTTCGTCGACCTTGCCGAGGTCCGGGATGCGGCCCTGGTGCCCGCGGCGGTGCTGGCAGCCGTCGGCGTCGATGACGTCGACCTGCCCGAGACGACCGAGGAGCTCCGCCGAACGCTGATCGACAAGAACCTGCTCCTCCTGATGGACAACTGGGAGCACGTGCTCGACGCCGGTCTCTCGACGGCGGCGGCGCTGGCCGGGTGCCCCGGGCTCCGCCTGCTGGCGACGAGCCGGGAGCGGCTGCACCTGCGCGCGGAACGCGAGGCTCCGCTGCGCCCACTCGGGTTGCCGCGTGAGGACGACGACCTCGGCCGCCTCGCCGCCGCGCCGGCGATCGAGATGCTGGTGCAGTGCGTCCGACGGTTCGAGCCGGGGTTCGAGGTGACGCCGGACAACCGTGCCGCGCTCGTCGAGATCTGCATACGACTCGACGGACTGCCGCTGGCGTTGGAGCTCGCCGCAGCCCGACTGAAGCTCTTCACCCCCGGTGAGCTGACCTTCCGCCTGCGGCACCGCATGAGCATCCTGATCGGCTCCGTCCGCGACGTGCCCCCGCGGCACCGGACCCTGCGCGCTGCTCTGGCCTGGAGCCACGACCTGCTCAGGCCCGACGAGCGGGCTGCGTTCCGGCGGCTCTCGGTGTTCGCAGGCGGTGCCACCCTGGAGGCGGCAGGGCAGGTGTGCGCGCTCGGCGACCCGGTCGCCACCATCACCTCACTGGTCGACAAGAGCCTGTTGCAGCGCCGGATCCGGCCCGATGGCGTCACCGAGTTCGTGATGTTGGAGAGCCTGCGCGAGTACGCCGGCGTCCTGCTCGCGGAGCACGGCGAGCAGGAGGAGGTCGAGGCGCGGCACGCCCGGTACTTCGCGGACTTCGCGATCCTGGTCGACACGGCCGTCGGTGAGGCCGGCCGAGCCGAGTGGGCGGAGTCGGTCGGCATCGAGCAGGGCAACCTGTGGAAGGCACTTGCCTACGCCATGGCCGTCGCGGACGCCGGCCTGTCGCTGCCGCTGGCGGCGATCCTCGGCTGGTACGCCTCGGTACCGGCCGGGGACAAGCCGACGCTCCCGGGTCGCGCACCCGTCGTCGTCGACCCCGGACACCGTCGCGGGGCGGGCGAATCGCTGAGCCACGCCCTGCTGGCCGCCGCCGCGCCGGCCCTCGGGCAGGGCGATCTCGACGACGTCGAGGTCCTGCTCGGTCGCGTGCTCGCGGTCGACGAAGACCGGCAGTGCACGGCGATCGCCGCGGCCGTCCTGGGACATGTCGCACGGGCCCGTGGCCATACCGACCGGGCCGTCGGCCATCACGTCCGGGCTGCCGACCTGTTCGGCGCGCTGGGGAACCTGCCCGGACTGGCCTGGTCGCGGTACGACCTGGCGCTGCTCGCCCGTCACCAGGGCGACGCGGCCCGGGCCGCGGGCCTCCTTCGGGAGAGTCTGACCCGGTTCCGGGAGACCGGGGACGTCCGGGCAGCCGCTTGCGTGGCCTGGGCGTTGACGGTCGTGGAGGAGTCGCCGCGCGGGCGCGCGGACGGTGTGGAGCGGCTGCTGGTCGAGGCCCGGGGCTGCTGCGGGGTGGCCCGGGTCCGTCCGGGTATCGCGACGTGCCTCGCCGAGACCCCGCCGGAGGGTTGCGCCCGTCGTCAGCCGCGGGTGTTCCCGTCGAGCCTCGGCCGGGTAGAGGTGCCGCCGATGCTGACGGCCGTCCCTGGAACCGGCGGCGACCGCGGCCCGGCCCCGTCGGCCGACGACGCGTGGTCGGTCCGCGGGCTCACCGTGCGGGAGTGGCAGGTCGCGCGCCTGGTCGCCGACGGCTCGACGAACCGGCAGATCGGCCGGGCACTCGGTATCGCCGAGAAGACCACCGAGGCGCACGTGCACAACATCATCCGCAAGCTCGGCGCCCACAACCGGGCCGAGGTGGCGGCGCGCGTGAGCGTCCACGACGACGCGGACAGCAGGGCTGCGGGTGACCCCTTAGATGGTTCTCCCGATACCGGGGAGGGGACCGGGAGGCGTACTACGGACGCGGTATGACGCAGGGGGGCGATCATGGCCGCGACCGCAGAGACGACGTCCTATGCGGTCGAGGGCCGGGTTCTGGAGGTCTGCACCTGCAAGGTGTTGTGCCCGTGCTGGGTCGGCGCCGACCCGGACGGCGACGGCACGTGCGACTCGATCATCGGGTGGTACGTCGACCGCGGCACCGTGGACGGCCTGGACGTCTCCGACCGCTGCCTGTGCCTCTCGGTGCACATCCCGGGGAACGTCCTGGCCGGGAAGTGGCGGGCCGCGCTGCTGGTCGACGACCGGTGTGACGACGGGCAGCTGTGCGCGCTGCTCGACGTGTTCACCGGCCGGCTCGGGGGCCCGATCGCGGACCTGGCCGCCCTGATCGGAGAGGTCGTCGCCGTCGAGCGGGTGCCGATCGTCTTCGAGGTGGTCGACGGCCGCGGCCGGATCGAGATCGGCGACGTGGCCCACGCGCGGATCACACCGTTCCTCGGCGCCACCGGGCTGAACACCTCGCTGCACGACACGGCGTTCTCCACGATCCCGGGATCGCCCGCGTTCGTCGCCCGGGCGGACTCGTTCCGTCGCGACGGCCGCAGGCACGGGCTGCCCGACGTCGCGATCAGCGGGCACAACGCCGTCCAGGGCTCGTTCCGGTTCTCGGGCTGACATGCGCGCGCTTCTGGACACCCACACCGGCCGCGACCCGGCTGTCGTCATCTGGGCCGCGGCGGGGACGTGCTGGGCCGTGATGGCCGCGCTCGTCCTCGCGGGTGCCTCGGGGTTCTGCCACGACGGCGTCGTCACGGACGGGACCAGCGAGCCGCCGGGGACGGTGTTCGCCGTCTGGCTCGTGATGATCGGCGCGATGATGCTGCCGACGACGGTGCCGCTGGCGCGGATGTTCGTCGTCGTGACCGCCCGGGTCCCGCGCCCGACCGGGGTCCGTGTGGCCTTCCTCGCCGGCTACCTCGCGTTGTGGAGCGGGTTCGCCGCAGCGGCCGTGCTGGGCGACCGCGGCGTGGACGCGCTCCTGGGCCCGGCGGCTCCGTCCGGGCTCGCGCTGGGCGCCGTGCTCGTCGTGGCCGGGGTCTTCCAGCTCACCCCGTGGAAGCACCACTGCCTGACGGCCTGCCGCAGCCCGTGGATGTTCCTCTGGCAGTACTACGGCCGGGGCGTCCGCGGAGCCTGGATGCTCGGTGTCCGCCACGGCGCGTTCTGCCTGGGGTGCTGCTGGGCGCTGATGCTCGTGATGCTCGGCACCGGTATGAGCAGCATGCGCTGGATGCTCGCGCTGACCGGTGCCATGCTCGTCGAGAAGACCGCGCCCAAGGGTTCCCGGTTGGCGGTGCCGTTGGGGGGCGCGCTGATCCTGGCCGGCGTCGCCGTCTTCCTCCCGGCCGTGGGGGCATCTGCGGCCGTCCCCGCCGAGAACGCTGCGCGTCCCGGCGGGGACGCGGCCGCAGGGGAGGTCGCCCTGGTGGTGGCGGCGGTCAGCCTGGCGATTCTCTGGCCGGCGGAGGCGCTGGCCAGACCGCGGCGTGCGGGCCGCACCGGTTCCCGACGGGACCACAGGCCTGCTCGAACCAGCAGTTTCTCCGTCACGGGCTACGGCGGGGCGTCGACGGCAACGCACGCTCGAACGAGCTGCGCGTCTGCGTCGCCCGACAAGCCGGGCCGAATCGGCTGAGGGGGCCATCGTGACAGTCATCTCCGCTCCGTACGCGTTCAACGAAGAGGATCTCTACGTCGACCTGTTCCCGATACTGGGGCAGTCGCTGTTCCTCAAATGCGAAGGGTTCAACTTCGCCGGTTCGATCAAGCTGAAAGCCGCGGCCGAGATGGTGGAGGCCGCCGAGCGGGACGGCCTCCTGACTCCGCGGTCGATCCTCGTCGAGTCGTCGTCGGGCAACCTCGGCGTCGCTCTCAGCATGATCGCGGCCAGCAAGGGCTACCGGTTCCTGTGCGTCACCGACTCCCGCTGCAACCTCTCGACGAGGCTGCTCATCGAGGCGCTCGGCAGTCAGGTGCATCTCATCACCGAGTCCGATCCGGTCACCGGACTGCTCGGTGCACGCCTGGACTTCATCCGAGCCCTCTGCGCCGCCGACGACCGGTTCGTGTGGCTCAACCAGTACGCCAACCCCAACGCCTGGAGGGCGCACCACCGCACGACGGCACCGGCGATCGCACGTGAGTTTCCGCACCTGGACGTCTTGTTCGTCGGCGCAGGCACCACCGGCACCCTGATGGGCTGTGCCCGCTACTTCCGGGAGCGGCACCCCCGCGTGCGGGTCGTCGCCGTCGACCCGGTCGGCTCGGTGTCCTTCGGGACGCCCGCAGCTCGTCGCATGATCCCCGGGCTCGGCATGGCCGTCCGGCCCCCCCTGCTCGACGAGTCCTACATCCATGAGGTGGTGCACGTCGAGGAGCCGGACGCCATCCGGACCTGCCACCGTCTCGCCCGCCGTGGGTTCCTGTTCGGGGGTTCGACCGGCACGGTCGTCAGCGGCGCGGTGGACTGGCTGGCCCGGCACGACGCGGACGGCCTCACCGCGGTCGCCCTTTCCCCGGACCTCGGCGACCGCTACCTGGACACCATCTACCAGACGAACTGGGTGGCCGGCCTGTACGGCGAGGGCGTCCTGACCTCCGACCTCGGCAGCGCGCCGGTCCCGTCCCCGGCGTCCAGCGCCCAGATTCCCGCTGTCCGCCGATGACGCGCCCGGTGAACGTCGTGGAGCCGCTCCCCGCGATCCGACCGCTGCTCGGAGGACATTCGCTGGCGCTCTTCCGGGTGCCCGTCCCGCAGCGGTCCAGGCAGTTCACGGACTTCGTCCAAGTACCTCAGTGCGCCTGCAACAACCACTCCGATTCCTGGTCCAAGGGGTCCATCTGATGGGGAACTCCCACAACGTCCTGACCGCTGACCCGGCTGACATCGTGGCCACTTCCGCCGATTCCGAGCGGCTCTTCGCGGAGGTGTTGGCCGACATCGTGGGAACCGAGCAGGTGTCGGTCGACGACCACTTCTTCGACGACCTCGGTGCCGACTCCATGCTGATGGCCCGATTCTGCGCCCGGGTGCGTAAGCGGGCCGACCTGCCGTCGGTGTCGATGCCCGACATCTACAAGCACCCGACGATCCGAAGCCTCGCAGCGATCTTCACCGACGACGTCCTGATCCCTGACCGGCCTGACACCCTGGCCACTTCCGCCAATTCCGAGCGGCTCTTCGCGGAGGTGTTGGCCGACATCGTGGGCACCGAGCACGTGTCGGTCGACGACCACTTCTTCGACGACCTCGGTGCCGACTCGATGCTGATGGCCCGGTTCTGCGCCCGGGTGCGCAAGCGGGCCGACCTGCCGTCGGTGTCGATGCCCGACATCTACAAATACCCGACGCTCCGGAGTCTCACAGCCGGCCTCGCCAGCGACGTTCCGACCGGTGACATCACTGGCAAACCGACCCCTCTCGCGGAATGCGAACGACGATTCGCGGAGGTGCTGGCCGACATCGTGGGCACCGAGCACGTGTCGGTCGACAGCCACTTCTTCGACGACCTCGGTGCCGACTCGATGCTGATGGCCCGGTTCTGCGCCCGGGTGCGCAAACAGGCCGACCTGCCGACGGTGTCGATGCCGGACATCTACGAGCACCCGACGATCCGGAGCCTCGCAGCGACCCTTACCGACGCCGAAACAGACAGCACACCCGCGCCCGCCGCAGAGTCGGAAACTTCGGCGGCTCTCATCGACCGGGCGAGGCGGGCCCGTAACGGCGAGTACGTCCTCTGCGGGGCGTTGCAGCTCCTGTTCCTCCTCGGCTACCCCGCCCTCACCGCGATGGTCGCGGTGACGGGCTTCGAGTGGGTCTCGGCCGGCCCGAACCCGGTCGGCATCTACCTGCGGGCAGTCGCGTACGGAAGTGCGATGTACCTCGGCCTGGTTACCCTTCCGATCCTGGTTAAGTGGGTGCTCATCGGCCGGTGGAAGCCGCAGCAGATCCGGGTCTGGAGTATGGCGTACTTCCGCTTCTGGCTCGTCAAGACCCTGGTCCAGCGCAACCCCATGGCGCTGTTCGTCGGTTCACCGCTCTATCCGCTCTATCTGAGGGCGCTGGGCGCGACGGTCGGGCGCGGTGCCGTCGTCCTCTCCAAGAACGTGCCCGTGTGCACCGACCTGCTCAGCATCGGCGATGGCGCAGTGATCCGGAAGGACTCGTTCTTCAACGGGTACCGGGCCCACAACGGCATCATCCAGACGGGCGCGGTCAGCGTCGGCAAGGACGCGCTGGTCGGCGAGGCGACGGTGCTCGACATCTGGACCTCGCTGGGTGACGGGGCCCAGCTGGGGCACTCCTCCTCGCTACACTCCGGACAGACCGTGCCGGGCGGTGAGCGCTGGCACGGCTCCCCGGCGCAGCCGACCGACGTCGACTACCAGCAAGTTTCCACAACGGAGATCAGCATCCGGCGACGGGTCGTCTTCGCGACCGCGCAGCTGGCGAACCTGCTTCTGCTGGGTACGCCGCTGGCGTTCGTCGTCGCTGTCCTCGCGCTCACGAAGGTCCCGCAGCTCGCTACGCTGATGGACGAGGGACCGGTGGCCTTCACGAGCTGGGCGTTCTACCGAAATGACCTGGTCATCTCCGCCGTGCTCTTCTTCGGCGCCGCGCTCGTCGGCCTCGTGTATGTGAGAACCATCCCGCGCGCGCTGAACCTCTTCATCACGCCGGACAAGGTCTATCCGCTGTACGGATTCCATTACTGGGTCCACCGCGCGATCGCCCGCACGAGCAACAGCAAGTTCTACATGCGTCTCTTCGGTGACACCTCCTACATCGTCCACTACCTCTGCTGGGTGGGCTACGACCTTCGGGGCGTGCGGCAGACCGGTTCGAACTTCGGCGAGATCATTAAACACGACACTCCGTTTCTCAGCGCAGTCGGGAGCGGAACGATGGTCGCGGACGGGCTGTCCATCATGAATGCCGATTTCTCGAACACGTCCTTCCGCCTGTCCCGCGTGTCCATCGGGGCGGAGAACTTCCTGGGAAACGGCATCGCCTATCCCGCACAGGCCAAGACGGGGGACAACTGCCTCCTTGCAAACAAGGTCCTGGTTCCCCTCGACGGACAGGTGCGGGAAGGCGTGGGCCTGCTGGGCTCGCCCAGCTTCGAGATCCCGCGGTCGGTCAAGCGCGACGAGCAGCTCGACGTGACAAGCGCGGACGAGCTGCGCCGCGGCCTCATGGGCAAGGACGTCCACAACACCATCACCCTGGCGCTGATGCTGCTGGCGCAGTGGATCTTCTTCCTTGTTGTCACTGTGCTCTACTCGGCCGCTCTCGACCTGTGGGCCTCCGTGGGTGCGCTGGCGTTCGCACTTGCCACCGCCGGCGTTGTCGTCTTCACCGTCGCCTTCAACGTTGTGGTCGACCGGTTGGTCCGGCCGCTGATGGCCTTACGCCCCCAAGGCTGCTCGATCTACGATCGCGCCTTCTGGCGGCACGAACGCTTCTGGAAAATGTCTATTGGCACTTTCGTCAACGCCTACAACGGCACTCCGTTCAAGAACGTGCTCTGGCGGCTACTGGGTGTGCGAATCGGTCGTCGGGTCTTCGACGACGGCGCTGGCCTGGTCGAGCGGACGTTCGTCACGATCGGTGACAACTGCACGTTCAACGCGGGCAGCATCATCCAGTGCCACTCTCAGGAGGATGGCGGATTCAAGTCCGACCGAATCGTGATCGGTGCCGGCTGCACACTCGGAGTCGGCGCATGGGTCCATTACGGCGCGACGATGGGCGACGGTGCGGTGCTCGCCCCCGACTCCTTCCTTATGAAGGGTGAGGAGGTGCCACCGCACGAGCAGTGGGGCGGAAACCCGGCTAGGACGATGCGCAAGCACTCGGGCGATCTGCCCGTCCGAAAGACCAGTATCGACGACAACCACGCTGCCTTGCTCGCTCGGTAACTGACACCCGCACACGTGAAACGTAGGGACATTCAATGGACGATCGGGTTGAAATCGGCCGAAAGTTCTGGCGGGCTGTCCTGCTCGCGGGCGGTGCGACCGCGATCCCGCGGTGGACGCTCGACCCGGCACCGGGCGTCGCCGAGCACGTCGCGACCCTCGATGACGACCTCGCCGCAGCGGTGCGCCGGCTGGCCGACGGGCTGGAGTTGCCGCTGCACTCGGTGGCGCTGGCCGCGCACGCGAAGGTGCTGGCGGCGCTGTCCGGCGAGCAGGACGTGGTGACCGGCTACGCGGCCGGGCCCGGTGGGCGGCCGCTGCCCTGCCCGCTCACGACCGAAGCCCGCTCCTGGCGGTCGCTGCTGCGGGACACCTCGCGGGTCGAGTCGGACCTGTCGAGGCACAGGGACTTCCCGGTCGACGAACTCATGCGTGAGCTGGGCGTGGCCGGGCCGGCGTTCGAGACCGAGTTCGACCCGGTCGGCAGGCTCGTTACCGACGGCAGGATCAGTACCGACCTCGCCGCGGACTCCGTGCTCCGGGTGGCGCTCACGACCCCCGGCGGCCGGCTCGCGCTGCACCTGCGGTACCGCACCGACGCGCTCGACGCGGACAGCGCCGAGAGGATCGCCGGCTACCACCTCAACGCCCTCGCGCTGATGGTCCAAGACCTGGGCGGCGAGCACCAGCGGGCGAGCCTGTTGTCGGACGAGGAGATGCGCTTCCAGCTCGATGGACTGGCCGGGCGGCGCCGGGAGCTGCCGGACCACCGGTTCCACGAGTTGTTCGAGCAGCGCGTGCGGATGCACCCGGACGCCGTCGCGGGCGTGTACCGCGACGGGCAGCTGACCTACCGGGAGCTCAATGCGCGCGCCAACCGGCTGGCGCGCGCGCTGCTGGTGCGTGGGCTGCGTCGCGAGGGCGTGGTCGCCGTGGTGACCGAGCGCAACCTGGACTGGATGGCCTCCGTCCTGGCGATCTTCAAGGCCGGTGGCGCATATCTGCCGATCGAGCCGCACTTTCCGGCCGACCGGATCGGCACCACGCTGGCGCGTGCCGAGTGCACGCTGGTGCTGACCGAGCTCGGCAGCACCACGATGCTCGACAAGGCCCTGGACACGTTGCCTGACGTGCAGAAGATCATCATCGAGGAGGCCTGCGCCGAGGGCCATCCCGACGACGACCCGGGCGTGTCCGTGGCGGCCGATCAGCTCGCCTACATCTATTTCACCTCCGGCTCCACCGGCGAGCCCAAGGGGGCGATGTGCGAGCACGCGGGGATGCTCAACCACCTCTACGCGAAGATCGACGACCTGAGGGTGGGCCCGGCACGCGGTGCGCCCGTGGTCGCCCAGACCGCGCCACAGTGCTTCGACATCTCGCTGTGGCAACTGGTGTCGGCGCTCCTGGTCGGGGGACGAACCCTGATCGTCGAGCAGGAGGTGATCCTCGACGTCGCGCGGTACGTCGACACGATCGTCCGCGGCCGGGTCGGCGTCCTTCAGGTCGTCCCGTCCTATCTCGAGGTCGTGCTGACCTACCTCGAGCAGCATCCTCGGAAGCTTCCCGACCTGCGGTGCGTGTCGGCCACCGGCGAGGCGCTGAAGAAGGAGCTGGTGCAGCGCTGGTTCGGGTTGCACCCCGAGATCAGCCTCGTCAACGCGTACGGGCTGACCGAGACCTCCGACGACACCAATCACGAGGTCATGAGGCAGGTTCCGGACTCCGAGCGGATCCCGCTCGGACCTCCTGTCCACAACGTGCGCGTCTATGTTGTGGACGAGCACCTGTCACCGGTGCCTCTCGGTGCCCCTGGCGAGATCGTCTTCTCCGGCGTCTGCGTCGGCCGCGGGTACGTCAACGATCCCGAGCGCACCCGGCGAGCCTTCGTGGCCGACCCGCACCGGCCGGGCCAACGGCTCTACCGCGGCGGCGACCACGGCCGCTGGTTGCCCGGGGGGAAGCTGGAGTTCCTCGGCCGCCGGGACACCCAGGTCAAGATCCGTGGCTTCCGGATCGAGATCGGCGAGATCGAGAACGCGTTGTTGCGCGTGCCGGGTGTCCGCGACGGGGCGGTGGTGGTGGCCGAACGGGTCGACCAGGGCAAGCACCTGGTGGCCTTCTACAGCGGCGAGCGGCCGATCGAGGTCGAGGTCCTGCGGGACCGGCTGGGCGCGTCGCTGCCCACGTACATGGTCCCGTCGGCATTTCACTGGCGCGACGGCCTTCCGCTGACCGCGAACAGCAAGATCGATCGGAAGGCGCTCACCACGCTCGCCGCCGAGCACGACGCGGTCGACCTGGCTTCCGAGGCGCCGAGCACGCCCACCGAGCGGCACCTTGCTGCCGCATGGGCGCAGGTGCTCGGCATGCGCGAGGACCAGATCGGCCGGTGGGACCACTTCTTCGACCTGGGTGGCACGTCGCTCTCGGCGGTGAAGCTCGCGATCGCCCTGGACCGAGCGTTGTCCCTCCCGGACATCGCCGAGCACCCGATGCTCGCGGATATGGCAGGGGTGCTCCACCGAGAGCACGCCCCGGAACTGCTGATCTCCTGCTCTGGCGGGAACTGAAAGGAGACGGAGATGTCGTCCTCAACAGCCTTTTCGTTCGATGTGGATCTGCAGCCCGGCAGGATCCCGATGCTGCAAGCCGATTCCATCGGCGACGGACCGCGCTGGGCAGCCCTGCACCGCGACGCTTTGGCTGCGGTCGTCGCCGAGCACGGGGCCGTCCTAATCCGCGGTCTCGGGCTACGCGACGCGACCGAGGTCGCTGCAGTGTTCCGAGGACTGGCCACCGGTGGGTTGATGACCGAGAGAGAGGCGTTCGCGGAGCGGCAGACCTACGGCGAGGGCGTGTACTCCTCATCGAAGTGGCCGCCGAACCAGCCGATGTGTATGCACCACGAACTCAGCTACCGGCTCGAGTTTCCCGGCCAGATGCTGTTCGCGTGCCTGTCCGCGCCCCCAAAGGGCGGGGCGACCTGTGTGGCGGACTCGACGGCCGTGCTCGACGCGTTGCCCCGCGACCTCGTCGAACGGCTCGAGCGAGAGGGCTGGATCCTCGTCCGCAACTACAACAAGGAGATCGGCGCGTCGGTCGCCAACGCGTTCGGCACCGAGGATCGTGGCGCGGTCGAATGCTACTGCCGCGCCAATGCCATCGAGTTCGAGTGGCAACCCGATGGAGGGCTCCGCACCTGGCAGCACCGGAGCGCAGTGGTACGGCATCCGGTCACCGGTCGGCGCTGCTGGTTCAACCAGATCGCCTTCCTCAACGATGAGACGCTCGACCCCGAAGTGCGCGAGTTCCTCGTCGACACCTACGGCCCCGAAGGGCTGCCGTTCACCACCCGCTTCGGGGGCGGCGACGCGATAGGCGGGGACGTCGTCGCGCTCATCAACGAGGTGTACCAGGCCGAGACCATGCGGGAGCCCTGGCAGGCGGGCGATCTGATGCTCGTCGACAACATCGGCAGCGCACACAGCCGGGAGTCCTTCACAGGACCGCGAACAGTCCTGGTCGGGATGGCCGACCCGGTGCGCCTTGCCGACTGCTCGCCGACCGTCACAGTCAACGCCGGATGACCACCTCTCTCGGGCGACCGTGCCCGGCCATCTCCGACATCGACGGTGTGGCCCGCGTCGACGAATCCACGGGGGGCGCAAGGAGCAGGAAGGAATTCACCGAATGATCATCCGGTTGTCGGACCTCGTTGCGAGGTCCGCCCGACGCACCCCCGGTGCGCCCGCGTTGACCGCGCGGTCGACCACGATCTCCTACACCGATCTGCACGAGCGGACCGAGCTCGCGGCCGCTCGACTACGCGACCTCGGGCTCGATCGTGGCGAGCGCATCGCGGTCTTCCTCGATAAGAGGATCGAGACCGTCGTGGCAATGCTCGCCTGCTCGCGGGCCGGTGGGGTGTTCGTCCCGGTGAATCCCGTGCTGCGGGCCAGGCAGGTGAGGCACATCCTCGACGACTGCGCCGCACGGGTACTGGTGACCTCCACGGACCGGCTGCGGGCTCTGCGGAGCGACCTTGCTGCCTGCAAGTCGCTCTCCCACATCCTCGTGCTGGGTGACTCGCTCGTCGAGGACGAAGGCGCCCCTTACCGCGTGCTGCCCTGGTCGTGGACCGCCGAGCGCGCGAGCCAGGTCGCGTGTCCTGCGACGGGTGGCGTCGACACGGATGTGGCCGCAATCCTCTATACGTCGGGGAGCACCGGGGCCCCCAAGGGCGTCGTACTGTCGCACCGCAACCTCGTCGTCGGTGCGGAGAGCGTCAGTACCTATTTGAACAACACCGCAGACGACCGGATCCTTGCCGTCCTCCCGCTGAGCTTCGACGCCGGGCTGAGCCAGTTGACGACCGGCTTCTGCGTCGGCGCCCAGGTGGTGCTCGCCGATTACCTCCTGCCGGGAGATGTCGTCCGGCTGTGCGCAGAACACCGCATCACCGGGCTGGTGGGCGTACCGCCGCTGTGGATCCAGCTGGCAGCCCAGACGTGGCCCTCCGAGGCTGTGGCCGAGGTGCGTTACTTCGCCAACACCGGGGGACGACTTCCGCGCGTCACCTTGCAAAGACTGCGAGCGATCTTCCCGACCGCGGCGCCATACCTCATGTACGGCCTCACTGAGGCGTTCCGCTCCACCTACCTGGACCCCCGCGAGGTGGATCGGCGGCCCGACTCGATCGGAAAGGCCATCCCCAACGCCGAGATCCTCGTGGTCCGGGAGGACGGCGGCCTCTGTGGTCCGGGCGAGCCGGGTGAGCTCGTGCACCGAGGACCGCTCGTCGCGTTGGGCTACTGGAATGACGCGGAGCGCACGGCGGAGCGGTTCCGGCCGGCGCCGAACTGTGCGGGCGAGCTGTGCAGGCCCGACGTCGCGGTCTGGTCCGGCGATGTGGTCGTCCGCGACGAGTGGGGCTTCCTGTACTTCGTCGGACGGCGTGACGACATGATCAAGACATCGGGGTATCGGGTCAGCCCGCAGGAGATCGAGGAAGTGGCGTACGAGACCGGCCTGATCCAGGATGCCGTCGCGCTCGGCCTCGAGGACGAGACACTCGGCCACCGGATCGTCCTCGTCGTGACACCGTGCGATCCCGCCGACTTCGACCCGGCCGCGCTGAACGTACGCCTGCGACAGGTACTACCGGCGTACATGGTGCCCGCCGAGGTGCTGGTCCGCGGCGTCCTGCCCCGATCCCCGAACGGCAAGTTCGACCGGGCGCTCCTCCGCCACGAGCTCATGGCCTCCCGCTCCCAGGAGGTCGCATGACCGGCGCCGGCCCGTTTTCCGCTGACCAGCGCACCAGCGTCACCCGCCGCGGCGAGGAACTACGCCGCGCCCTCCCGGACGACATCCACCTCAGCTACGCGGGCTCACCCAGGACCAGCAGGACTCCCACGGAGCTGTTGTAGATCGCAGGCCGCGGGACTGCACTACCGATCAGGAGAAGTCATATGACTCGCTCACCGAGGATCCCGAAGGCGCTCTTCGCGGATGTCAAGGCTGTCGTGGTGGCCACTTTAGACATCGAGGACCAGGCCGATGACCTCGAGCCGGAAACGGGACTGTACGGCAATCTTGCTGAACTCGACTCGCTCACCGTCGTCAGGCTCATCGTCGCCTTGCAGAAACGCTTCGGAATCGAGATCAAGATCGACGAGATCGCGAGCGACGTATTCGAGACTCTCGGGCGACTCACGGCTTTCGTGGAGTCCAGGGTGCGCTGCGAGCCGCTCTGTGGAGCCACGACCGCCGCTCCAGGAGGCGCACGATGACGACGTCGACCACGGGCTTCACACGCTCAAGAGCTGCATTGACCGAGTCCGGCGGCGCGTTCTGGCAGGGCATGCTCGACTCCCACCTCACCGCACTTAGACAGATCATCGCGGACCCGCGTGCCGAGCACCGACGGCAGAGCCAGCTGTCGGCCCACCGGCACCCGTCGCGCACCGCCGAACCGGTGCCCTCGCGCTGAACCGCGATCTCAAGGAGAGGGACATGTCGTCCTGGATGTTTCTGCTGGACGTCGACCGGGCGCCCGCTGCCCCCTTGGCAATCCTGCCGACGAACACCGACGATCCGGCCGGTTGGGCACTCGAGCACCGCGACGCGCTCCGCGAGGCCGTGGTCGAGCATGGTGCGGTGCTCGTGCGCGGCCTCGGGCTGCGCGACCGCACCGAGGTCGGTGCGGTGTTCGCCGGGCTGACGGGCGGACTGATGACCGAGAAGGAGGCCTTCGCACCGCGGCAGCGCTACCCAGGCGGGATCTACTCCTCCACGAGGTGGCCCGCCGGCCTGCCGATGTGCATGCACCACGAGCTGAGCTACGTCCTCGAGGTTCCCGGCCTGCTGCTGTTCGCCTGCCTCACAGCCTCTGTTGAGGGCGGGGCGACCGTCCTGGCGGACGCTCGGACGGTGCTCGAGGCCCTGCCACCTGCGCTGGTGGCGCGGTTCGAACGCGAGGGCTGGTTGCTCACCCGTAGCTACAACGACGAGATCGGGGCGACCTTCGCCGAGGCATTCGGCACCCGCAGCCTCCCGGACGTCCAGCGCTACTGCCGGGCCAACGCGATCGAGTTCGCCTGGCGGGCCGACGGGGGGCTGCGCACCCGGCAGCGGCGCCCTGCGGTGGTGCGGCACCCCCTGACCGGCCGCCGGTGCTGGTTCAACCAGATCGCCTTCCTCAACCAGTGGACGCTCGATCCGGCTGTGCGCGAGCAGCTTGTCGAGGTCTACGGGGAGGACGGGCTGCCGTTCAACACCTTCTTCGGGAACGGGGACCCGATCGACGAGCGTCTTGTCGCGTTGCTCAACGACGTCTACGAGGCGCACACGGTCCGTGAGCCGTGGCAGGACGGCGACCTGATGCTGGTCGACAACATCCGCACCGCCCACGGCCGCGAGGCCTACGCCTGGCCGCGGGAGGTCTACATCGGCATGGCCGACCCGGTGCGGATCGCCGATCTCCCGCTGAGATGTGGAGGTGATTTCTGATGTCTCCGATGGCGGCGCCGCAGTTCGGCGTGATCTCCGGCGCGCAGGTGCAGGGCGCACTAGCGGGACGGGAGAAGCAGCTCGTGGAGTTGGTCGAGGCCGCGTACCGGTGGCACGGCGTCGGTGAGTCGGTGAATCCCCCCTCCTACTTCCTACGCTTCCCGGACCGCCCGACCGCGCGCATCATCGCGCTGCCCGCCTCGCTCGGCGGTGACGTCCGCGTGGACGGCCTGAAGTGGATCTCCAGCTTTCCGGACAACGTGCAGGTCGGGCTGCCGCGGGCGTCGGCCGTGCTGATCCTGAACGACCCCGCCACCGGCTACCCCTTCGCTTGTCTGGAGAGCTCGATCATCAGTGCTACCCGCACGGCCGCCTCGGCCGCGCTGGCCGCGAAGCACCTCACCCGCGGGCGGGCGCGGCCGGCCCGGGTCGGCTTCGTCGGCACGGGGCTGATCGCCCGCTACGTCCATGCGTTCCTCGTCGGCACCGACTGGTCGTTCGACGAGGTCGGGATCCACGACCTGTCCGCCGACAGCGCCGACGGTTTCCGCCGTTACCTGGACCGGGCAGGCACCGCCGGCCGGATCACGGTGCACGACAGCGCTAAGGGTGTGCTCCTCGCGAGCGACCTGGTGGTTTTCACCACGATCGCGGCTCGGCCGCACGTCCATGATCCCTCGTGGTTCGACCATGGCCCGGTCGTGCTGCACGTCTCGCTGCGCGACCTCGCGCCGGAGGTCTTGCTCCGCGCAGTGAATATCGTCGACGACATCGAGCACTGTCTGAAGGCGGAGACCTCGCCGCACCTGGCCGAGCAGCTCACTGGCAACCGGGACTTCCTCGCCGGAACACTGGCAGATGTGATCTGCGGACGGATCACCGTGCCCGAGGACCGGCCGGTGGTGTTCTCCCCGTTCGGCCTGGGCGTGCTCGACCTTGCCGTCGGAAAGTACGTCTATGACCAGGTGGCGCACTCGGGAGACCTGCACGTGGTCGACGACTTCTTCCACGACCTGAACCGGTACGGATGAGCGGGGCCTGGCGGACCGGAAGGAGACCGGCGCAGTACGCGGTGGCGGGCGCGCGCTGAGCCAGGGACGTCCCCACCCCGCCGTGCAGGGGACTGCGAGGTCGACATGGTCAACCAGATCCTTCTCGTCGAGGACGACTCGACGATCGGGGAGGTTCTCACTGCGACACTGGGCAGCCATGGTTACGACGTCGCGTGGGAGCGGACGGGTACCGCGGCGCTCGCGCGGGCCGGTGGTGGTCCCGTCGACCTCGCTCTGCTGGACCTGGGGCTGCCGGACCTCGACGGCATCGAGGTTTGCCGGCGGCTTCGGCGCTCCCAGCCCGGATGCGTGCTCGTCATCCTCACCGCGCGCGCAGCCGAGATGGACGTCGTGGTGGGGCTGGAGGCGGGCGCCGACGACTACCTGGTCAAGCCGGTCCGGCTGGCCGAGCTGCACGCCCGGGTGCGCGCGCACCTGCGCCGCAGCGACGCCGGCTCGACCGCTCCACCGGTCCGCCGCCTCGGTGGCCTGACCGTGGACCTGCGGCGGCACCGGGCCACGGCCGCGGGACGGGAACTCCACCTGCGCCCGAAGGAGTTCGACCTGCTGGCCCGCCTGATGGCGCAGCCCGACGTGGCGCTGCGCCGCGACACGCTCATGGCCGACGTGTGGGATGCGTACTGGGGCAGCTCCACCAAGACGCTCGACGTCCACGTCGCCGCCATCCGGAGGAAGATCCTCGAGGCCGCCGGGTCCGCCCGAGCCGAGCTTCCGGAGATCGTCACGATCAGGGGCTACGGGTACCGGCTTGAGCTGGCGCCGGATGCTCCCAGCACCCCTTCCTCGTAGACGGAGGAAGCGTGCGCTCGCGAATCGTCGGTCTCGCCATCTTGGCCTCGGTGCTGGCCATCGGCCTGTTCGGCGTGCCGCTGGGGGTGGCGGTCCTCCGGTACGCCCTGCAGGCCGAGCGGAGCGAGCTGCAGGGCGTCGCCGACGCGGTCGCGATCGTCGTGGCCGGTGACGTCTACGACGACGAGCAGATCGACTACGTGAGCCGGCAGGGTGCAATCGAACTGGCGGTCTACGACGACGACGGCGAGCTGTTGGGTGGCCGTGGCCCGACCGGTGCCGGGCCTGAGCTCGCCGATGCGCTGGCCGGCCGGGTGGGCACCGGAACCAGGGACGACCGCCTGGTCGTGGCGGTACCCGTGACCCACGACGGCGACATGATCGGCGCGGTGGAGGCCACCGCCCCGCACGCCGTCATGCAGCGGAAGGTGGCCGCCGTGTGGACGGCGATGGCCGCACTCGCAGCGCTGGCGATCGGAGCCACCTGGCTCGTCGCGCGTCGGCAGGCCCGACGCCTGTCGCGCCCGCTCGAGGAGCTCGCCGTCGGTGCGGGCCGGCTGGGTGACGGCGACTTCAGCGTGCGCGTCCGACGGGGCGGTGTACCCGAGATCGACGCGGTGGGTTGCGCCTTGAACGACACCGCCGGCCGGCTCGACGACCTGCTCGCGCGCGAACGGGCATTCTCGGCCGACGCGTCGCACCAGCTGCGGACACCGCTCGCGGGCCTGCGGCTCCGCCTCGAAGCCGGTCTCGAGGGGCCTGACGGGGACCTGCGCTCCGCGATCGGCGCGAGCCTGGTCGACGCGGACCGCCTGCAGGCGACGATCGAGGAGCTGCTCACGCTGGCCCGCGAGCGCAACGAGCGGGTCGAGCCGCTCGACCTGGTTGCGCTGCTCGCCGAGCTGTCGCCCGAGTGGGCCGGCCGTCTGGCCCTGCACGGCCGTGACCTTGATCTTCGGATCGCCCCGGGGGCGTCGACCAGGCCGTGCGCTTCGGCCGCCGCGGTCCGCCAGGTGCTCGCTGTGCTCGTCGACAACGCCACGACCCACGGTGGTGGAACGGTGACGATCACGATCCGCGACGCGGCGGAGGCAGTGGCGATCGACGTCTCCGACGAGGGACCCGGGGTGGAGGTGTCCGAAGGCGTCCTGTTCACCCGGCGGGTGCAGACCGCGAACACGCACGGCATCGGCCTGGCGCTCGCGCGGCGCCTCGCCGAGGCCGAGCACGGTCGGCTGGTGCTGACCCGATCGTCGCCGCCTGTGTTCACCCTCCTGCTGCCGCCCACCGGGTTGGCGGCGACGAGCAGGACCGACGATCACCTGCCGTCGCCCGGGGCGCCGGTGGTCCCGGAACCGGTCGCCCCGTGGTCGATCGGGTACGCCGGCCCAACTGGCCGCGGCACCGGTGAGATGTCGTAGGTCGTGGTCTTGAAGATCGTGTCCGCGCCGCTCTCCACGACCTCAGGGGACCGCCGGCGCAGGATGCTGATCGAGCCGTCCGCTCCGCCCGCGGCCAGAGCCGCCTCGAGTCTGCACATGACGACGTCGAGGCACGAAGCCCCCTCGCGATGGTGACGAGGTACGTGCGCCCGGAACGTCACCGATTCGGCTTCGGGAGGCGCGGTCGTCCGGTCGTCGGCCGACCACTCGAGGGTCAGGTAGCAGGTGTCGCTCGCGGTGCCGTCCCCGACCGCGAGATCGTCGAGGCGGTCCGCGTAGTTCACGAGAAGCCGCTTGAGCACGTCGTCCCGCGCGATGCGCGTGAACACCGCGAAACGGAGGTCCACCGCGATCCTCCCGTCGGGTCCGCAGCACGGCCCGGATGTGCATCTGAGCTGTGCCGGACGCTACGCCGTGGGCGGCAAGCGTTGGACTCACGCCGGGCAAGGTGAGGGTAAATGCGGAGCGATACTGCGGACGGTCGCGCACGCCTCGTTCAACGCCGTGAACGACCTGGGGCTCGTCGGCAACTGGCAGGCTCTGCCGGCCCTCGCCCTTCTCGTCGGAGCGCTCGCCGCCGTGCGCCGGTGGCGGGCCAGGTGAGCATGCCCTGCATCTCAGTACCTGGGCACCGCGGGCCCGCTCCGGCATTCTGAGTTCTCGGCCGCGGTATCACGTGCCGACCCTGCAGGTCCTTCCCGATACGGACGCTCTCACCAAGCACCCGACGTCAGGAGGACGCATGTTCGCGCCGGCCCGCCATCTCGACCCGCTGCGGATCGTGCACGGCACTCGCGGCGCCCGCTACGACTGCCCCGACGTCGCCACGGTCGACGGCCACCTCGTGCGGCTGAGCCGTCGCGTCGCCACGGGCGGTGTCGAGTCGCCGGACTTCGTCGAGGTCTGCCGCACCGACATCGACCGGCTGCTCGACCGCCGCGCGTGGCTCACCCTGCCGGTCGCCCCGAGGGGGTTCCGGCTGCGGCTGGCCGGTTAGCCGGCGGAGACGCGGACGACGGCCCGGTCCAGCGGCATCTCGTCGGTCCGCGCGCCGCCGTCGGCCGCCGCCTCGAACGGCATCGTGCCGTCGGGCTGCAGGCCGATGATGTCGTCCCAGATCCGCTGGGTGACCCGACCGGTCAGCTCGAAGCGGTCGAACGCGAACGGCGTGCTGTCCGCGGGGAAGAACGTCGGCTCGGTGAGCACCTGGAAGTGCAGATGCGGGACCGTCGAGTTGCCACTCGTCCCGATCCGGCCCAACTGCTGGCCCTTCTCGACCCGGTCCCCGACCTTCGTCGCGACCGACCCGGTGTCCATGTGGGCGTACAGCAGGTACTGCCCGGGGCCGATCTCGACGATGACGTGGTTGCCGACAGTGTGGTCGATGCTCGGGATGGCCGGTGGCTTGGGCAGCTGGTCGTTGTTCGGCAGGCCGTCCAGGGCCGCGACGACCGTGCCGGCTGCGGCGGCGAGGATCGGCTGGTTGTACGTCACGTAGCTCGCGAGCTTCGACGGGTCGCCGACCCAGGCCCGGTGCTGGTCGTCGAGCTTGTAGAAGTCGATGGCGAAGCGCTGCGGCACCATGTAGGACCCGTTGATGGGGGCGAGCCCGCGGCGGTGGTGGGTGTCGTCGGCGCAGCAGCCGTCGCTCATGTACCAGTCGCCGGCGTCCACCGGCCAGGAGAGCACGGGAGCGGTCTGCTTCGCCACGTCGACGGTGCCGACCACGAACTCGGCGTGCACGGGCGCTGCGCCCGGAGGCTGGATCGACCCGACCACCAGGTGCTCCAGCCGTTCGGGCGGCGGGCCGCCGTCCGGGACGGTGACGTCCAACCAGACGACCGAGGTGCTCGACGGGGCGATGGGCTCGGTCGTCGGGGGTGGCGGGTCGCCCGCTTCCCGGCTCGTGTGGATGAGCTGCGTGACGTCGGCGCCGAGCGCCGCTCCGGATTCCGAGGTGATCGGCGCGTGGGTGGCCGCGTCCCGGATGTCCACCCGCTCGAGCTGGAACGGGATCGGGAGGGCGTTCGTGAGTGCCAGTTCGTACGCCAGGTGCGTCGCGCCGTCGGTCCCGCGGACGGGCGCCGGGGTCGTGTACGTGGACGCGACCAACGGCGTGAAGAGGGTGCCGGGGGCGATGCCGCCGCCGGACGGGTTCGCCGCCGACACCGCGCCGGAGGTCGGCGAGGCTGCCGCACCGGAGGTCGGCGATGCCGCGGGCGCGGGATTCCCGGCGCCCGTGCAGGCCGCCGTGGCGGAGACGACGGTGAGCGCGACCGTCGCGGTCACGGTGCGGAGGGCCGAGGAACGAGGCATCGGGACGCCTTTCGGGGCGCGATGAGTGGTGATCCTCGACCGTGCCGCGATGACGTGTCGCGGGCATCAGGGCCAACCCGAAACCTCTACCCCTAACGTGTCCTCGAAGATCAGGAGCCGTCCGCGGCAGTATGAGCGTCATGGGGAACGTCAGGGGGCAGGCCCGCTCCCCGCTTCCCCGCGCCCGGCTGATCGAGCGCGAGGCGCAGCTGCGCGTCCTGGAGGAGGCCGAGCAGACCGCCGGAACGGGCGACGGGCGGCTGGTTCTCGTCGAGGGCCCCGCAGGCATCGGCAAGAGCGCCGTGCTCGCTTCCGTGCGCGACCGCAGGCGACGAGACGGCACGGCCGTGCTGTTCGCACGGTGCAGCGAACTCGAGAGCACCTATGCGTTCGGGGTGGTGCGCCAGCTCTTCGAGACGCGGCTCCGCGCGACGACGCCCTGGCTGGAGGGGTCGGCCCACTCCGCGGCGGCGGTGTTCGACGCGCCGGTGGAGCCCGCGCCGGGCGGTGTCGCCGACGACGTCTCGCACTCGGTGTTGCACGGGCTCTACTGGCTGACGGTCAACGTCTGCGCGGAGCAGTCCGTGGCGCTCGTCGTCGACGACGCCCAGTGGTGCGACCGCCCGAGCCTGCGCTTCCTGGCCTATCTCGCGGGCCGGCTCGACGGCCTGACCCTCGTGGTCGTCGTCGGTGCGCGGACCGGGGAGCGGTCGGAGCAGGCGGCGCTCCTCGCGGAACTGGCCCGTGAGGAGCGGGCCGAGGTGGTGGCGCTCGAGCCGCTCTCCTTGGCAGGAGTCACGGACCTGCTCGCCGTACGCCTGGGCGTCGCGCCCCGCGCGGACTTCGCGCAGGCCTGCCTGCGGGCCACCGGCGGCAACCCGCTCCTGCTCGACGAGCTCAGCCGGGCGATGCGGGCCGACGGCATCAGCCCGGACGTCGCGCCCGTCGACGTGGTCGCCGACCTCGGCCCACGAGCGGTGTCCCGGACCGTCCTGCTGCGGCTGGCCCGGCTCGATGCCGGCGCCGTGGCGCTCGCCCAGGCCGTCGCCGTGCTCGGCGAGGCCGCAGACCTCGCGGTGCTCCGCGGGATGACGGGGCTGTCGACCGCCGGGGTGGAGCAGGCGGCCCGGTCCCTCGTGCACGCGCAGATCCTCCGCCCGCAGTCACCGATGGGCTTCGTCCACCCGCTGCTGCGCGACGCGGTCTACCAGGACCTGTCGCCCCTCGAGCTCGAGGCCCGGCACGGTGAGGCGGCCCGCCTGCTGCACGCCGCCGGGCGCAGCGCCGAGGAGATCGCCGCGCACGCGCTGCTGCTGCCGCCCGGCGCCCGGTCGTGGATCGTCGACGTGCTGAGCGAGAGTGCTGCGACGGCGCTCAGCCGCGGCGCGCCCGACGTCGCGGTGTCGTACCTGCGCCGTGCCCTCGCCGAGCCCGCGACGGCGGACCGCGAACCGGGGCTCGTGACGCGGCTGGGACTGGCGGAGGCGCTCGCGAACGAGCCGCAGGAGGCGACGGTCCATCTCGCGGCGGCGTACGAGGTCTCCACCGATCCCGAGGCCCGCGCCCGCATCGCCGAGGTCCTCGCCCGGATGCTCCTGTTCACCCGGCCGCCGGACGAGGCGGTCGCCGTCGCGCAGCGGGCCCGGATGCAGCTGCCGCCGCACCTGGCGGACCGGCGGGACGCCCTCACCGCCCTCGAGCTGTACGCGGTCGCCTTCGGCGCCACGGACGACGGCCGTGCCCTGGCCGCCTCGGCTGCCGTGTCCGGCTCGGACGGCCTCGGGGCACGGATGCTCGCCGCCGTCCGCGCCTGGGACCTCGCGCTCACCGGCGGGTCCGCGGCCCGGTGTGTCGAGGAGGCGCGGTACGCCCTCCGCGACGGCGTGCTGCTGCGCCACGACCCGTCGTTCATGACCCACATCCCCGCCGGGGTGCTCGCGCTGGCCGATGACGCGGGAGCCGTGGAGGTGTGGTCGCAGGCGCTGGCAGAAGGACACACCCACGGGTCGCAGATGACCATCTCCGGTGTGCTGCTGTGGCAGGGGTGGGGCCGGCTGCAACGCGGGGACCTCGAGGACGCGGAGGAGAGCCTGCGGCGCTACCGCGTGGCGACGCAGCGGCGCGGTGGCGATCACGAAGCCGGCGCGGCGTACGGGATCGGCTTTCTCGTCCGGGTCCTGGTGGCGCGGGGGAAGCTGGCCGAGGCGCGTCGACTGGCTGGGCTGACGCGGGAGTGGCCTGCGGGTTCGGACGGTGACCTGCAGCAGATCCGCGGGATCGTCGAGGTGCTGCTCGCGGACGGGCGGTGGAGCGAGGCGCTCGCGGTGCTCGACGAGGTTCCGCAACGCCGGCGGCCGGTCGTGAACCCGGTCTGGGCGCCGTGGGGATCGCTGTCGGCCCGGGCGCTGGGCGGACTGGGACGGACGGAGGAGGCACTGGCGCGAGCCGCCGACGAGGTCGCGGCGGCCCGGGTATGGGGAGCGCCGACCGGGCTGGGGGCCGCGCTGCGCTCGCTCGGAGTTGCGCTGGACCTGGCCGGTTCGTCGGAGGCGCTGCCCGCGCTCGAGGAGGCCACCGCCGTGACGGAGGGGTCGTCGGCGCGGCTGGAGCACGCCGCGTCCCTGCTGGCCCACGGCGGCCTGTTGCGGCGCAGCCGGCAGCCGACGCCGGCCCGTCCGCTGCTGGAGCGGGCGGCCGGTCTCGCCCGGGCGTGTGGGGCCGCTCCGCTCGCGGACCGGGCGATCCAGGAGTTCCGGGCCGCCGGTGGGCAGCGGCTCTCCCGGCACGCGACGGGCGTCGACGCGCTGACTCCGAGCGAACGGCGGGTGGCGGCACTGGCCGCATCCGGCCGCTCGAACAAGGCGATCGCCCAGGAGCTGTTCGTCACGACGAAGACGGTCGAGATCCACCTGTCGAACACCTATCGCAAGCTCGGCGTGGCGTCCCGCGGGGACCTTGCCGGCCTGATCGTCGTCGACGGCTGACGCGGTCCGACCCTGCCTAGGGGACGAGGTTTCGGGGCCGTCCCTGACGCCGCTGCCCCTCGCCGCGACGACAGTGCGGGAGATGGAAGCGCGGACCGTCCACCTGCACGTCGACGTCGTCGTCGAGGGATCGGTGATCTCCGGGGAGGTCACGGTCCTCGAGGGCGGTCCGGTGCGGCGGTTCAGCGGCCGCCTCGGGCTCATCACGGCGATCGAGCAGGCCTTGAACGTGCCCGACGGCGAGGGGGCCGGCTCCGAGTCGGGCTTCTGAACAGACGGCGGCCGAGCAGCGACTGCTCCCGGGCCCGGCCCTAAGGCGCTGGCCCGTCCCGACGACGTGCTGATGATCAGCTGGACCGACGCCGTCGTCCCTCGGGCCTTCGCCGTCTTCGCAGCATTCTTGGGGTTGGGTGACTGGGATGGGGCGCCCCCTCACCGGCTCCCGCGCGGATCACGGATCGCGGATCGGGGCTCGACTTCCGCCAACGAAACACTGGTTTCGTTGGTGAGTAGTTCTACGCGTAGAAACCAATAACCAGTTCTAGTTCTGATTTCGCAACTGATACCGTCCTCGTCGTGATCGACACCGCCGCACGATGCAGCTACAGCCGTTGCCGGGCCGAGCTCCCGACTCCGGGGCCTCAGGGCGGGCGACCCCGGTCGTTCTGCCGGGACACCCGCTGGGAGGGCGGCCGCACATGCGCGCAGATGGCGCGGAACGAACGCGACGCCCTCGACGCGCTGGGCCTCGACGGTGGCGGGACGACGTTCCGGCTCGACGCCGACCGGTTGCGGGAGCACGTCGACGCCGTGCGGGCACCGGTGGGAGCGCTGGCCGGCGCGCTCGACGCCGTGTCGGCCCGGCTGGACGAGGTGCAGCGCGACGCCGTCGCCGCGGTCGAGGTCGCGCACCGGCGGGCGGCGGAGTCGGACACCGAGCGGGTGGCCGCCGAGGCCGCCCGCGAGCGGGCCGACGAGCTGGCGCAGCAGGCGCGGGTGGCCGCCGAGCAGGCCGGTCAGGACCGCGAGGAGGCCGTGCGCCGGGCCGCGGCCGCGGCCCGGCAGGCGCTGGAGGCGACCGAGGCGCTGGGGGCCGCCAAGCAATCGGCCGAGGAGGCCTCCGCCACCCGCGCCGCCGCGGAGCGGCAGTCTGCGAGGGCGGGACAGCAGGCGGCGGAGGCGGCGCGCCGGGCCGAACGGGCCGACACCGAGCGCGACGCCGCGGTGGCCCGCGCGGGCGAGCTGCGCGACGAGCTCACGGCCCTGCGGTCGGAGAACGACCGTCTGCGCGGCGAGGTGGGGGAGCTGCGGGCCACGGCGTCCGCCGCCGAGGCCGAGGCGCGGGACCGGGTGGCCGTGGCCGTCGCCGCGCGCGACGACGCCACCCGGCGGGCCGCGGACGCCGGCCGGGCCGCCGCGGCGGCGGAGGAGGCCCGCCGCGCGGCCGAGGGCGGTCTGCGGACGACGCTCGAGCGGGTGGAGTCGGAGTCGGCGCTCCGCGCGCGAGCGGACGCCGAGGCGGACCGGCTGCGGGCCGAGCTGGAGACGGTGCGCGCCGAGCTCGCCGCCGCCCGCCTCCGGTCCCTGCCGGCCGACGAGCTGCGGGCGGTGCTCACCGAGGCCCTCGGCGCCGCCCCCCGCTAAGGGCGCCCACGGCTGTGGCGGGCGCGGTGGTCACCGGCTGAGGGTGCTGACGGTCGTGGTAGCCGCCACCGACACCCGAGGCGGACGATCACCAGCCACCAGCACCCGTAGCGGCGGATCACTCACTCGTGCCCCAGCCCCGCCCGGTCGAGCGTCAGACCAGCGGGCTCGCCGCCAGCACCCGGACGGCCTCCGTCACCGCCGCGCGGCGGGCCACCCGCACCGCGGTCTCCAGCGGGCGCAGGGCCTCGCGGCGGGCGGCGGCCGCCGATGCGGACAGGGCTCCGCCCGGTTCGTCCACCGACGCCGCGGCCAGGATCGCCTCGACCTCGTCCGCGTGCTGCAGCACCCGCAGCGCCGGGGCGGGCATGCCCGCGGGCCACAGCGTGCGGGGCCGGGCGCGCAGCTTGGCGGCGATCTCCTCGCGGACCCCGGGCCGGTGCCGGGCCACCCCGAGGGAGGTGAGCACCGAGGCGGACTGCCGGACCTGGTCGCGCAGGTCGCGCTCGGCCTGGGGGAGGGCGACGTGCTCGGGCGCGGGGCCCGGGTCGACCACCGGGTGCACCGTCCAGCGCAGCACCTGGTCGGTCGCCCTGTTGTCCACCGCACCGGGCACGATCCCGAGGCCGGCGTCGGTGAACAGCACACCCTCGCCCGCCGCCATCGCCGCCCGGCTGAACGGTCCGGGACCGGGCAGGCCGCGCGGGTCGCCGGGGGCGGGCAGCACCACCCGGCCGGGCCCCCGGGGGGCCGCGCGGCGCAGGGCGGCGAGCAGGAAGGTCACCGAGCCGGGCGGGGTGCCGGGGGCCGACAGCGAGTGGGCGTGGGCGGTCTCGGCGTCCGCCGCGACGACGTCGTGCGTCTGCGCCCACGGCCCGAGCGCGTCGAGCACGTCGTCGGGAGCCGCGGCACCGGCCAGCCAGGCCGAGGACCACACGGTGAACGTCGCGGAGGCGCAGGGCACGACGTCAGGCTAACCAGTGGCCCGCCGGGCGGCACGCTTACGGTCCGCCTGAAACCGGACACGGTGGGTAGTTGCTGGTCACGAGCAACAACCGGCGTGTCGTCCCCCGCGGCCGCCGTCCGCCGCGGTAGAACCGCGCGATGTCCCCGCGCGACACCGGTCTGCCGAGCGCCGCCCGCACCCACGACTACCGCGGCGCGTTCGGCGCCGACGGCACACGGGTCGTGCGCAAGCGCGAGATCCCCGAGGTCCCCGCCGAGCGCGGCACCGTCGTCGAGGACCCGGGCAGCGGGTTCTGCGGGGCGGTGGTGCGGGTCGACATCCGCGAGGTCACCCTCGAGGACCGGCACGGCCGCCACCGCGTGTTCCCGCTGCGTGCGGGCGCGTTCCTCGTCGACGGCCGGCCCGCCACGCTGGTCGTCCCGCCGCGGGCCCCGACCGGGCCGGTGATCTCGGCGTCGGGGTCGGTCCGGGTCGCGAACGTCGCCGCCCGCACGGCCCGCGCGAGCCGGATCTGGGTCGAGGGCATCCACGACGCCGCGCTCGTCGAGACCGTGTGGGGCCACGACCTGCGGGTCGAGGGCGTGGTCGTGGAACCGATGCACGGGATGGACGACCTGGCCGCCGCCGTCGCCGACTTCGGCCCCGCCGCGCACCGGAAGCTCGGGGTGCTCGTCGACCATCTCGTCGAGGGCAGCAAGGAGACCCGGGCGGCGCACGCCGTGGCCGGGCCGCACGTGCTCGTCACCGGCCATCCCTTCGTCGACGTGTGGCAGGCGGTCAAGCCGTCGGTCGTCGGCATCCGGGCGTGGCCCGCCGTGCCGCGGGGGACCGACTGGAAGACCGGCGTGTGCGCGGCGCTGGGCTGGGGTGAGCCCGCCGACGGCGCGCGGCGCGTGCTGGGCGCGGTGCGCAGCTACCGGGACCTGGAGTCGCCGTTGATCGGCGCGGTCGAACGGCTGATCGACTTCGTGACCGTCGACGACGCGGGATGAGAACCGGCCGCCCGGTCGTGGCGGCGGAGCAGGCAAGTGCCGTGCGTTCTGGCAGGATCCGGTCATGACCGCGCCCCTGGTGTGGCTCGTGGTGGGGCTGGTGCTCGTCGCGGCCGAGCTCGCGTCGGGCGAGTTCGTGCTGCTCATGCTCGGCGGAGGCGCGGTCGTCGCGGCCGGGGCGTCGCTGGTGCTCGGGACCGTGGGCAGCGCCCTGGTCTTCGCGGTCGCCTCCGTGCTCCTGCTGCTCGGGCTGCGCCCGGCGCTGCGCAGGCGGCTGGACCGCAGCGTGCCGCACACGCCCACGCGCACGGAGGCGCTGGTCGGCGGCACGGCCACGGTCCTCACGCGGGTGGACGGGCACGGCGGCCGGGTCCGGATCGGCGACGACGACTGGTCGGCGCGGTCGTTCGACGGGGCACAGGTGATCGAACCGGGCGAACAGGTCACCGTCGTGCGGATCGCCGGCGCGACGGCCCTGGTGCTCGCCCACCATCATTCCGCCGGGTAGGCGGTCGAGAAGAGAGGGAGGGACAGCGTGGACGGTGGAACCGTTCTGCTCGTCGTCGTCCTGCTGTTCGTGCTGCTCGTGATCGTCTCGGTGGTCAAGGCGGTGCAGATCATCCCGCAGGCCCAGGCCGCGGTGATCGAACGGCTGGGCCGCTACCAGAAGACCCAGACGCCGGGGTTGGCCTTCCTCGTGCCGTTCATCGACCGCATCCGGGCCCGGATCGACCTGCGCGAGCAGGTGGTGTCGTTCCCGCCGCAGCCGGTCATCACCCAGGACAACCTGACGGTCAACATCGACACCGTCGTCTACTACCAGGTGCTCGACCCCAAGGCCGCGGTCTACGAGATCTCCGACTACATCATCGGCGTCGAGCAGATCACGATCACCACGCTGCGCAACGTCGTGGGCGGGATGAGCCTGGAGGGCACCCTCACCTCCCGCGACGAGATCAACGACAAGCTCCGCGGCGAACTGGACAAGGCCACCGGCAGCTGGGGCATCCGGGTCGGCCGCGTGGAGATCAAGGCCATCGACCCGCCGGCGTCGATCCAGGAGTCGATGGAACGCCAGATGAAGGCGGACCGCGAGAAGCGGGCGACGATCCTCACCGCGGAGGGCCAGCGGGAGTCGGCCATCCGCAGCGCGGAAGGGCAGAAGCAGGCCCAGATCCTCACCGCAGAGGGCCGCAAGCAGGCCGCCATCCTCGAGGCCGAGGCCGACCGGCAGTCGCGCATCCTGCGCGCACGGGGTGAGCGGGCGGCGCAGTACCTGCAGGCCCAGGGCGAGGCGAAGGCGATCGAGAAGGTGTTCGCCGCGATCAAGGCGGGCCGCCCGACCCCGGAGCTCCTGGCCTACCAGTACCTGCAGACCCTGCCGGAGATGGCCAAGGGCGAGGCCAACAAGGTCTGGATGGTGCCCAGCGACTTCGGCAAGGCGCTGGAGGGCTTCACCCGGATGCTCGGGGCACCGGGGGAGGACGGGGTGTTCCGGTACGAGCCGTCCCCGGTCGACGACGTCCCGGCGAGCCGGCCGGAGGACGACGACGAGTCGGTGCGCGACTGGTTCGACATCGCGACGAACCCGGAGATCGCGAAGGTCGTCGCGGACGCGGAGGCCCAGGCCCGCCGGTCGGTACCGCCGCCGGGAATGCCCGACCCGGGGCCGACGGCCGTGGCCCCGCCCCGGCCGGCACCGCGGGGGATCCCGGCCTCCGGCTGGCCCGCGCCCCCGGGGCTCCCGGCCGCGCCGTCGGGGAGCACACCGGCCCGGCCCGCTCAGCCGCCGCGCCCGCACCCGGCGTCGGCGCCCACCACACCGCTGTCCGACGACGACGGGTCGGCGGACACCCCGCCCGGCGGGATGCCGGTCGGTCCGGGGGAGGCGGCCGACCGCCGCGACACCGGGAACGGCGACGGCCCGCCGCGTCCGGGCTATCCGTCCCCGCCGCCGCGCAACTGACAGCGCATCAGGGGTTGAGCGTGAACCCGAAGGGCAGCTCGAGGCGGTGGCGGGCCAGCAGCGCCGGGTCGGCCAGCAGCTCGCGGCTCGGCCCGTCGGCCACCACCACGCCGTCGTCGAGGATCACGCTGCGCGGGCACAGCTGCAGCGCGTAGGGCAGGTCGTGGGTCACCATCAGCATGCTGGTGCCCCACCCCTGCGTCTCGAGGCCCAGCAGCACCTCCGCCAGCTCGCGGCGGGCCACCGGGTCCAGGTTGGACGACGGCTCGTCGAGCACGAGGATCTCCGGGCGGCAGGCCAGCACGGTGGCCAGCGCCACCCGCCGCCGCTGGCCGCCGGACAGGTGCAGGGGGGAGCGGTCGCGGTAGTCGAGCATGTCGACGGTGCGGAGTGCCGCGTCGACCCGTTCGCGCAGCGCCGGGCCGGTGACGCCGAAGTTGGCGGGTCCGAACGCGACGTCGTCGCCGACCGTCGGCATGAACAGCTGGTCGTCGGGGTCCTGGAAGACGATGCCGACCCGGCGGCGGATCTCCCGCAGGTTCGCGGGCGCCACCGGGAGACCGCCGACCTCGACGCTGCCGGCGCCGGCCCGCAGGATGCCGTTGAGGTGCAGCACCAGTGTCGTCTTGCCCGCCCCGTTGGGGCCGAGCAGCGCGACCCGCTCGCCGGGCTCGATGCGCAGGTCCACCCCGTGCAGGGCCTGGTGCCCGTCCGGGTAGGCGAACGCGAGGCCGCGGACCTCCAGCGAGGGCGGCCGCCCGGGCGTGGATCGGGCACCGGCCGCGGCGTCCTGCACGCTCACGCAACGCTCCAACCCGCGGCCGCGAGCAGCACGGCCACGCCCGCCGGCGCCAGGCCCGCCACCCACTGACGGCGGCTCGGCGCGCCCTCTGCGTCCTGCAGCAGCGCGCCGTCGAACCCGCGGGAGAGCATCGCCAGGTGCACCCGCTCGCCGCGCTCGTAGGCGCGGATGAACAGCGCCCCCACGCCCCGCGCGGTCGCCCCGACCTGCCACAGGAACCGCGGGTCGTGCCCGCGGGACAGGCGGGCGCGGTGCATCCGGCCGGCCTCGGCGACGATCAGGTCGGCGTAGCGCAGCATCAGCGTGGCGATCGTCACGACCAGGGCCGGGGCGTGCAGCCGCTGCATCCCCGACAGCAGGTCGCGCAGGGGAGTGGTCGCAGCCAGGGTCAGGGAGATCAGCACGCCCAGCGTGCCCTTCACCACGATGTTCCAGGCGCCGAGCAGGCCGGGCTCGGACAGGGCCAGCCCCAGCACGTCGATCCGCGGGCCGGGCCCGGTGAAGGGCAGCAGCACCGCGAGCACGACGAACGGCAGCTCGATCACGGCGCGGCGCAGGATCCAGCCGGGCCGGATCCCGGCCACGGCCCAGACGACGGCCAGCACCGCCAGGTGCCCGGCGAACACCCCGAACGCCTCCCGCGGCGTCGCCACCACGCAGATCGCACCGAGCACCGCCGCGACGATCTTGACCTCGGCCGGCAGCCGGTGCACCGCCGAGCGGCCCGGCAGGAACAGCGGGTGGGCGTGACCTGCGCCCACGGCCGGTCAGCGCTCCCCGGGTGACGAACCGGCGCGGCGGCGCCGTCCGCTGCGGCTCAGCAGCCGGAACAGCAGCCCCGCGACGAGCGCCGTCACCAGCACGCCGGCGATCCCGGCGAGCCCGGTGGTGCCCTCGCGGCCGCCGACGGCGTAGTCGGCGAGCGGGCTGCCCACCGTGTGCGACTCGATGGCGTTCTGGGCGATGCAGGTGCCGTCGAGCTGTTCGCCGCCTGCCGTCTCGCTGACGGTGCAGCCGTGGAGGGCCACCGAGTCGAGCCCGTCCGGGTCCGGGCTGGCGAGGTACGACAGCCCGCCGGCGATGACCAGGGCCGCGAGCAGGAAGCCCAGCAGGAACCGGGACCGGAGGGCGTTCATCGGGTGGCCTCGCCGGGGGTGCGCAGGGTGACGGCGGGACGGGTGCCGCGCAGCAGGTAGACGAGGTCGGGCCGGACGGCCGCGACGGCGCCCACGGTGGCGGCGGTGATGATCCCCTCGCCGATGCCGACGAGCACATGCAGGCCGACCATCAGCGAGAAGACCGTGCCGAGTCCGGCGCCCCCCGCGCCGCCGACGGCGTACTCGAACACGAACGCCAGGGACGCGGCGACCGTGTTGATGAGCGCCGCGACGAACGACACGGTGAGCAGGGCGCCGCGGGAGCGGGTGGTGAACCGGCGCAGCGCGTACGCCACCGCGAAGCCGGTGAACGTGCCCACCAGCGCCATGTTCGTGATGTTGGTCCCGAGCGCCGTCAGTCCGCCGTCGGCGAAGAGCAGCGCCTGCACGACCAGCACGATCGCGATGCACAGCGACCCCACCCACGGCCCGACCAGGATGGCGACCAGCGCGCCGCCGAGCAGGTGGCCGCTGGCGCCGGGCAGGATCGGGAAGTTGATCATCTGGACGGCGAAGACGAAGGCCGTGACGAGCCCGGCCATCGGGGCCGTGCGCTCGTCGAGGTCCGAGCGGGCCCGGCTCGCCGAGATCGCCAGCCCGATCGCGGCGACAAGCCCGAACACCGCGGCGGTGGGGGCGTTCACCAGCCCGTCGCTCATGTGCATCGCGACGGTCAGCCCGGGATCGGCGAGCGGCCCAGGAAATGTCAGGATACCGCCTCCGGCGCTTCCCGGCGGTAGGGCGTCGACCACGGAACGCTCCTCTCAGACCCGGTGGTGCACCCGTGCGGGTGACCGGACGAACCCAGGCTAAGCGCGTATCCGTGTCAGCTGCAAAACATGTGCGACTAAGGGTCAGGCCGCCACCTGCTCCAGGCGCGCGTCGCGGCGGGCCGCGCGGCGCGACATCCGGAACAGGGTGCGGCGACGCATCCGCCCCAGCGGCACCCGCATCCGTCCCAGCGCCAGGTCCGACTTGCGGACCTGCAGGTGCGGGGTGGCGGCGAGCTCCTCGATGTAGGCCTTCTGCTCCGCGTAGATCGTCGCCTCGTTGTCGGCCGACAGACTCTCCCGGCCGATGCGGAACGCTGCGAGCGTCTCGGGCAGCCCGAGGAACTCGCCCTGCTGCAGCAGCCGGATCCACAGGTCGAGGTCCATGACGAAGCGGTGGTCGGGACGCCAGCCGCCGACGGCGAAGTAGTGCTCGCGGCGGAAGAGCACGCCGCCGGGCTCGCCGATGGGGTTGGCCCCGCTGCGCACCACGTGCCGGGCGACCTCGACGCTGGACCGCATCCCGGTCAGCCCGGTCAGGCCGCGGCGGGGGACGAGCACCCGGCTGCGCTCGTCGATCATGTGCCTGCGCGCCGCGACCACGGCGATCCCGGGGTCGGCCTCCATCGGGCCCACCTGGTACTCCAGGCACCGCGGGTGCAGCAGGTCGTCGGCGCACACCAGCTTGATCAGCGGGGCGCGGCACAGCCGCATCACCTCGCGCCAGTTCTCCGGCTGGGGCAGCGTCGTCGCGTTGGTCTCCACGCGGATCCGGCGGTCGCCGAAGGAGCGCGCGATGCGTCCCGACTCGTCCGGGCTCGCGTTGTCGAGGATGACGAGCTCGAAGTCGCGGTAGGTCTGGTCCAGCACACTGCGGATGGTCTCGGCGAGGAACTCCTCGCCGCGGTAGACCGGGATGCATACGGACACGCTCGGCAGCGCTCGCATCGTTCGGTGATCTCCTGGCCCCCGGCGCCCGCCCGCTACCCGGTCCCCACCGGTACGGGTCGTGCGCACAACAGTCGTGGTCGGGCACGGCAGTGGTGGCACCGGCCCGGTCGGACCGCCGACGCTACCGCTCCTGCGCGACAACAGGTTCGGTGACCCGCGCTCCGGCGCTTCTGCCCGATCGACGCCGATGATCGTCGTACAGTGTCGCCGCAGCGGGCGCGGACCTCGACCGATTTCCCCGACGGGCAGGGTCCGACGGGGGAGGGCGGTGCCGGACGGTAACGTCACGCTGCGCCGGACCGGACAGGCAAGAGGCACAGCTCGGCACGGAGAAGAACCCGCAGGGCTGGTCAGGGCCGTACGTACCCGGAAGGAGGGTGCGGGGCGCCGGGTGGACGGTGTCGGGCGGACGTTGGTTCAACACGCACCGTGATGACGGTGAGGGGGAGAACGACGATGCAGCGCAGCGCCGGTCCACGGGTGTCCGTGGTGGTGCCGACCCGCAACGAGGCGCGCAACCTCGAGGTCGTCCTGCCCGCGATCGCCGCGGTCCGCCCTGCCGTGCACGAGATCATCGTGGTCGACGGCCACTCCGTCGACGGCACTCTGGAGACCGCCGAGCGGGTCCTGCCCTGGGTGCGGGCGATCACCCAGACCCGTAAGGGCAAAGGCAACGCCATGGCCTGCGGCTTCGCCGCCGCCACCGGCGACGTCATCGTCATGTTCGACGCCGACGGCTCCGCCGACCCCACCGAGATCCCCGCCTTCGTCAACGCCCTCGTCGCCGGCGCCGACTTCGCCAAAGGCTCCCGCTTCGCCCCCGGCGGCGGCAGCGACGACATCACTCTGCTCCGCCGCAGCGGCAACGCCGGCCTCAACGGCGTCGCCAACGCCCTGTTCGGCACCAGCTACACCGACCTCTGCTACGGCTACAACGCCTTCTGGGCCGACCTGCTCCCCCTCCTCGACCTCCCCGACCCCGCCGCCCCCGCACCCACCGACGGCATGCTCTGGGGCGACGGCTTCGAAATCGAGACCGTCCTCAACTGCCGCATCGCCGCCGCCGGACTCCGCATCACCGAAGTCCCCTCCGTCGAACGCCAACGGATCTTCGGGCAGACCAACCTGCGGACCTTCGTCGACGGCACCCGCGTGCTGCGGACCCTCGCCGCCGAGCGACGTCGCGCGGTCGGCAGGCGGGCCCGCAGCGCCGGCCGGCTCGTCCCGGGGTTCGCGACGCTCGGCGCGCCGGTGACGGAACGCCTCGGCGATGTCGAGTCCCTCCGACCGGCCGGGGTCTCCGCCGACCGTTCCCCGGCCGGTGATGTCGACGGGTCGGCGCGTACCCCGGTGAGTGGCCTGCCGCTGACCCCGCGCGAGCCGATTGACGCCGCAGGCGAGACCGGCGCCGGATGCCCCACGCGCCCGGCGGTCCGCCCGCACGGGTACACCGGAGCCGTGCCGGCCACCCCGGCGAACCGTGATCGCTCCGGCGTTCGTTACGTCCTGGAGGAGGAGCCGTCCTGACCGGTACAGGCGCGGCTTCTCCGACGACCCCGCCTGCGGCGACGAGCCGGTGACGAACGGAGCATCCCGGTGACCATGCCCTCCTCGGCGGAGCTGACCCGGGCCCGCCGCGCGCGGCGTGCCGTCGCGATCCTGCTGGTCGTGGCGGGCCTCGCGGCGTGCGCCATGTCGCAGCTGCAGGTCACCGGCGGGACGGCCGGCGAGGCCCGGCTGGTCGTGACGATGATGTTCCTGCTGCTGGGGCCCGGCTGGGCTGCGGCAGGCTTCCTCCGGCGCGCGCCCGCGGCGCACGTGTGGCTGCTGACGGTGGGCGTCGGCGTGGCGACCACGCTGCTGATCGGGCAGCTGATGGTCATGACGGGGACCTGGGCACCGGTGGGCGCGCTGTACGCCACCACGGCGCTGAGCGTGCCATTCCTGCTGCGTCACGCCGTGGTCGCGCAGTGAGTCCCGCGCGCCCGGCACCCTCGGATCCGACGGCGCGGGCGTCGCGGTCGCTGCCGCCGCGGTCCGGCGCTCCGGCGACCGGGCGGCCCGAGCGTCCCGACCCGTGCACGGACCCGCCGACCGTGGCGATCGATCCGACACGGGTCATGCCGGCCGTTCCTGGTGCCGGCGGCGACGACCCGGCGGCGGCGACCGTCCCGCGGCTGCGGTCGGTCAAGCCCGCCGGTGGCGGAGCCCTGGGCGACGGGCGGGTGCTGGTCGCGGCGTCCGCGCTCGGCGCGCTCGGCAGTTTCGCCGGCTGGCTGCTGGCCGCCCGGACGCTGCCGCCGGACCGGCTGGGGGCGGCGGTGGCGGTCGTGGCCGTCGTGGCCGTTGCCGGTTGCGTGGCCCGGCCCGACCGCGGAGCGGCCCTGGTGCCGCGGCTCTCGGCGGCCGGGCGCCGGGCCGGCCGGGTCGTGGTCCGCAGTCTCGCGACGGCGGTGGCGCTGGGTGCCGGGATGGGCGCGGTCCTCGCCGTGCTCGTTCCCGGACCGGCCGCGACCCTGACCGGCCTGCTGTCCGGGCCGGTGACCGGCGTGCCCTGGCCGGGCGTGCTGCTCGTCGCCGCGGCGACCGCGGCGTGGGCGGCGGGCGCGGTGTTCGACGGCGTCGTCGTCGCCCTGGACCGGCCGTGGTGGGCGACCACGCACGTCGCGGTGCTGGTGACGGGGCGGATCGCGCTGATCGCCGCGGCCGCTGTGCTCGTCGGCGCCGCGCCGGATGTGGCTGCGTCGGACGGGTTCGGGGGAGGCTGGCTGGCCGCCGCCTGGCTGGCGCCGGTGCTGCTGTGGGCGCTCCCGGGTTCCGCGGCCGTCGCCGTGCTCGCCCGCCGCCACGGCCGCCGGGTCGAGACCGCCTCCCCTCCGCAGGTGCTCGGGCCGATGGCCGTGGCGCGGCTCGGGGCGACGCTGCTGCACCAGGTGGCACCGCTGCTGGTCGTCCTGGGTCTGGGGCCCGGCCCGGGCATGGTGTTCTTCGTCGCCTGGCAGGTGGTCACCGCCGTCGACCTCGCCACGGTATGGGTGCTCGGCCGGGCGGGCGGCACGGGCAGGCGCCGGTTGCTGCTGACCGTCGGGCCCGCGCTCGCGGTGGTGGCGGCGTGCGCGGGGCCGCTGCTCGGGGTGTTCGGCCCGGAGTACGCGGCCGCGGCGGACGTGCTGCGGGTGCTGCTGCTCGGTGCGGCGTTCCGGCTGGTCGTGGTGCACGAGCTGGGCGCTCTGGAGGCGGCCGGCCGGGCCTGGTCGTCGGCCCGGCTGCACCTCTACACCACCGTGCCGACGCTGGTCGTGGTCGGGATCACCGTGGCCGCCGTCGCCGCGACGGGGCTGACCGGGATGCCGTCGGCGGTCGCGGGCACCGTCCTGCTGCCCGTCGCGATGGGCTATGCGCTGGTCCAGGTAGCGTGCTGCGTGGCCGTGCTCGTGCCGTTCCCGATGTGGAGCCGCACCCGACCGGAGGAGCAGCCGTGACGACGACGGGCACCCGTCACCCGGGGGAACGTCCTCCCGGTGGTGCGGGCGCCCGTGGCGGTGTCCCGGCGCGCGACGTCCCCGCCGCAGGCGGGGCGGGCCCCTCTCCGGCGCCCCGGCGGCCTCCGGAGGTCGAGACCGCGGTGCTGCGCACGCCGGTGCCAGGACGGACGCCGTCCTCACCGTCGACGTCGTCCGGGCCGTCGGAGCAGTCGCAGTCGGCACCGCCGAGGCGGTACGCGGAGCCGGCGACCGTCGTGATGCCCGGCATCCCCCCGGCCGCGAGGCCGAGGTCCACCGTCGGCGACGTCGTGAGCAGCCGGTTCCCGGAGGCCCGGGTGGCCCGACCCGGCCCACCCGCACCGCCACCTGCCCCGCCGGTGCCGCTCCGGTGGCGGTGGTACTCGCCGGTCCTCGTGCTGCTCGCGCTCGCGCTGCTCCCGGTCGCGGCGGCGACCACGGATCTCGACGCCCTCGACGGCTGGGGTCTGGCGAAGGTCCTGGGCCCGGCCGCGTGGGCGGCGCTGGCGTGCGCGGTCGGCGCGTGCATCGCCGAGTTGTGGTCGCCGCGCCCGCGCGTGCCGATGCTCGCGACGGCGACCGGGGTGCTCGTGCTGTGCAGCACCGGCCTGCCGTCGGTGGTGGAGCCGGTGGCCCGGTTCACCACCTCGTACGTCATCGTCGGGTTCGTCGACGCGATCGCCGGCGACGGTGTCCCGGCGCTGGACGTCGACGCCCGCTTCTTCTGGCCCGCGTTCTTCGCCCAGTGGGCGTGGTTCCGCGACGCCGCCGGGGCGGGCGATCTCGACGTCGTGCTGCGCTGGTTCCCGCCGGTGGTGGTGTTGGTGTGGACCATCGGCGTGTACGCGCTGGCCCGGTCGATGCTCGGCGGCACCCGGGCGCCGTGGGTGGCGGCCTGGCTGTTCGTCGGCCTGAACTGGATCGAGCAGGACTACTTCTCCCCGCAGGCCATCGGGATCGTCCTGCTCCTGACCGTGCTGACCTTCGCGCTCGGCCCGCTGGCGACCCGGCGTACGGACGCCGCGGGGGTGCCGGGCTGGCCGCCGCCGCATCCGGGCGCGGCGCGGCTGCCGCTGCTGCGCCGCTGGATGGTCGCGTTGATGACGCCGCCGAACCGGCCGACGCTGCCGCCCCGGCAGCTGCTGCTCATCTACTTCTGTGCGGCGCTGTGCCTGATCGCGCTCGCCCCGGAGCACCAGCTCACCCCGTTCGCGATCATCGGCCAGCTGACGCTGCTGACCGTCGTGGGCCGGTTCCGCGGCCGGGGCCTGGTGTTCGTCGCCGTCCTCGCGCTAACCGTGTACTTCATCGTCGGCGCCCGCGACTTCTGGACGGGCCAGATCGGCCTGCTGCTCGGCAGCGGCGACGGCGGCAACGCGCTGCAGACGGGGATCGCGGACCGGCTGGCGGGCGACACCGGGCAGGTCGCGGTCAAGCTGCTGCGCATCGCCGTGCCCGGCCTGACGTGGCTGCTCGCGATCGCCGGGGCGTGGGTGTACTGGCGGCGTCGCCGGGACCTCGTGCCGATCTTCCTCGCGGCCGTGCCGATGGCGTTCGCGGCGGTGCAGAGCTACGGCGGCGAGCTGTTCCTGCGCATCGTGCTCTACGGGCTGCCGGTGCTCACGATCCTCGGCGCGGACGCGCTGCGCACCTACGCGCGCCGCAAGCCCGGGCGGGAGAAGAAGCTGGCCGTCGGCATGCTGGTGCTGTTCCCGGTGCTCGTGCTCATCCGCGGGGGCAACGAGGCCTACATGGTCGTCACCCCGGAGGACATCACGATGACCCGGGCGGCGTTCGCCGAGACCCCGCCGGGTAGCAAGATCGTTCCGCTCGACGACACCGGTCCGTACGCGATGCAGGGCATCGGCACGTACGAGCGCGAGGGCGATGCCGTGACGTGCAAGGACAACGCGAAGAAGACCCCCGACGACTACACCCGCTGCATCCTCGACGACGAGCCGGACGTGCTTCTCGTCTACACCTCGACCGAGAAGCAGGGCGTGGTTCTGGACAACCTGCCTCCGGGCTGGTCGCGGCAGGTCGTCGACCAGCTGGTCGCCACGGGGGAGTACCGCGTCCGGTACCAGAACGGGTTCAACGCGGTGGTCGTGAAGACCACGCCGACGGTGGTCAGCGGACCGGCCGCGGCGGCACCCGGCGGCGGGAACTGACATGACCGCCGACGGCTGGGTGTGGGTGTCGCTCGGCCTGCTCCTGGCGCTGCTGGGCGCGCGGGCGTGGGTGGTCGAGACCGGCCACGCGACGCTGGGCCGCACCCCGGTCAAGGTCAAGGTGCTCACGGGCGCCTGCGGGCTGGCCGTGGCGCTGGTGGTCGGGCTCGTGACGGCGAACGGGGGCGCGCGGCTGGTCTGGATGGTGCTGCACCCGGTCGAGGCGCAGGCGCAGCAGGAGGCCGCGAAAGCGGCGGAGAGGGCGGCGAAGGCGTCGGCGGCGCTCGCGCCGCCCGCCGCCCCGGCTCCCACCCCGACGGCACCGGCGCCGCCGCCCCGCTGAGGGGCCGGCGGGGTCTGGCCTACAGGTTGACGGCGACGTACTTCGTCTCGAGGTACTCCTCGATGCCGACGGACCCGCCCTCGCGGCCGAGCCCGGACTGCTTGATCCCGCCGAACGGCGCGGCCGGGTTGCTGACGAGGCCGGTGTTGAGCCCGACCATGCCGGACTCCAGAGCCTCGCTGACGCGCAGCGCCCGCGACAGGTTCTCCGTGAAGAGGTAGCTGACCAGCCCGAACTCGGTGTCGTTCGCCGCGGCGACGGCCTCGTCGTCGGTGTCGAAGACGCTGATCGGGGCCACCGGCCCGAAGATCTCCTCCTTGGTCAGCCGGGCTTCGAGCGGGACGCCGGTGAGCACGGTGGGCCGGTAGAACCAGCCGGGCCCGTCGACGGCGTCGCCGCCCACGCGGACGGTCGCACCCCGGTCGACGGCGTCGCCGACGAGCTCGACGACCTTCTCCCGGCTCTTCGCGTCGACCAGCGGGCCCACCTGCACGCCGTCGTCGGTGCCGCGGCCGACCCGCAGCGCGGCCATCCGTTCGGCCAGCTTGTCGGCGAACGCGTCGGCGACGGAGCGGTGCACGAGGAACCGGTTGGCCGCGGTGCACGCCTCGCCCATGTTCCGCATCTTGGCCGTCATCGCGCCCTCGACGGCGGCGTCGAGGTCGGCGTCGGCGAACACCAGGAACGGGGCGTTGCCGCCGAGCTCCATCGACGTCCGGAGGACCTTGTCCGCGGCCTGCTCCAGCAGCGCGCGGCCCACGCCGGTCGACCCGGTGAACGACAGCTTGCGGGCCCGCCCGTCGCGGATCAGCGGCTCCATCACCTTGCCGGCGCTGGAGGTCGTCACGACGTTGAGCACCCCGTCGGGCAGGCCCGCCTCGGTGAGGATCGCCGCGAGAGCGTGCATGGACAGGGGCGTCTGCTGGGCGGGCTTGATCACCATCGTGCAGCCGGCGGCGACCGCAGGCCCGATCTTGCGGGTGCCCATGGCCATCGGGAAGTTCCACGGCGTGACCAGCAGGCACACCCCGACGGGCTGGCGCATGACGAGGAAGCGGCTCGCGCCGTTCGGCGCCACCGCGTACTGCCCGTCGATCCGCACGGCCTCCTCGGCGAACCAGCGGAAGAACTCCGCCGCGTAGGTGATCTCGCCCTTGGACTCGGCGATCGGCTTGCCCATCTCGAGGGTCATGAGCAGCGCCAGGTCGTCGATCCGCGACATGATCAGGTCGAAGGCGCGCCGCAGGATCTCGCCGCGCTCCCGCGGCGGCATGGCGGCGAAGCCGGGCTGGGCGGCGACGGCGGCGGCGAGCGCGGCCCGCCCGTCGTCGGGGGTGGCGTCGGCCACCTCGACGAGCGTCTTGCCGGTGGACGGGTCGTCGACGGCCAGCTTCGCTCCCGAGGTCGCGGGCCGCCAGGAACCACCTACGAACAGGCCGGTGGGGACGGCGTCGAGGACGGCCTGCTCGCGATCACTACCGGGAGTCTCGGACATGGCGCCGATGCTGCCACCGCGGCCGGGCGGGCGCAGCCCCCGGCGATAGGGTGCCCGGGTGCGGGTGGACGAGAAGGTGGTGCCCCCCGCGGGCCGCGCCGGTCGGTTGGCGCGGTTCTCCCCGTCGGGGCTCTCCGGCCGTATGAATGTGGCAAGGATCAACCCGGTCGCCCGCGACGGCCTCGCGCTGGTGCTCAGCTCGGGGCTGACCTCGGCGGTCGGGCTGCTGTACTGGGTGGTCGCCGCGCGGCTGTTCGCACCGGCGACCGTGGGCGTCAACTCCGTGGCGCTCTCGACGATGCAGCTGCTCGGCGGCATCGCGCACCTCAACCTGACCCAGGCGCTGCTGCGGTTCGGTCCCGTGGCCGGGCGGCAGACCCGGCGGTTGATGCTGGCCTGCTACGCGGTGGCTTCGGTGGTCGCGGCGCTGGTGGGGCTGGGCTACGCGGCGGGCGCGCCCCGCTGGGCCCCGGAGATGGTGGAGACGGTCGGGTACGTCCCGCTGCTCGTGTTCTTCGCGATCGCCACCCCGGTGTGGGCGATCTTCACGATGCAGGACTACCTGCTCACCGCGCTGAAGCGCGCGGCGGTCGTGCCGGTCGAGAACCTCGTGTTCGCCCTGCTGAAGATGGGGTTCCTCGCGGCGGCGGTGGGGTTGTCGTACGTCTTCGGGATCGCCGTCTCGTGGCTGGTGGCGACGGTCCTGATCGTGCTGGCCGTGAACGCGTGGCTGCTGCTGCGGGCGATCCCGCAGCAGGCCGTCGGCGATCCGGTCGAGCCGATTCGGCCCAGGGCAATCGCCCGGTTCGTGCGCAGCGACTACGCGGGCGCGACGCTGTGGCAGATCGCGATGAACGGGCTCCCGGCCCTGGTGCTGGCCCGCCTCGGCGCCGACGACGCCGCGGTGTACGGGATCGTCTGGACGATCACGATCTCGCTCTACCTCATCCCGTCCGGCATGGGCCAGTCGATGATCGCCCACACGGCCGGCGATCCGGCGCAGGCCGCGGCCGCCCGCCGGGCCATGGTGCGCCGGTCCCTGACGCTGGTGGTGCCCGCCGCGGTGGTGCTGTCGGTGGGCGCGTACCCGGTGCTGTGGTTGTTCGGCGAGCACTACGCCCGGCAGGGGGCGTGGGCGCTGGCCCTGGCCGCGCTGTCGGCGATCCCCCAGGTGATCACCGCGTCGACGGTGGCGCAGGCGCGGGTGCAGCAGCGGATGCGGGTCCTGGTGCTCGTCCCCGGATCGCTGGCGGTGGCGGTGCTGGTGTCGGCCTGGCTGCTGATGCCGGTGCTGGGGATCACCGGAGTGGCCCTGGCGTGGCTGGTCGTGCAGACGCTCGGCGCCGCGGTTCTGCTGACGCGCGAGCACCGGACCCGCACGGCCTGACCGGCCCGTGCCCCGGCCCATCGCGGTACCCCGGTGGGCGGGTCTTGCGTTCCTGTACGCGAGTCTTGCGTTGGTGCTCGGTGCGTCGCTCCTGTGTCTCAGGACTGCGCGGCGTCGAACGCGAACTGCCGGGCGAGCGCCGGGGTCGCGAGCCCCTGCGGCACCGCGCGGAGCACCGCGTCGCGCAGCCGGCCTGCCGGGCCGTGCAGTCGGAGCAGGCGGTTCATCTGCCGGGCCTGCCGCTGCAGCGCGGTGGTGCGTGGCCGACGCAGCGCGTCGTAGCGCGCCAGCGCCCTGGGGACATCGTCGGCGCAGGCGAGCACGTTCCCGAGCGCGACGGCGTCCTCGAACGCCTGGCAGCCGCCCTGCCCGAGGTCCGGAGTCATGGCGTGCGCGGCGTCGCCGAGCAGGGCCACGCGCCCGACCGCCAGTGCGGGCAGCGGTGTGACCAGCCGAACCGTCTCGGCCACGTGCACGGCCGCCGGATCGGTGGCCGCCAGGAGCGCGGGGACGGTGGGATGCCAGTCGGCGTAGTGGGCGCGCAGCATGTCCAGCCGGGCGACGGGTTCGCTAGGGACCGTGCGGGTGGCCGCCCAGGTGGCGTACCAGTAGGTGCGGCCGTCGGCGAGGAGCATGCAGCCGAACCGCTCGCCGGTCCGGTGGTCGAGCAACTCGCCCGCCACCGGCTCGAGGCCGGGCCCCGCCGGAACGAGAGCGCGGGCTGCGTACTCGCCGGAACCCTCCAGTCCGGGATGGCCGGGGAAGAGCGCGGTGCGCAGCCGGCTACCGGCGCCGTCGGCAACCACGACCAGATCGGCCATGAGGTCAGCGAACGGAGCACCGGTCGGGTCGTCGCACGTGTGGTGCTCCGTTCGCGGGCCGCCCACCCGCTGCGCCACACGATCACCCCTCGTGGATCGCGTGGCGAGGCGGATCCGCCGGCCGTCGTCGTGCACGGCGTCGGCGGTCGTGCCGGTGCGCACGACGCCGGAGGGCAGCGCGGCGGCGAGCAGCCGGTGCAGCCAGGTGCGGTCCACCACGACGAGGGGCGCACCCGCCCGGGCGTGGATCGCCGCCTGGTCGACGGTGAGGAGCGGCCGCCCGGCGCGGTCGCGCAGGCCTCCGCCCACCGGGAGCGGCGAGGCGCGTTCGCGCACAGGGTCACCGAAGCCGAGGGCGTCGAGGGCGCGCACGCCGTTGGGCATGAGCCCGATCCCGGCGCCCGTCTCGCGGAGCTCCGCGCCCCGCTCGAGCACCGTGACCACATGGCCTGATCGGTGCAGAGCCACCGCTGCGGCGAGCCCACCCAGTCCGGCCCCGACCACCACCACGTCCATGAGCGCCCCTTAGGCTCTACGTTTGTAGAGGCAGGCTAGCACCAATTCCTCTACAGACGTAGAGGAGTGACATGGATCGACGGAGCACGATCCTCGACGGCGCCTTGGCGGTGCTCGCCGAGCAGGGGATGCGAGGGCTCACGCATCGCGCCGTCGACGCCGCGGCCGGGCTCCCGTCGGGAAGTACGTCGTACTACTTCCGCAGCCGCGCGGCCCTCGTCGCCGGGTGCGTGCAGCGGTTGCTGGAGTGGGATCTCGCGGAGGACGTGCCGGACGTCGAGGCTGCGCTCCTGACCGCAGGACCCGACGTGCCCGGGGCCCTTGCCGCGGTTCTCACGGCTGTCGGTGTGCGGATGGCGACCACCGAGCGGTGGCGCACACTGGTCCGTTACGAGTTGAGCCTCGCCGCCGTCCGCGATCCGGCGCTGCGCGACGACCTGATCGCCGGCGGCGACACGATCCGACGGCGTGGGGCGGCGCTCCTGGCGATGGTCGGTGCCGTCGAACCCGAGACGGCGTCGGCGCAGCTGGCGGCGGTGCTCGACGGGCTGGTCTACACCGCTCTGGTCCGTGGCCCGCACGACCCCGAGGCGCTGGCGGCGTGGCTACGGCCGGCTCTCGAACAGGTGGTCCACGGCGTGCCCGGGCTCGCAGCGGGCTCGTCGGCGGAGGCCTGAGCGCGCGGTGGACAACAACGCAGAACTCGTGTGCCGAAACGCAAGACTCGCGTGCACGAACGCAAGACTCGCCGAGCAGGAACGCGCAACTCGCCGGGGTCGGTTGGGCGTCAGCGGGGCGGGCGGGTGCGCACCAGACCGGCGAGCAGGCCGCGTTGGGGGACGGCGCGGATCGGTTCGGGGCCTGAGCCGACCTCGCCGAGCACGTCGTTCGCCGCCAGCACCCCGGATGCCGACGCCCGCTCCATCAGCCCGGTGAGGAACGGCGTCTCGACGTAGTCGCCGGCCACGCGGATCCCGCGGGCCTCGCCGGAGGGCAACGGCCTGCTCCCGGCGCCCCCCGGCGGGAACGTGGGCGCCGTCGCCTCCATCCGCTGCTGCAGGTGGACGACCTGCGCGTCGGCGGTCTCCGGCCACAGCGCCGCCAGCTCGGCGCGCATGCGGGCGGTGGCCGTGTCGACGTCCGGGGCGGTGCAGGCGTAGGAGTGCAGCTCGACGACCGCGCCGCCGGTGTGCTCCGCCCACTGCGCCGACGGCCGTTCCAGGCGCGAGTAGACGGTGACGGAGTCGAGCGTCGGCTCCCGGCTGATCGCGCTGAACGTGGGCCGCTCGGGCGCGACGTCGCGGTCCAGCCACATCCGGGTCACGGCGAACGGTGGTGCGACCGCGACCTGCGCGGCCTTCGCCGCCAGCCGTGGGGCGGCAGCGGCGGCGTCCGGTGAGGCGGCGAACAGGTCGCGCAGGGAGCCGGGCTCGGTGGCGAGCACGAGATGCCGCGTGGTCAACGGCCCGTCGTCGGTCTCGACCCGCCAGCGGTGCCCCTCCGCGGGGACGATCGCGCGGGCCGGCCGGGCGGTGTGCACCGTCGCGCCGTGCTTGTCCAGGTACGCCGCGAACGGGGCCCAGATGCAGGTCAGGTAGTCGGTGTCGGGCGCGTCGAAGCCGATGCCCTCGGGGTTGCCGAGGAAGTAGTAGTGGAACATCGCGACCAGTTCGCCTGCCGACAGCGCCCCCGGCTGCGCGAAGAACGAGCGGGCGAAGGCCTCGAACAGCATCGCCTGTGCCCGGTCCGACATGCCGAGCCCCGCGAGGAACTCCGCGGCCGGCATGTCGTCGAACAGGGCGGTGGTCCGCTCCCGGTCGTACGCCAGCAGCTCGGAGGCGAGCCCGGTGTCGGAGCCGAGCAGGTCGCGCAGGCCGAGGCTGGGGGAGCGGGCGAACAGCGCGAGCAGGTTCAGCGGCGGCGCCGCCGGCAGCCCCGTCAGGTCTTCGGGCGCCCACGTGCGCGACAGCACCGGGTAGCCCCCGACCGGCCGCAGGAAGCCCAGCTCCGGGTCGATTCGGCGCAGCACGTCGCGCCAGGTGTAGTAGTGCCGGAAGAACGCGTGGAAGCCGTGCTCGACGACCTGGTCCGTGCCGTCGGGCAGCGTGTGCGGCCACGCCCCGAGCCGCCCGCCGAGCGTGGGGGCGGCTTCGAGCAGGGTGACGGCGACCCCCCGCTCCGCCAGCACGACCGCCGCGCTGACCCCGGCGATCCCCCCGCCGACGACGACGGCCTCGGTGCCGTCCGGGACCGCGCGCGGCAGGCGCGGATCTGCGGCGACGACGACGCGCGGACGCATCCGCAGCGGCGCGGCGCGGGAGGTCAGCGAAGGGGAGCCGAGCACGCCGTCGAGCCTAGGTGTGCCGCCGCGGCCCCGCGCTCCCACCTGCCCCGCGCGCGGCAACGCCAGAACGGATGTAGCGAAAGCGGCGTTCGGTGCGCTCAGTGCACCCGAAGCCGCTTTCGCTACATCCGGTGGCCGAGCCGGCGGCCGGAATGCGCAGCACGCCCGGGAGGTTGCCGCCCACATGACCGTCGAACTGGGCCGCATCGGGATCTGGCGGCGTCGGGATCAGCTCACCCCTCGCCTGGCGAAGGAGGTCGAGGCCCTCGGCTACGGCGCCATCTGGATCGGCGGGTCCCCACCCGCCGACCTGTTCCTCGCCGAGGAGCTGCTCGACGCCACCAGCCGCCTCGCCGTCGCCACCGGCATCGTGAACATGTGGTCCGCGCCCGCCACGGAGGTCGCCGCGTCGCACCACCGGGTCGCGGCGACCCATCCCGGCCGTTTCCTGCTCGGCGTCGGCATCGGCCACCCCGAGGCCACCCAGGAGTACCGCAGTCCCTACGACACGATCGTCGACTACCTCGACGTCCTCGACGCCGAGGGCGTGCCCGTCGAGGACCGCGCGCTGGCCGCGCTCGGCCCGAAGGTGCTGGCGCTGGCCGCCGAGCGCACCGCGGGCGCGCACCCGTACCTCACCACGCCGGAGCACACCCGGTACGCCCGCGAGATCCTCGGCGACGGCCCGCTGCTCGCTCCCGAGCAGAAGGTGGTGCTCGACACCGACCCGGTCGCGGCCCGCGCGCTCGGCCGGCCCGCCGTCGACCAGCCCTACCTGCACCTGCGCAACTACACGAGCAACCTGAAGCGGCTGGGCTGGACCGACGCCGACATCGCCGACGGCGGCAGCGACGCGCTGATCGACGCGCTCGCCCTGCACGGCGATCCCGCGACCGTCGCCGCCGGGGTCACCGCCCATCTCGACGCGGGCGCGGACCACGTGTGCATCCAGCTGCTCACCGCACCGGGCGCCGACCCGCTGCCGGGCCTGCGCGCGCTGGCCGAGGCCCTCGAGCTCGGTTAGGCCGAGCTCTCCGCGGGGTGCACCTGCGGGGCCGACGTCCCGCAGTGGTGACACCGCTCCACCGGGAGGCGCTCGCTCGTCGCGGTGCTCATCGGCCGCCGGATGAGCAGGAACGACACCACGCCCGCGACGACCAGCAAGCCGGTGGCGATGAGCATCGCCATCTGATACCCGGCGGCGAACGTCGCCGGGTCGGCGTAGTCGGCGCCCCCGATGCCGGCCAGCCCGGGCACCAGCGCCACCGACAGCAGCCCGGCCGCCCGGGCCACCGCGTTGTTCACCCCCGACGCGGCGCCGACGAACCGGTCCGGCGCCGAGGCGAGCACGGTGGCGGTCAGCGGCGCCACGGTCAGTGCCAAGCCGGCCCCGAAGACGGCGACGCCGGGGACCACGTCGGCCAGCCAGCTCGCGCCGGGCCCGATCCGCCGGAGCAGGAGCAGCCCGGCGGCGCTGACCAGCGGCCCCACCGTCATCGGCAGGCGCGGCCCGATCCGCTGCGCGAGCGCACCGGCGCGGGCGGAGAACACCAGCATGATCACTGTCACCGGCAGCAGCGCGGCCCCGGCGAAGGTCGGGCTGAAGCCCGCCACCACCTGCAGGTGCAGCACCAGCAGCAGGAACACCACGCCGAGCGCCCCGTACACCAGCAGCGTCGCGATGTTCGCCGCGGTGAACTCCCGGTCGGCGAACAGCCGCGGCGGCACGAGCGGATGCGGCGACCGGTGCTCGACGGCGACGAAGGCGGCGAGCGCGGCCAGCCCGGCCGCCAGCACCACCAGCGGCACCGGCGCCGCGCCGTCGGCGCCGAGCGCGGTCAGCGACCAGGTCAGCGCCGCCAGCGCAGCGGCGGCCAGCACCGTGCCGGGAACGTCCAGCCCCGGCGCGGCGTCGGGGTCGCGCGACTCGGGCACGTGCCGGAGCGCGACCACGACCACCAGCGTCGCGAGCGGAAGGTTGATCAGGAAGACCGCCCGCCAGGACCACTCCACCAGCCAGCCGCCGAGGAAGGGCCCGACCGCGCCCGCGATCCCGCCGAGCCCGGACCACGCGCCGACGGCGGCCGCCCGGTCCGGTCCACGGAACGACGCGGAGATCAGCGCCAGGCTGCCCGGCGTCAGCAGCGCCCCGCCCACGCCCTGCAGCGCGCGGCCCGCGATCAGCAGCTCCAGGTTCGGCGCCAGCCCGCAGAGCAGCGACGCCACCGCGAACCACACGACCCCGGTCACGAACACGCGGCGCCGCCCGTAGCGGTCGCCCAGCGAGCCCCCGAGCAGGATCAGCGAGGCGAGGGTGAGGGTGTAGGCGTTGACGGTCCACTGCAGGCCGCCGAAGCTCGCACCGAGGTCCGTGCCGATGCGCTCCAGCGCCACGTTGACCACCGTGCCGTCGAGCATGACCACACCCGAGCCGAGCACGGTCGTGAGCAGCACCCACCGCGCGGCGGGCGTGCCCATCCGCAGGCCGACGGGCCCGATCGCTTCGCTCACCACGTGCCTCCCGGGTCACCGACCGCGCCAGCCTGCCAGAATGCCGAAGTGCCGGCCGACCGGACGATCTATGCGGGCGTCGTGCTCGCCCTGCTCCTCACGGGTTGCGGCACCACTGCCGCACCACAGCCGGCCGCGCCGACCACGCGGAACACCCCGCCCCGGCCCGATCCCGTCACCGCCTGCGCCCAGCAGCTCACCTACTGGGCGGAGCAAGACCTGCGTGGCGCGCCGGACCAGGGTTTCGACTACCAGGAACGCGGCCTCACCGGGGCGCAGGCCGACGCGCTCGCCGACCTGGTCGCGCAGGCCCGCACCCAGGGTGACGCTCTGCCCCCGGACTGGGTCGCCGGGCAGGCGCGGGAGCGGTGCGTCGCGATCGTCGACCAGCCGCCGAACACCGGCGGCAGCTGGCCCTAGCAAGGTTGTTCACCCGATCGGGTCGCGTGCGTCGCCCACCCGCGGCATGGCTCGTTTGCCTGTCGAGAGGAAGGGGAGCGCACATATGCCATACCGGGGAAGGATGGGTCCTCGCGGGCTCCGCGCTGCGGTCGCCGCGGTCGTGGTCCTCGTCGCGGGCGTCGTGCTCGCCGGCGTCGCGGCCGCCGCACCACCGCTGGCCGGAACCCCGTTGGGGTCCGTCACGGGGTCGCTGCCGGACACGTCGCTGCTGCCGGCGGACCCGGACGAGTTCGCCCGCGACCAGGGCGTGCCGGTCCCCGAGCTGCCGCCGTGCCTCCCGACGGTCCGGGCGTGCGTCGAGCTCGCCGCGAACACCGCATGGTTGCTCGACAACGGCAAGGTCGTCCGCGGCCCGGTGCCCATCACCCACGGCGACACGGAGACCCCCACGCCCCGCGGGAACTTCAAGGTCCAGTGGAAGGCCGAGACCTACACCAGCCGGGAGTACCTCGTGCAGATGCCGTGGTCGGTGTTCTTCGCCGACGGCGGCATCGCCTTCCACGAGGGCAACCCGGCCACGTTCTCGGCGGGCTGCGTCAAGCTCGACGCGGAGGACGCCCGGGCGTTCTTCGGTTTCCTGCAGGTCGGCGACCCCGTCCAGATCGTATGAGCACTACTACGCGACGTAGAAGCGTCGGCGGCGCGCGGTAGAATCGTCGTCGTGCCGAACCTTGGCGAGCTGGAGCGCGCGGTCATGCACCGCCTGTGGGCGGCGCCGGGTTCCCTGACGGCCCGCGACGTCCAGGAGGGGCTCACCACGAACCCCGCCACCACCACGGTGCTGACCGTCCTCGGGCGGCTGGAGCGCAAGGGCCTCGTCACCCGCGAGCGCGACGGGCGGGCCCACCGCTACCGCGCCGTCGGCAGCCGCGAGGACCACGTCGCCGAGCTGATGAACGTGGCGTTGGACGCCGCGGGCGACCGGAGCGCCGCGCTCGCCCGCTTCGTCGGCTCCATCCCGCCGGAGGAGCGCGCCCGGCTGCGCGACCTGCTCGGTTAGTACAGCCTGCGCCGGGCCCGCGTTCTGGCAGCATCGACGTCGTGGAGATCGCGGCGGTGGGGCTGCTGGTGATCGGCGTGGCACTCGCCGAACCGGTCAGCCGCGCCCTGGCGGCCGCCCGCTGGCCCGCACGGGACCCCGTCGGGGCGTTGCTGGTGTGGCAGGCGGTCGGGCTCGCCGGTGGGCTCGCGCTGGTCGGCGCGGGCACCGTGTACGGCCTGGCCCCGCTCGGGCCGGACCTGTGGAGTGCGCTCGCCGTGCTCGCCGTGAGTCCCGCGGCGGTGCTCGCGATCGGCAACGACCACCTCCTCGCGCTCGCCGTCGGACTCGGCCTGGCCTGCTGGCTCCTCGGCGTGATGGCCGCGACGACGTCGCGCACCCTGCGGGCCCGCCGCCGCCACTGCGACCTGCTCGACGTGCTCGCCACGCCGTGGCCCGCCGTGCCCGGCGCCCACGTGCTCGATCACGCCACCCCGGTGGCGTACTGCCTGCCCGGCAGGCGCTCCCGCCTCGTGCTGTCGGTCGGCACCCTCGAGGCGCTCGACCCCGGCCAGGTCGTCGCCGTGCTCGCTCACGAGCGCGCCCACCTGCGGGAACGCCACGACCTCGTGGTGCTGCCCTTCGTCGCGTGGGGGGCGACGGCCCCCTTCGTGCAGGGGATGGTCCGCGCCCAGGTCGCGGTGGCCGCGCTCATCGAGATGCGGGCGGACGACGTCGCCGCCGCGCACACGCAGCCGGCCGAGCTGGCGTGCGCGCTGCGCACAGTCGGCGGCGCGGCTCCGGCGGCGGCGCTCGGCTCGTTCGTCACCGCCCTCGACCGGCGGCTCGCCCGGATCACGACACCTCCCGCACCGTTGCCGGGCCCGGTCTGGGCGCTGGTCCGGGTGGCCGCCGCCGTCCTGGTCGCGTTGCCTCCCGTCGCGCTGCTCGTCACCTGACGACCACGGCGCGGGTGGTTCCGGACGTCCCCGGTGGGAACCCGCCTCTCGTACGCCACCAGGAGAGGACGCAACGTGCCCGAGAAGGCGAGCGGCGACCAGTTCAGCGCCGAGGACCCCACCACCCGCTACCCCTCGCCGGGCAGCGGCGAGAAGGAGGTCGAGCACCCGGGCCTCACCGACGACATGGACGTCCGTCCCGACCACGGGGAGAAGACCTACCGCGGCTCCGGCCGGCTCGAGGGCCGCAAGGCCGTGATCACCGGTGGGGATTCCGGGATCGGGCGCGCCGTCGCGCTGGCCTTCGCCCGTGAGGGCGCGGACGTGCTGATCTCCTACCTGCCGGACGAGGAGAAGGACGGGCAGGAGACCGTCCGGCTCGTCGAGGAGGCCGGCCGGACCGCCGTCGCGGTGCCCGGCGACCTGGTCGAGGAGGCCGACTGCCGCGCCGTCGTGCAGCGGGCCGTCGACGCCTTCGGGCGCATCGACGTGCTCGTCAGCAACGCCGCGCACCAGATGGCCGCCCCGGGCGGCATCGAGGACATCAGCACCGCGCAGCTCGACCGCGTGTTCAAGACCAACCTGTACGCGCTGTTCTGGCTGTGTCAGGCGGCGATCCCGCACATCCCGCCGGGCGGCAGCATCATCACCTCGTCGTCGGTGCAGGCGTTCAACCCCTCGCCGCACCTGCTCGACTACGCCACCACGAAGGGCGGCATCGTCACCTTCACCAAGGGGCTGGCCGCCCAGCTCGCCGAGAAGGGGATCCGGGTCAACTCGGTGGCGCCGGGCCCGGTCTGGACGCCGCTGATCCCGGCCACGATCCCGGGCGAGCAGCTCGGCGACTTCGGCGCGCAGACGCCGCTGGGCCGGGCGGCGCAGCCCGCCGAGCTCGCGCCGTTCTACGTGTTCCTGGCCTCGGGGGAGTCGGGGTACATGACCGCCCAGGTGCTCGGGGCGACGGGCGGCACGCCCATCACCTGATCACGCCGTCGCGGGGCCGGGGGCGCCCCGCCCGCCGATCAGCAGCGTGGCGACCCCGGCCACAGGCAGGGCCACGAGCAGGCAGAACGCCACCGGGACCCCGACGACCTCGGCGAGCCCGCCGACCAGGGCCGCGCCCACACTCGCGCCGGTCAGGAACACCAGCGTCGCGACCCCCAGCGCGACGCCTCGCCGGGCCGGCGACACGGCGGCACCGACGGAGGCGATCATCGCCGGCTGGCCCACCCCGAAGGCCGCGGTCACGAGCGCGACGGCCACCGCCAGCAGCACGGGTGACTCGGTCGCCCCGCCGAGCGCGGCGACGAGCAGTGCGACGACCGCGGTCGGGCACGCCACCGCGATCGCGCGTCGCGGCCCGAGCCGGCCGATCAGGGCTCGTGCGATGCGGGGCGAGACGAACCCGATCACCGCCGACGGAACCAGCAGCAGACCCGTGGCCAGCGGCGTCCAACCCCACGACGCCGCGGCCAGCGGCACCCCCAGCAGCAGCGCGAACCAGCTCGCCGGCACCGCGGCCGTGGCGAAGGCGCTGCGCAGCACGGTGCCGTTGGTGATGATCTCGCGGGGAAGGAACCCGTCCGGGCGGGCCCGGACGCGGGCGGCGACCGCCGGCACGCCGACGACCAGCAGCACGGCGCCGACCGCGGCGGTCACGACACCCGCCGACGGCGACTGGATGAGCAGCACCAGACCGGTGGCGGCCATCGCGACGAACACCGCTCCCGGCAGGTCGATGCGCTCACCGCTGCCCCCGGCCGGGGCCGCGCGCCACAGCAGGGGCAGCGCCAGGGTCCCGACGACCGGCAGCGCCACCGACCAGCGCCAGCCCCCGGCAGCCTCCAACGCGCCACCCGCGAGCGGCCCGAAAGCGCTCAGCGTCGCCGCGACCCCGGCGATGCGCCCCAGGGCCGACGCCTGCTCCGTGCCGCTCCACCGGGCGCTGACCAGCGCGGTGGCCAGTACCGGGACGGAGGCGGCGCCGACGCCCTGCAGCACCCGCGCACCGATCAGGACCGGGAAGGACGGGGCCAGCGCGGCGGCCACCGCGCCGACGCCCATCGTCGCCACGCCGACGCACAGCGGCAGCCGGATGCCGAGCATGTCGCCCAGGCGGCCGTGGGTCGCGGTCGCGACGGCCAGCGCCACGGTGTAGCCGCTGATCGCCCACGCCGCCGTCGACGCGGTGACGCCGAGGTCCGCCGCCATCTCGGGCAGCGCGACCGTCACCGCCGACGTACTGGAGCCGGCGAGGCCGAACAGCAGCCCGAGGAGGACCGCGATGCGGCCGGACGACAACACGCTCTGGTGCAACACCGTGCCGCGGCGGGACGTTCCCGTCAGCCGGAGGTGTCCCGCCAGCTGTGCGCCGGGGCGTAGCCGAGCACCCGGCGGGCCTTCTCGATCGACAGCAGGGTCTCGTGCTCGCCGAGGGCCCGCGTGACCGGGACGTCCGGGAACACCTCGGCGGCCAGCTCGGCGCTGGACCGCGACATGACCGTGTCCGCGTTCGCGATCACGAACACCTCGACGCCGCCGGTCCCGCGGGCGCAGTGCTCCAGCGCCAACCGCACGGCCTGCGCCCCGTCGCGGCCGTCGATGTAGCCCCAGAGGTTCCAGCTGCGCGCCCGCGCATCGGCGTCGAACCCGGGGAACTGCGCGTAGTCCCGCTCGTCCATGACGTTGGAGAACCGCAGCCCGACCATGGTCAGGTCCGGCTGCCACCGGCAGAACTGCCGCGCCATCTCCTCCTCGAGCGTCTTGACCAGCGAGTACGTGCTCTCCGGGCGCGGGTGGTACTCCTCGTCGACGGGGATGTAGGGCGGGGGCGTCTCAAAAGGGAGGCCCAGGACGGTCTCGCTGGACGCCCACACGATGCTGCGGATCCCCGCCCGGCGGGCGGCGGCGAAGACGTTGTACGTCGCGGTGATGTTGTTGCTGAACGTCGCGGCGTTGGTGGTGAGGCCGGGCGCCGGGATCGCCGCCAGGTGCACCACGGCGTCGATCCCGTCGTGCACGTCGTCGACGTGGGTGAGGGCCTCGGTCACCTGCCCGAAGTCGGTGAGGTCGACCCGGACGAAGGCCGGTGGTTTCGGCAGGGCGGACGAGCTCGGATCGGGGACGCGGTCCAGTGCGATCACCCGGTGCCCGTGCTCCGCGAGGTGCGCGACGACGTGGCGGCCGAGCTTGCCGCTGCTTCCGGTGACGGCGACGGTCGACATGCGCCCATCCTGGGCCGCGCTCGGCCGTCGCGCCGCATGAGCGCGGCGTCCGTGATCGGAGCGCCCGTCCGGAGATCGCGGCGTAGCGTGGTGCGGGTGCCGTTCACACCCCCCGCGCACCTTCCCCGCACCCTCGGCGCGCTCCGCTCCTCGGAGCCCGCCGCCCCCCGCAGCGTCAAGGCCGAGATCCGCGACAACCTGCTCGCCGCGCTCCGCGCCGGCACCGACCCCTGGCCGGGCATCCTCGGCTTCGAGTCGACCGTGCTCCCGCAGCTCGAGCGCGCCCTGCTCGCCGGGCACGACGTCGTCCTGCTCGGTGAGCGCGGCCAGGGCAAGACCCGCCTGCTGCGCGCCCTCGCCGGCCTGCTCGACGAGTGGACGCCAGTGATCGCCGGTTCCGAGCTCGGCGAACACCCGATGGAGCCGATCACCCCGGCGTCCCGCCGACGGGTCACCGAACTGGGCGACGGCCTGCCCGTCGACTGGCGCCACCGCAGCGAGCGCTACACCGAGAAACTGGCCACGCCGGACACCGCCGTCGCCGACCTCATCGGCGACGTCGACCCCGTGAAGGTCGCCGAGGGCCGCTCGCTCGGGGACCCCGAGACGATCCACTTCGGCCTGGTGCCGCGGGCGCACCGGGGCATCGTCGCGATCAACGAGCTGCCCGACCTCGCCGAGCGGATCCAGGTGGCGCTGCTCAACGTCATGGAGGAGCGCGACATCCAGGTCCGCGGCTACACGCTGCGGCTGCCGCTGGACGTGCTGCTGGTGGCGAGCGCGAACCCCGAGGACTACACGAACCGGGGCCGGATCATCACCCCGCTCAAGGACCGCTTCGGCGCCGAGGTGCGCACCCACTACCCGCTGGAGCTCGCGGACGAGCTGGCGGTGATGGGGCAGGAGGCCGACCTCGTCGCCCCCGTGCCGATGTTCCTGCTGGAGATCATCGCCCGGTTCACCCGGGCGCTGCGCGAGTCGAGTGCCGTCGACCAGGGCTCGGGGGTGTCGGCCCGGTTCTCCGTCGCCGCCGCCGAGACCGTGGCTGCGGCCGCGCTGCGCCGGTCGGCGCTCGCCGGGGAGCCGCACGCGACGGCCCGGCCGGTCGACCTCGAGTCGGTGCCGACCGTGCTGCGCGGCAAGCTGGAGTTCGCCTCCGGCGAGGAGGGCCGCGAGACCGAGACGCTGACGCACCTGCTGCGCCGCGCCACCGCGGACACCGCCCGCGCCCGGTTGCGCGGGCTCGACCTGACCCCGCTGACCGAGGCGGTCTCGCAGTCGCCGGTGCGGACGGGGGAGCGGGTGCCGGCCGCGGCGGTGGTGTCCGCCCTGCCGCGCTCGCCGGTGCTGACGGAGGTCGCCCGGCGGCTGGACGCCGCGGGCACCGAGGACCCGGGCCCGATGGCCGCCGCGGCGGAGTTGGCGCTGGAGTACCTGTTCCTCACCCGCAAGCTCGCCAAGGACGAGAGCGACGACGAGACCGTCACCTACGGCTGACCGCCCGGCGACCGGCACCCGTCCCGCGACGGGTGCCGGCCCCGGCTAGGTGCGCCGGCGGATCGCCTCGAGCGCCGCCACCGCCGCCACGCCGACGACGAGGTGCATCAGGGCCAGCGCGATCCGTGTGCCGGAGTCGGTCACCGCCATCATCGGCCCGGCCACCGACAGCAGGGCCAGCAGGCCGCCCACCGCCTGTCCGGTCCGCAGCAGCCAGACCCGGAGGCGGCCGAGCAACGCGGCGAGCAGCACCCCGACGACCATCGGCCAGATCGCGACGACGACGTCGACGGCTCGTACGACGTGCGGCGTGCCCCGGTCGTCCAGCACGAAGGAGGCGCCCGCCGCGTGCCCGGCGAGCATCACCACCCAGCTGGTCACGATCGCCGCGGCGGCGGCGACGAGGGTCGTGAGGAACACGTACGGCCAGGTCGCGACGACCCGCGGGGGCCGGACGAGGCCGGTGGTGGCGAGGGCTGCGGACGGCGTGGGGGACACGGTGACCTCCTCGGTACCGGGCCGCCGATCGGCGACCCTCCGCCCAGCCTGCGACGTGAACCATGCTCGAGGTCAAGGCTCGGGACGGCTGGGCGCACGCACGGGACCGCCCGACGCGCTGCGCGGCGGTACAGCGTCATCGGGCCGTTACCGTCGCGGCGCCCGGCACCGGCCGGGCACCCACGGCGGTGACCCGCGGCCCTCCGGTGGCCGCGACCTCCCCGGTCCCGCCGCGCGGGATACCGGAGTGGTGGAGCGTGATGCGCGAGCTCGGGCAGATACGGATCGAGGAGCATTCCGGCGAGACGGCCGTCGGCCCGGGCGACGACCGGGACGACCCGCCGGTCGTCGTGCCGGCCCAGGACCGCGAGCGGTCATCGGCCGCCCTGGAGATCCCGCCGGGCGAGGCCCCGCCGGACGACACCGCGCCGGACGACACCGCGCCGGACGACACCGCGCCGGACGACACCGCGCCGGACGACATGGCACCGCCTGCGGACCCCTCGCCCGTCGCCGCGGCGCCGGCTCCCGTCGAGCCGCGCGGCCCCCTCGACACCGCGGGCTTCCATCTCACTCCGGGTGCGGCGCGGACGCGGGAGCCGGCGCCGCTGTTCACCGAGCCCCTGCCGGTCGGGCCCCCGTCCGCCGCAACGCAGCCCCGGACCACGCCGCCCGACGACCCGTCGACGCCCACCCGACCCGTGACCGGCGAGCCGCCGCAGCGTCGCCTGGGCCGGATCGCCGCCCTGCTCGCGGTGCTCGTCGTGGCCGCCGCCGGGGTCGTCCTGGCGCTGACGCTGCTGGCGCGCCCGGCGGCGCCCGAGGTGGCGACTCCGCTCGCGGTCCCGGCCAGCGCGGCCGTACCGACGGTCGCGGCCACCGTCCCCGTCGGCCCGGCACCGGGCTACATGGAGCTCGCACCGAACGGCGCCTACGCCTACATCGCCAGCCGGGCCTCGGGCACGTTGACGATCTTCGACACCGCCCGCGACGTCGTCACCGGCCGAATCCCGGTGCCCGACGGCGGACCGCAGTTCGTCGCCTTCTCCCCGGACGGCGCGCGGGCGTACGTGAGCATCTACTCCGAGGACGGAGCGGTGAACGAGGTCGGCGTGCTCGACACGACGACCGCCCGGTTCACCGCGCGGATCCCCGTCGGCGTGCGACCCTTCGCGCTGGACGTGCTGCCCGACGGCAGCCGCGTCTACGTCCCCAACCACGACTCCAGCTCGATCTCGGTGATCGACACCGCCCGCGAGGCCGTCGTCGCGACCATCGCCGTGGCGCCCAACCCACACTGGGTCGACGTCTCCCGCGACGGCACCCGGCTCTACGCCGCCAACCACGAGTCCAACGTCATCTCCGTGATCGACACCGCCACGAACCGCGTACTCGCCACCGAGCCGGTCGGGGTCAGTCCGCACAGCATCCTGGCCCACCCGGACCTGCCGTACGTCTACAACGTCAACTACGACGACAGCACGCTCTCGGTCACCGACACCGCCCGCGCCGCGGTGGTGGCGACCGTCGCGACCGGCACCCACCCGCAGGACGTCTCCCTCGCTCCCGACGGGCGGCACGGCTACGTCGTCGCCGTCGACGCCGACACCGTCCAGGTGTTCGACACCGCGGCGTTCCGCGTGACCGCGACCGTGCCGACCGGGAACAGCCCCACCAGCGTCGCGGTCGCCCCGGACGGGCGGCGCGCCTACGTCACGAACCTCAAGGACGGGACCCTGACGATCCTCGACACCGTCAAGTAGGCCGTTCGCGGGCGTAGCCTCGCCCACGTGCCCCGTCACGATCGCCGGTACGCCTACGGCCCCTACACCGACGGACCCGACCCCCTCGCCCCGCCCGTCGACCTGCGCGCCGCGCTCGACGCGATCGGCCGCGACGTCATGGAGGGCTCCTCGCCGCGGTCCGCGCTGCAGGAACTGCTCCGCCGCGGCATGGACGACCCCAACAGGAATCCGATCAGGGGCCTCGACGACCTGACCCGCCAGGTGTGGCAGCGGCGCAGCCGCCTGCAGCGCGACAACCGCCTCGACGGCACGCTGCAGGAGGTCCGCGAGCTGCTCGAGCGCGCCCTGGAGGCCGAGCGCACCGCGCTGGCGAACGAGAACTCCGACGACGCCCGCTTCCGCGAGATGCAGCTCGACGCGCTCCCCTCGGACACCGGTGGCGCGGTCCGCGAGCTCGACTCCTACGACTGGCGCTCCGCCGAGGGCCGCGAGGCCTACCAGGAGATCCGCGACCTGCTCGGCCGCGAGATGCTCGACCAGCGCTTCGCCGGCATGAAGCAGGCGATGCAGAACGTGACGCCGGGCGACGTCGAGCAGATCCGCGAGATGCTCGACGACCTGAACTCCCTGCTCGCGAACCACGCGCAGGGCCAGGACACGCAGGAGCAGTTCCAACAGTTCATGCAGAAGCACGGCGAGTTCTTCCCGGAGAACCCGCAGAACACCGACGAGCTGGTCGACCTGCTGGCCCAGCGCGCCGCGGCCGCGCAGCGGATGCTCAACTCGATGAGCGCCGAGCAGCGCGCCGAGCTGGCCGAGCTCTCCCAGCAGGCGTTCGGCGACCCCCGGCTGGCCCAGGCGCTGGCCCAGCTCGACGCCCAGCTGCAGGGCATGCGGCCGGGGGAGGACTGGACGTCGCCGGGGCGGTTCCGGGGCGACAACCCGCTCGGCATGGGCGAGGCCACCCGCGCCATGGAGGAGCTGGGCCGGCTGGACGCGCTGGCCGAGCAGCTGTCGCAGTCCTACCCGGGCGCCACTCTGGAGGACATCGACCTCGACGCGCTGGAGGCGCAGCTCGGCGAGCAGGCCCGCGTCGACGCCCGCGCGCTCGCGGAGCTGGAGCGCGAGTTGCGCCGGCAGGGGCTGTTCGAGCGGATGCCCGACGGCTCGCTGCGGCTGTCGCCGAAGGCGCTGCGCAGGCTGGGGGAGTCGGCGCTGCGCGACGTCGTCGACCGGCTCGGCAGCCGCCGCGGCGAGCGCGAGACCCGCCGCTCGGGTGCCTCGGGCGAGCCGACCGGCGCCACGCGGCCGTGGGCGTTCGGCGACACCGAGGCCTGGCACGTGCCCAGGACCCTCATCAACGCCGCGCTGCGCCGCGCCGCCGGCGACACCCGGCGGCTGGACGTCACGGACGTCGAGATCGTCGAGACCGAGCAGCGCAGCCGGGCCGCGGTGGCGCTGTGCGTCGACACGTCGTGGTCGATGGTGCAGGACGGGCGCTGGGTGCCGATGAAGCGCACCGCACTGGCCCTGCACCAGCTGATCTCCACCCGGTTCCGCGGCGACGCGCTGAAGCTGATCACCTTCGGGCGCCACGCCCGCGACGTCGAGCTCGGCGAGCTGATCGGCCTGGACGGCGCCTACGAGCAGGGCACGAACCTGCACCACGCCCTGCTCCTGGCCGGACAGCACCTGCGCCGCAACCCGGACGCGCAGCCCGTCGTGCTGGTGGTGACCGACGGCGAGCCGACCGCGCACCTCGAGCCCGACGGCTATGCCGCGTTCGACTACCCGCCGTCGCCGCAGACGTTGGCGGCCACGGTGGCGGAGGTGGACCGGCTGACCGGGCTGCGTGCGTCGTTCACGTTCTTCCGGCTCGGCGACGACCCGCGCCTGGCGCGGTTCGTCGACTCGGTGGCGCGGCGGTGCGGGGGCAAGGTCGTGGCGCCGACGCTGGACGGGCTGGGGGCCGAGGTGGTGGCCGACTACCTGCGGGTGCGCAAGTAGCGCCCTCAGGGCACGTTCCAGCTTCCCGGCCGTCCGGGCGAGCCCGGTTCGCCGGCCATGGGGTAGGCGCCGTCGGTCAGGCGTTCGATCAGCCCGCGTGTCCACTCGATGCCGGCCGCGGCGCCCGCCTCCCACAGCCCGAACAGCTCGCGGACGTGCGGGGGATCGGTCCACCCGTCGAGCTGGGCCTGGGCCTTCTCCCGCCGCTGCTCCAACGCGGCGAGCCGCTCCTGCAGCAGCGCCAGTGCCTCGGGGCGGGGGAGGGCGGGCAGGAGCGCGAGTGCGGCCCCGATCAGATCCGGCCGGGGCTGGGGCTGGCGCAGGGCGTCGCGCAGCAGCCGGCGGAACTCGGCCAAGCCCCGCTCGGTGAGCTCGTAGTCGGTGCGCCCGGGGACGTCGTCGTGCACGCGCAGGAGTCCGGCACGGGTCGCCTGGCGCAGCGCGTGGTAGATCGACCCCCACTTGACGTTCGCCCACTCGCCCGCACCCCACGACAGCAGGTCCGCGCCGACGCGGTAGCCGTGCACGCGGCCGTAGCCCCGCACGACCCCCAACACCAGCAACCGCGTGGCGGACACCCCGTCAGGGTAGGGCGCGCCGCCCACCGTTCCGCCCCCGACAACTCCACGATGTGCGCTGATCGATCTTCGGACGAAGGAGCGGTGCAATGAGCCGGACGTGGGCGGCGCTGGGCGTGGCTGTGGGTGTCGGGCTGGGTGTGGTCACCGCGGGCTGCGGGGCGCCGGCCGCGTCGCCCCCGGCCCCCGAGACGGTCACGGTCACGGCGCCGGCCCCGGTCGAGCCCCGCCCCGCGAGCTCGGCCGCGACGCCGGCCGCCGGCGGCACGCCGCGCTGCACCACCGCCGGGCTGTCCGCCGCGCTCGGTGAGGGCGACGCCGCGGCCGGTTCGGTCACCCGGCCGCTCGTGTTCACCAACACCGGAGCTGCCCCGTGCGAGCTGCGCGGGTTCCCCGGGGTGTCGTACGTGGCGGGCGCCGACGGCCACCAGGTCGGCCCCGCGGCCCAGGAGACGGGGGAGCGGGCGGGCGAAGTGGTGCTGCGGCCCGGCGGGAAGGCACAGGCCCTGGTGCAGTTCGTGCAGGTCGCGAACTTCGACGCCGCGGTCTGCCAGCCGACGCGCGTGCGCGGTCTGCGGGTCTACCCGCCGGGCGACACCGCCTCGCTGTTCGTGGCGGCCGACGGCACCGGCTGCGCGGGAACCCCGCCCGGACCGCAGCTCTCCGTCCGGACGATCACCGCGGTGTAGGACTCAGAGGCGGCAGGACCCGCGAGGGGCGGCGAGTCCTGCCAGGATGGCGGACATGGCGACGCCCCCTCCCTACGCCCCCGACCCCGACCGCTACGCCGGCTTCGAGTCCGGCACCACGTTCCGCCGCTGCGGGCGCAGCGGCCTGGACCTCCCGGCGATCTCGCTGGGGCTGTGGCACAACTTCGGCGACGACCGGCCGCTGGAGACCCAGCGGGCGACCCTGCGCCGGGCGTTCGACCGCGGCGTCACCCACTTCGACCTCGCCAACAACTACGGCCCGCCCTACGGCAGCGCCGAGGCGAACTTCGGCACGCTCTACGCGCAGGACTTCCGCCCGTTCCGCGACGAGCTGGTCCTCTCGACCAAGGCCGGCTACGACATGTGGCCCGGCCCGTACGGTCAGGGCGGCGGGGGCCGCAAGTACGTCCTCGCCAGCCTGGACCAGTCGCTCGCACGGATGGGCGTCGACTACGTCGACATCTTCTACAGCCACCGCTTCGACCCCACGACACCGCTCGAGGAGACGATGGGGGCGCTCGACACGGCCGTGCGCTCCGGGAAGGCGCTGTACGCCGGCATCTCCTCCTACGGCCCGGACCGCACCCGCGAGGCCGTGCGCATCCTGAACGAGCTGGGTACACCCCTGCTGATCCACCAGCCGTCGTACTCGATGCTCAACCGCTGGATCGAGGAGGAGCTGCTCGACGTGCTGGAGGAGACGGGCGTCGGCTGCATCGCCTTCTCGCCGCTCGCCCAGGGCATGCTGACGAGCAAGTACCTCGGCGGGATCCCCGAGGGCTCACGGGCGTCGCGCGAGTCGTCGCTGTCGCCGGACCTGTTGAGCGACAAGAACATCGAGCACGTCCGCGCGCTGAACGCGATGGCGAAGGAGCGCGGCCAGACCCTCGCGCAGATGGCACTGGCGTGGGCGCTGCGCGACCCGCGGGTGACGTCGGTGGTCATCGGGGCGAGCAGCGTCGCCCAGCTTGACGACAGCCTGGGCGCGCTGGACACCCTGGCATTCGACGACGCCGAGCTGGCCCGGATCGACGAGCACGCCGTCGACGCCGGGATCAACCTGTGGGCACGGTCGGCGGAGGCGTGAGCCTTGGCCGGTGAGGTGGCCGAATACCAGCCTTCCCCACGCGCCTCTGACGCGCGAGCAGGCTCTCCGCCGGGTTCCTGTGACGTGTGGCCGCCGGGCCGCTACCCTCCCCGTATGACGTCCGAGGAGCCCGCGGCGACGGATCCCGGTGCGCTGCGCGCCGAGCTCGGGTTGCCGCCGGTCGGGGTCAAGCTGAACCGCGAGCAGTCGCTGCGCCTGCTCGCCGCGCTCGACACCGGCCGCGAGCCGATCCCCCCGCACGTCCGGGCGTGGTCCCACCAGGTGCTCGGGCTCCACGCCCGCACTGCGTGACGGGACTGGTCGGCGACACCGGCGCCGTCGTCGCGCTGGCCACCGGCTCCACCCTGCACGCCCGCGACCTGCTCCAGGCCGCCGTCGCCGAGGGCATCACCCTCGCCGTACCCGCCGCCGCGTACGCCGCGGCGTGGGCGAGCTCGGCACCGTTGGGCCGGATGCTGCTCGACGGGTTCCTGGACCTGTCCGTGGTCGTCGTCGATCCCCTCGACGCGCAGACCGCCCGCGCCACCGCCGTGGTGCTCGCCCGCGCCGGCGGGCGCGCGTCGCTGGACTTCAGTCAGGTCGTGGTGTCGGCCCAGGCCCGGAGTTGGCCGGTCATCACGGCCACGCCCGGCCCGCTGTTCGCGCTGGCGCCCGACGTCGCGGTCGAGGTTCTGCCGTAGCCGCAGCTCATGCGGGAGCCGTCACAGACCCAGCAGCAGGTCCCGGACGGCGGCCGGCTGGGACAGGAACGGGTGGTGGCCGGCGGCGAGCTCGACGTACACCACGACACTGGCCGCCGCCTGGTCCGCGTTCACCGGGCCGCTCGGCCGGCCCTACCTGCCGCTTTCTCGACACCCTCGCAGCCCGCCGTGCGGACATCTGGGTGCCGACTACCGATGTCCGGGCGTCACGACCGCCGTAGAAAACGGGGTATGGCACAGACCGATCTTGATCCGTGCGCCATCGCGCGCCGCTCCGTCCAGATCATGGCGACGGGCAGCTTCGCCGACTTCGAGGAGGTCGTGCACCCGGCCGCCCGCAACCGTGAGGACGTCGACGAGCCTCCGGCGAGCCGTGGCCGCGGTCCGGCGGCGTTCTACGCCACGGCGCTCTGGCTACGTGGGGCGTACTCCGACCTGGCGTGGGAGGAGCACGACGTGGTGCAGGACGGCGACCTCGTCGTCATCCACGTCACGATGTCCGGCCGCCACACCGGCGAGTTCGTCTCCTACGGACCGGACGGGCGGCCCGCGCAGGCCTTTCCGGCCACCGGACGAAGGTTCGCCACCACCCAGAGCCACTGGCTCCGGATCGCGGACGGCAAGGTGATCGAGCACTGGGCGAACCGGGACGACCTCGGCACCGCCATGCAGCTCGGCTGGACCCCGCCCTCGCCGCTCTACCTCGCGCGAATGATCATCGCAACTCGGCGGGCCAAGCACGGCGCCGGGGGAGCGGCGGCGTCGTCGGCGCAGGTGGGGAAGTAGCAGTACGCCGGGCGGGCCCACGGGGAAGCCCCCAGCACGCCACACTTGTCATAACGGCGATTATCGGCTCAACGTCGTCGCAGGGTTGGTGGCGACTTCGCACAGGCAATGGCCTCTGCGGAGACGACGGCATCTCTGCGGAGAACGCCGTCGACGGTAGTCACGCGCCGACGTAGGCCGCGAGGTGCTCGCCCGTGAGGGTCGAGCGATCGGCGACCAGATCCGCCGGTGTTCCCTCGAAGACGATCCGGCCGCCGTCGTGGCCCGCACCCGGACCCAGGTCGATGATCCAGTCGGCGTGCGCCATGACCGCCTGGTGGTGCTCGATGACGACCACCGACAGACCTCCGTCGACGAGCCGGTCGAGCAGGCCGAGCAGGTTCTCGACGTCGGCGAGGTGCAGGCCGGTGGTCGGCTCGTCGAGGATGTAGACCGACCGGAATCCACCACGGCCCTTCTCCCCCATCCGTGTCGCCAGCTTGAGCCGCTGCCGCTCGCCGCCGGACAGCGTGGTGAGCGGCTGGCCGATGGTGAGGTAGCCGAGCCCGACGTCGGCGAGCCGCTCGAGGATCTTGTGCGCCGCCGGGGTACGCGCGTCGCCGCTGCCGAAGAACGCCTCGGCGTCCGTCACCGACATCGCGAGCACCTCGCTGATGTCTCTGGCATTCTCGGGGCCGCCCAGGTGGTACTCCAGCACCGCGGCGTCGAACCGCTTCCCCTCGCACAGCTCGCAGGTGGTGGCGACCCCCGCCATCATCGCCAGGTCCGTGTAGATCACGCCGGCGCCGTTGCAGGTGGGGCAGGCGCCTTCGGAGTTCGCGCTGAACAGCGCCGGCTTCACGCCGTTCGCCTTGGCGAACGCCTTGCGGATCGGCTCGAGCAGGCCGGTGTAGGTGGCCGGGTTGCTCCGGCGCGAGCCGCGGATCGCGCCCTGGTCGATCACCACCACGCCATCGCGGCCTGCCACCGAGCCGTGGATCAGCGAGCTCTTGCCCGAGCCCGCCACGCCCGTCACCACGACCAGCACGCCGAGCGGGATGTCGACGTCGACTCCCCTGAGGTTGTGGGTGTCCGCGCCGCGCACCTCCAGCGCACCCGACGCCGCCCGCACCGAGGGCTTGAGGGCGGCGCGGTCGTCGAGGTGCCGGCCGGTGAGCGTGCCGCTGGCCCGCAGGGCCTCGACGGTGCCCTCGAACACCACCTCGCCACCGGCGGTCCCGGCGCGGGGGCCGAGGTCGACGACGTGGTCGGCGATCGCGATCGCCTCCGGCTTGTGCTCCACGACGAGCACCGTGTTGCCCTTGTCGCGCAGCTGCTGCAGCAGGACGTTCATCCGGGCGATGTCGTGCGGGTGCAGCCCGATGGTGGGCTCGTCGAAGACGTAGGTGACGTCGGTGAGCGAGGACCCGAGGTGGCGGATCATCTTGGTGCGCTGCGCCTCGCCGCCCGACAGCGTGCCCGACGGCCGGTCGAGCGAGAGGTAGCCCAGCCCGATCTCCACGAACGAGTCGAGGGTGTGGCGCAGGGTCGCGAGCAGCGGCGCCACCGACGGCTCGTCGAGGCCGCGCACCCAGGCGGCAAGGTCGCTGATCTGCATCGCGCACGCGTCGGCGATGCTGATCCCCTCGATCTTCGACGAGCGGGCGGCCTCGCTGAGCCGGGTGCCGTCGCACTCGGGGCAGGTGGTGAACGTGGCAGCACGCTCGACGAACGCGCGGACGTGCGGCTGCAGCGAGTCGATGTCCTTCGACAGCATCGACTTCTGGATCTTGGGGATCAGACCTTCGTAGGTCAGGTTGATGTTGTCGATCTTGATCTTGGTCGGCTCCCTGTGGAGCAGGTCGTGCAGTTCCTTCTTCGTGTAGTCGCGGATCGGCTTGTCCGGGTCGAAGAAGCCGGAGCCGATGAAGATGCGCCCGTACCAGCCCTCCATGCTGTAGCCGGGGATCGTGAACGGGCCCTCGTTGAGCGACTTGTCCTCGTCGTAGAGCGCGGACAGGTCGATGTCGTTCACCCTGCCCATGCCCTCGCAGCGCGGGCACATGCCGCCGGTGATGCTGAACTCGCGGCGCTCCTTCACCTTCTGCCCGCCGCGCTCGAGGGTGACGGCACCCGCGCCGCTGATCGAGGCGACGTTGAACGAGAACGCCTGGGACGAGCCGATGTGGGGCCGGCCCAGCCTGCTGAACAGGATGCGCAGCATCGCGTTGGCGTCGGTGGCGGTGCCGACGGTCGAGCGGGGGTTGGCGCCCATCCGCTCCTGGTCGACGATGATCGCGGTCGTCAGACCGTCCAGCACGTCGACGTCCGGCCGGGCCGACGTCGGCATGAAGCCCTGCACGAAGGCGCTGTAGGTCTCGTTGATCAGCCGCTGCGACTCGGCGGCGATCGTGCCGAACACCAGCGAGCTCTTGCCCGAGCCGGAGACGCCGGTGAACACCGTCAGCCGGCGCTTGGGGATGTCGACGCTGATGTCCTTGAGGTTGTTCACGCGGGCGCCGAGCACGCGGATGAGGTCGTGGCTGTCAGCCGGATGCGATACATCGGCGTGCTGCGCCGGCAGCGGCGACTCCGTCCGCGTGGCGGTGCTCATCGGATCTCCCTCGCTCGGGTGGTGGCCGGACGCGTCAGCGCAGCTCGTTGATGCGGATGTGGTTGCCCGCGGGGTCGCGGAAGGCGCAGTCGCGCACGCCGTACGGCTGCTCGGTCGGCTCCTGGACGACCTCGGCTCCGCCATCACGGCAGCCGGCCTGCAGGCGCTCGAAGGTTCCGTCGAGGTCCTTGGTGGCCAGGATGATCCGGGCGTAGGTGCCCTTGGCCATCATCTCGGCGATGGTGCGGCGCTCGTCGTCGGTGACGCCCGGGTCGGCCTCCGGCGGGTACAGCACGATGGACGTCTCAGGCTGGTCGGTGGGGCCGACCGTGATCCAGCGCATGCCGCCGTACCCGACGTCCTTGCGGACCTCGAAGCCGAGGACGTCGCGGTAGAAAATCAGCGCGGCCTCAGGGTCGTTCTGCGGGAGGAAGGTGTTGTGAATGGTGATGTCCATGACGGTCACGCTAGGTGCGGCTCGGTGGGCCGTGCTTCTCGATTCCTGACCGGTCTGGTCACCTGCTTGGCGACGCACGCCGGCATGCCCTCCGTCGCCTGCGCGGCGTCGCGCCGGTAGACGCTGGGCGGCACGCCCACGAGCTCGGTGAAGCGGGTACTGAAGGTGCCCAGCGAGGAGCAGCCGACCGCGAAGCAGACCTCGGTGACGCTCAGGCCGCCCTGGCGCAGCAGCGCCATCGCGCGCTCGATGCGCCGCGTCATCAGATAGGAGTACGGCGACTCGCCGTAGGCCAGCCGGAACTCCCGGCTGAGGTGCCCGGCCGACATGTGCGCGCCGCGGGCGAGCGCCTCGACGTCGAGCGGCTGCGCGTACTCCCGGTCGATCCGGTCGCGGACCCGGCGCAGCCGCGCGAGGTCGCTCAGCCGCTGCCTCTCCGGAGATCTGCCGGTCACCTCCGAGATCGTGCCACGTCCCGCCCGGGATGCGGCATTCGCTCCGTCGGCGGACCCGTACGCTGATGCCATGCCGGTGTCCCGACGGCCAGGGCATGCGCCGGTCCTGCACCCGTACCTCGCCGGCCCGTACCCCCGCGCCTACGCCCACCGCGGCTGGCATCTCGACGAGCTCGCCGGGCTGGAGAACACCACGGTGGCGTTGGGCCGGGCCGTCGCCGAGGGGTACTCCTACCTCGAGCTCGACGTGCACGCCACCGCCGACGGCGTCGCCGTGGTCCATCACGACCGCTCCCTGGACCGCACCACCGACGCCTCCGGTCCGCTCGCCGCCCGCACCGCCGCGGAACTGTCCCGGGTGCGGGTCCGCGGCCCGTACGGGCAGGAGCCGATCCCGCACCTGGACCAGGTCCTCGAGGCGCTGCCCGACACCCGGATCACCGTCGAGCTCAAGTCGGGCGCAGCGGTCCGCCCGGTACTCGACGTGCTCGCCCGGCTCGACGCGTGGCACCGCGTGTGCCTGGCCGGCTACCACGACCCGTGGCTGCGGATGGCCCGCCGGCTGGCTGCGGCCGGCGGCGCACCGCTGTTCACCTCGATGGGCCACACCTCCGTCGTCGGGCTCCGCCTGCACGGCTGGGCGCGCCCGGGACGCGGCCGCCCGGACCGCGACGGCCACGGCGGGACGCGGCCCGGTACCCGTCGACGCACGAGGCTGGCCCCGGTGGTGCGTGGCGACCTCGCCCAGCTCCCCCACCGCTTCGCCGGGCTGACCGTCGTCGACGCCGACGTGCTGCGGGTCGCCCACGGGAGCGGCCGCGAGGTGCACGTGTGGACCGTCGACGACCCGGCCGTGATGGCCGGGCTGCTCGACGCGGGCGCCGACGGCATCATCACGGACCGCCCCGACCTGCTGCGTGAGCTGCTCCGGTCCCGCGGCACCTGGTCGTAGCGGCACGGGTCCTAGGCTGGCCGGCATGACCGCAGCCTGCCCGGCGACCCGCGGCCAGGTGCTGGCCTGGGGACTGTGGGACTGGGGCTCCGCGGCCTACAACACGGTGATCCTGACCTTCGTGTTCTCGGTGTACCTCACCGACACCGTGGGTGCGGACCTGCCGGGCGGGGTGAGCGCCAACAGCTGGCTGGCGTGGTCGATCGGGCTGGCCGGGCTGGTGCTCGCGGTGCTGGCCCCGGTGCTCGGGGCGCGGGCGGACGCCGCGGGACGGCGGCGCCGCTCCGTCGCGGTGTGGACGGCGGCGACCGTGGTGACCATGACGGGGCTCGTCGCGGTCCGCGACGACCACCGCTACCTGGCGCTGGGGCTGGTGCTGCTCGGACTCGGGTCGATCTTCTTCGAGCTGGCGTCGGTGTCGTACAACGCGGTGCTGCGGCAGGTCTCGACGCCCGCGACCATGGGCCGGGTCTCCGGGTTCGGCTGGGCCATGGGCTACTTCGGCGGGATCGTCCTGCTGCTCACGGTCTACCTGGGGTTCATCGCGGGCGACGGCCCGCTGCGCGGACTGCTGGCCGTCCCGGTGGCGGACGGCTGGAACATCCGGCTCGTCGCGCTGGTGGCGGCGGTGTGGTTCGCCGTGTTCGCCGTGCCGGTGCTGGTGGCCGTGCCCGAGCCGCCGCCGGCCCCTGACCGCCGCCCGGCGGCCGGGATCGTCGCCTCCTACCGCGCCCTGGCGCACGACCTGCGCGTGCTCTACCGGGCCGACCGGCACACCGTGTGGTTCCTCGGGGCGTCGGCGCTGTTCCGCGACGGGCTCGCGGCGGTGTTCACCTTCGGCGCGGTGCTCGCGGTGACCGTGTACGGGATCGGCCAGGGCGACGTGCTGGTGTTCGGGGTGGTCGCGAACGTCGTCTCCGCCCTCGGCGCGCTGACCGCCGGGCGCATCGACGACCGGGCCGGGCCGAAGGTCGTCATCGTCGGCTCGCTGCTCGGCATGATCGCCTGCGCGACCGTGCTGCTGTTCGTCTCGGGTCCCGCCGCGTTCTGGGTGTTCGGGCTGGGACTGTGCCTGTTCGTGGGGCCTGCGCAGTCGTCGTCGCGGACGTACCTGTGCCGGCTGGCGCCGCCCGGGCGCGAGGGCGAGATGTTCGGGCTGTACGCGACCACGGGGCGGGCCGTGTCGTTCCTGGCACCGACGCTGGTGGGCGTGTTCACCTACGCCTTCGGCTCGGACCGGGCCGGCATCGTCGGGATCATCGTGGTGCTCGCGGCCGGGCTCGCCGCGCTGTGGCCAGTGCGGCCACCCGTCGACACGGCCACGACTTCTGCGGGCTGAACGAACCCTGTGTGAACGGTCGGTGACCATCTCGTGACCAGCGTCATCGTGGCGTAACACGTCACATTCAGGTGTGGGAGTCGTTCGCGTGGGGCACACTCAGAATTCAGGGCGCAGCCATGTCGCCGGCACGTGTCGACGCGCCGACGGCAGGAACCCACCACGGGAAGAAACGACAGCAACGCCGACGTTACACCTGGTGTTGTGTCCGAGGGAGATCCCCTCGGAGCAGGAACGGGAGGAAAGCCATGGCCGACCGCGTGCTACGTGGCAGCCGGCTCGGGGCCGTCAGCTACGAGACCGACCGCAACCACGACCTCGCGCCGCGGCAGTCGATGCGCTATGCCTGCCCGCGCGGACACGAGTTCGACGTGCCGTTCGCGAACGACGCCGAGATCCCGGCCACCTGGGAGTGTCGCCTGCACGGCAGCATCTCCCGCCTGGTCGACGGCGCGCCGCCCGAGCAGAAGAAGGTCAAGCCCCCGCGCACGCACTGGGACATGCTCCTGGAGCGCCGCTCGGTCGCCGACCTGGAGGTGCTCCTCAACGAGCGCCTCGAACTGCTCGCGGAGCGACGCGCCGAGATCGCCTGACAAAGGCTGGATCGCCGAGGGGGCGGATCGTCTTCGGGCAGGGGCCGCACAGCCTGCGGAAGACAGCGAGACACGAAGGGCCGGACCGCACAGGTCCGGCCCTTTCGTCATCTCCGGGTGTAGTTCCCCGTGTCGACCGGTGTCGCCCGCCGACGCAGCTGGCGCCAGCGACGCTCCACGCCCCACTGGGTGACCTTCCACAGCGCCTCGGCGACGATCGCGTTGCTCATCTTCGACGAACCCCGCTCGCGTTCGGTGAACGTGATCGGCACCTCGACGACGCGGAACCCGGACTGCAGCGCCCGCCACGCGAGGTCGATCTGGAAGCAGTAGCCCTGCGACTCCACCTCGTGCAGGGTCAACGTCTCCAGCACCTCGCGGCGGAACGCGCGGAACCCGCCGGTGATGTCGCGGATCCGCACCCCCAGCGCGAGCCGGGAGTACAGGTTGCCGGTCCGCGAGATCCAGTTGCGGTAGGCGGGCCAGTTGACCACCTTGCCGCCGGGCACGTACCGCGAGCCCAGCACGACGTCCGCCCCGTCCGGGCCCTCGAGCGCCGCGAGCAGCGTCGGGAGGTCCTCGGGCGCGTGGCTGCCGTCGGCGTCCATCTCCACGATCACCCGGTGCTCGCCCTGCAGCGCGACGGCGAACCCGGCCAGGTAGGCCGCGCCCAGCCCCTCCTTGGCGGTGCGGTGCAGCACGCGCACACGCGAGTCGTCCGCCGCGAGCTTGTCGGCCAGCTCCCCCGTGCCGTCCGGGCTGCCGTCGTCGACGACCAGGACGTCGGCGTCGGGCACGACGGCGTGCATCCTCGCCAACAACGGCTCGAGGTTGTCCCGCTCGTTGTAGGTCGGGATCACCACCAGCACCGACCCCGCCGGCCCCTCAGCCATTCTCGTCCTCTCCTGCCCGCGCCCGCCCCGCGCCCCGTCGTCGTGCGAGCCCGTGGGTCGCGCGCCCTGCCGTCCCGATGCGGGCCAACCCGACCCCGACCAGTCCGGCTGCCAGCAACATCCCCTCGGGCGCACCCCGCAGCCGATCTGCGAGCGTAGTGGTGGCCCGCAGCGGCGTTGCGGCGACCAGGACATCGGGGGTGAAGCTGCTGGTCGTGGCGGTGACGGTGCCGTCCGGCGCGATCGTGGCGCTGACCCCGCTCGTCGTCACCACGAGCACGGCCCGGTCGTGCTCGACCGCGCGCACCCGCGACATCGCCAGCTGCTGGTAGGTCATGTCGCTGCGCCCGAAGGTGGCGTTGTTGCTCGGCACCGCCAGCACCTGCGCGCCCGCGGCGACGCTTTCGGCGACCAGGTCGTCGAAGGCGATCTCCCAGCAGATCGCGATCCCCACGCGGATTCCGGCCGCGTCGACCGCCCCGGCACCCGTTCCGGGCACGAAGTTCCCGGCCCGGTCGGCGTAGTCGGACAGGAGCCGGAAGAAGGGCCGCCACGGCAGGTACTCGCCGAAGGGCTGCACCCGCCGCTTGTCGGTCCGGTCGACGACCCCGACCCCGGGCTGCCAGACCAGCACCGAGTTCGTCGCGGTGGGAGTGCCGTCGGGAGCGGGCGCGCCGGCCAGGACGGTGCCCAGCACGATCGGCACCCCGACCGCGCGGGCGGCCTGGTCGATCGCGGCGGCGGCGTCGGGGTTGCGCAGCGGGTCGATGTCGGAGGCGTTCTCCGGCCACAGCACCACGTCGGGACGGGGTCGGCGACCGGCGGCGACGTCCGCGGCGAGCTGCTCGGTGACCCGCACGTGGTTGTCGAGCACCGCGCGGCGCTGCGCGTTGAAGTCGAGGCCCAGGCGCGGCACGTTGCCCTGCACGGCGGCGATCGTGACCGTCCGCACGGGAGGAGCCCCGGCGGGCAGCAGCAACGCGGACAGCGGCCCGGTGGCCAGCGCGGCGAGGGCGAGCAGCGCGGGGACGGCGGCGGCCCGCATCTCGCCCCGAGCCAGGCGCCGCCCGGCCTCCCCCAGCGCGAGCCCGGCCAGCACCGTGACGAACGACAGCAGCGGTGCGCCCCCCACGGCCGCCACGGGCAGCAGCGGCCCGTCGGGCTGGCCGAAGGCGACCCTCCCCCACGGGAACCCGCCGAACGGCACCCGGGCGCGCAGCGCCTCCGCGCCGACCCACACCGCGGCCGCCCAGAGGGGCGCTCCGCGCAGCCGCGACACCACGGCCATCCCGGCACCCGCGGCCCCGATGAAGACGGCCTCGGCCGCCGAGAGCGCCAGCCACGGCACCGAGCCGACGTAGATGCCGGTCCACCGCAGCAGCGGCAGCAGGAAGCCGAGCCCGAACAGCGCGCCGTAACCGAACCCGGCGCGGGCGCGGCGGCCGTGCAGGGTGGCACCGAGGAGCCCGAAGGCCGGCAGCGCGAGCCACCACTGGGTGCTCGGGGCGAACCCGAAGTAGAGCAGCACCCCGCCGCCCGCCGCGGCGGTGAGGCGGGCCAGGTAGGTCGCGAGGGGCCGCCCGGGGCGCCGCGCCCAGCGCCGGACGCGGCCGGAGGCCGCGGGGTCGGCGGTCGGGGCTGCCACAGGATGAGCGTACGTGGCCCGTTCGGCAGGCCGGGCGCACGCCGGATGGGCGGCCGGATGGAGCGAAAGCGGCTTTGGGTGCACTGAACGCACCGAACGCCGCTTTCGCTACATCGGCGGCGAGCGGTCAGACGGCGACGAGGTGGGCGTTGCCGAGGTGGTCGAGCACCCCCGGGGCACCGGTGCGGCGGTACCACTCGTAGCCGTACGCCGCCGCGAAGGTGTCTTGCGGGACGTCGTCGGGGCCGACCTGGCTCGCGTGGGCGAGGATCGCCGCCCGCTTGTGCTCGAGGTCGGCCGCGGTGCCGGAGACGGCCAGCGCGATCTCCGCGGTGACCCGCCCGTAGCCCACGGCGGCCGCTCGGGCCGCCCCGTGGACGAGGTGCAGGTCGCGGGCGACGACGTGCAGGTGCTCGCGGTCGATGGTCACCGCGTAGCCGGTGGCCCCGACCATCTCGGCGGCCGTCGAACCGATCCGCCAGGTCGCGCGGTGGTCCGGGTGGCCGTAGATGCCCTGCTCGTCGTCGTGCACGACGGTGCCGGCGCCCTCGGCGTCGGCGATCTCCGCGACGCGGCGGGCGAGCGCCAGCGGGTCCGCCGCGGCCAGCGCGCGGCGGTGCGTGGCGTCGGGCCAGCCCGGCAGGCCGGAGTCGCGGTGACCCAGGAGCACGAGACGGGCCACGCCGAGCATCCCGGCGACCTCCTCAAGCTCGGCGCGGCGCCGCTGCCCGACGGTCTCGCCGCGCCGCAGCGGGACCCGCGACCCGCCCAGGTCACCGTCCGTGGCGACGACCAGGACGGTGCGCGCGCCGGCGTCGGCGAGGCGGCGCAGCGTCAGGCCGGTGAAGATCGCCTCGTCGTCGGGGTGTGCGTGCAGGACGAGGACGGTCTGGCCCGAGAGATCCGGTGTGGGCAGGAGCGGGGAGGTACGGGGCAGCTCAGGGGCGCTCATGAGGTGATCGCAGACTCGTGCGGGCCGCGGGTGCGGCGGTGTCGGACGGGACCGGGGGCGTCAGCTGTGACAACGACAGCGACAGCACCCCGGACAGCAGCCGGCGCCGAGCGGCGGGCTGGTCCGGACGATCACGGGGCGTAGTGTGCCACAACGGGTGGTGGCACCGCGCGGGGGTTGACCCGAATGTGTTGCCACCAGTGATCGACCACAGCTATCGGCCGGCCGCGACCCGGGCCCGCTCGACGTACGGAGCGGCCGGGCTGAGCTTCAGCGCGCCGGGCAGCCGGCGTACCGCCTCGCGCGGGCCGGTGAGTGTCACCCGGCCGCTGCGCACCGCGTCGGGCAGCGCCAGCGCACCGAGCCAGATCTGGTAGAGCACGCCGAGCTGCGACTCCAGGGTCACGTCGACCTCGAAGCCGGGGTCGGTGAAGCACAGCGACACGTCACCGGGCGTGGCGACGAACCAGAACCGGCTCCGGCGGGCGTCGGGCACCCGCACGTGCAGCACGGCCCGCTCGCCGCCGGGCGCGGCGTCGATCAGCCGCTCGGGGTCGATGCCGGCCCGGATCCACCACATCAGCACCGTCGGGTCCAGCTCGTCAGCCCGCGGTTCACCGAACGCCCACCGCGCGCCCCACTCGGCCAGGCCGAAGATCAGCGGGCGCAGCTCCTCGCACGCGGGGGTCGGCTGGTAGCCGCCGTCGGCGCGCTCGACGAGACCGTCGCGTTCGAGCTGGTCCAGCCGCTTGGACAGCAGCCCGCGGGACATGCCCGGCAGGCCCCGGGCGAGCTCGTTGAACCGCCGCGTCCCGACCAGGAGGTCGCGGACGACCAGCAGCGTCCACCGGTCGCCCAGCACCTCGAGCGAGCGGGTGATCGGGCAGTACTGGCCGTAGCGCGACACGTATCGATGATGGACCCGACACCGGTGCAGATACAGAACTATCCGGTGAATCCGTACGGCGGAACCCTCGCCGCATGACGACGACTACTTCCGCCCCTGTCCAGACCACCGTCACCGACGACGACGTCGTGGCCCTCGCCGCCCGCGTGGGGCGCGTCGCCGCGGAGTTCGACGCCGGGCACGACCGCGACGCCAGCTTCGTGACCGAGGCCTACGACGAGATGCACGCCTGCGGCTACCTGCGCCTGCCCGTTCCCGTCGAGCTCGGCGGCCTCGGCGCCTCGATGCGGCAGGTGGTGCTCGCCGAGGAGGAGCTCGGCAGCCGCTCCGGTGCGGCGGCGCTGGCCGCGGCGATGCACCTGTACCTCACGCTCGTGCAGCGCTGGCGGTGGCGCCGCGGTGCACCCGACGCCGAAGGCGTGCTGCGCAAGGTCGCCGACGACCGCCTGGTGCTGGCCACCAGCGGCGGCTCCGACTGGGTCTGCCCGTCCACGACCGCCGTGGCCGTGCCGGGCGGGTACCGGCTCGACGGGCGCAAGCAGTTCTGCACCCAGGCGCCGGTCGCCTCGGTGATCTCGACGTCCGCGACGCTCGGCGAGCCGGGGCCCGACGCCGTCGTGCTGCACGCCGGGGTGCCGCTGTCGGCGCCGGGGGTCTCGATCGTCGAGACCTGGGACACGCTGGGCATGCGGGGCACCGCCAGCCACGACGTGGTGTTCGACGGTGTGTTCCTGCCGGCGGAGAAGGTGGTCGGGCAGCGCCCGTACGGCGTGCTGACCGGTCCCCTGCTGGCCGCGGCGATCCACTTCGCGCCGGTGGCCGGGGCCGCCTACCTCGGGGTTGCGCGCGGTGCCTGTGCTGAGGCGGTGCGGGTGGCGGGGCGTCGCGGTGAGCCCGGGCCGTCAACTGTCCGGCAGATCGGGGAGATGCGGGCGCGGCTGCAGGTGGCGCAGTGGGCGCTGCTCGGCGCCGTCGCCGAGATGGGCGACGACCCGGCGCTCGACGAGGCGACGCTGGCCGCGGTGATGACGGCGAAGCGGCACGCCGTCGTGGAGGCGCGTGCCGTGGTCGACACCGCGCTGGAGGTCGCCGGCGGGGCGGCGTTCTACCGGCGTTCACCGCTGGAGCGGGCCTACCGCGACGTGCGCGGCGGCCCGTTCCACCCGCTGACCCCCGAGGCGACGCTCACCCTGCTCGGCGAGCGGGCGCTCATCGAGGTCCCGAGGTCGGGGAACCACGAGAGCACTTCTCGTTGAGCGACTGGCCCCGACCTCTGCACCTCGCCTCAGTACGGGCGGCGGGGCATGATCACCCACAGCACCAGGTAGACGATGAACTGCGGCCCGGGCAGCAGGCACGACAGCAGGAACACGAGCCGGACCGCGAACGGGCTCCAGCCGAACCGCTCCGCGAGGCCGGCGCACACTCCGGCGATCACGGCCCCTTGCCGCGGCCGGGTCAGGGTCGTCGATGCCACCGAGGGCTCCTTTCACAGGTGACGGCGGATCTCGCCGCCGACGTCCATCCTGCGCGATGCGGGAGGCCGTCACCTCGGGGAACGCCCGGAGACGGCTCCCGGGTTCCCGGGCGATCCGTCCGGGGTGGCTCGTCCCGTATCGGGTGGTGTCGTCCGGGGGTCGGGTGAACGTTCTGGAGGCCCGGGCACGGCCGCTCTACCGTCGCGGCCGTGTCCCTCCCCCGGCGCGCCGCCGCCGTCTCCGCGCTCGCCGCCGCGGCGTGCGTCCTGCTCGCGGCCCCGGCGACGGCGGCACCCGCCGGCCCGAGCACGGTCGTCGCCCTGGGCGACAGCGCCGCGTCCGGGGAGGGGGCGGGCGACTACGAGCCCGGAACCCGTGGCGAGGCCGGCAACTGGTGCCACCGCTCCCCGCACGCCTACGTGCACCAGCTGGGTGCGGCCGAGAAGTCGGTGAACCTGGCCTGCTCCGGCGCTCGGTCCGCCGACGTCGCCCTGGGCGGCGGCCGCCGCTACGGCGAGGCCTCCCAGGCGGAGCGGCTGGGTGCGCTGGCCCGGGAGGTGCGCGTCACCGCCGTCGTGCTGCAGGTCGGCGGTAACGACGACCCGGCGCTGGTGCCCACCGGCATCACCTGCATTCGCGCGTTCCTCGACCCCGCGGTGCCGGACTGTCGGGAGACGGTCGGGCCGCAGTGGTCCTCGCGGGTCGCCGCGATGGCCCCGAGGGTGGAGGCGGCGGTGGCCGACGTGCGGGCGGCGATGCGTCGTGCGGGCTACACCGACTCCGGCTACACGCTGGTGCTGGCCTCCTACGCGGCCCCGGTCACCGAGCGCATGGTCGGCGCCCCCGCCCTGCAGGGCTGCCCGTACAGCCGTGTGGACGCCGCGTGGGCGCGCACCGAGGCGTTCCCCCGGCTGTCGGTGGCCCTGCGGCAGGTGGCCGGACGGTCCGGAGCCCGGTTCCTGGACCTGTCGCGGGCGACCGAGGGCCGCGAGGCGTGCAGCCGGGTGGTCGCCGCCGACGAGTGGCAGCGGCGGCTGACCGTCGACCCGGCGGCGTGGGTGTACGGCGGGCTCGACGCGTTCGGGGTGCACCTGGCCCAGGAGTCGTTCCACCCGTCGGCCGCCGGGCACGCCGAGCTGGGCCGCTGCGTCGGGGAGTTCCTGCGCATGTCGGGTGACGCCGCGACGTGCCGGGCGGGCGTGGACGGCCACCTGCACGTCGCACCGTCGCCCCCGGCGACGGCCGCCGCCTGACCCGCCGACGTACCCCGGCGCGTCCGCATCGGACGAGCGGCCCGTTCGTCGGGACCTATGCGCCGAGCGGCCCGCTCGTCGGATGCACCGGCTACAGGACGACGAGGTCGTGCGGGCGGTTGTTGAGCCGCTCGCAGCCGTGGTCGGTCACCACCACGATGTCCTCGATCCGGGCGCCCCAGTCGCCGTCGAGGTACACCCCCGGCTCGACGCTGAACGCCATACCGGGCTCGAGGGCCAGCGTGTTGCCGCCGACGATATAGGGGTCTTCGTGCACGTCGAGCCCGATGCCGTGGCCGGTGCGGTGCAGGAACCGCTCCCCCAGCCCCGCGTCGGTGAGCCGGGCCCGGGCGACCGCGTCGACCTGCTCGGCCGTCACCCCGGGCCGCACCGCGGCGACGGCCCGCTCCTGCGCGTCCTGCAGCGCCGCGTACGCGTCCTGCACGCGGGCGGGCGGCTCGGCGCCGACGGCGTAGGTGCGGGTGCAGTCGGAGTAGTAGCCGCTCGGCAGGGGGCCACCGATGTCGACGACCACGACGTCGCCGCTCTCGATCACCCGGTCCGACACGTCGTGGTGCGGGCTGGCGCCGTTCGGGCCCGATCCGACGATGACGAAGGCGGCCTCCGTGTGGCCCTCCTCGACGATCGCCGCGGCGATGTCCGCGCCGACCTGCGCCTCGGAGCGGCCCGCCTTCAGGAACTCGCCCATGCGGGCATGCACCCGGTCGATCGCCGCACCCGCGGCGCGGAGCTCATCCACCTCCGCGGCGTCCTTGCGCATCCGCAGCTCGGTCACGATCGGACCGGCGAGGTACTGCGCGGCCTCGGGCAGGGCCTCGCGCAGCCCGAACACGTGGCGTGCGGGCATCTCGTCGGCCACCGCGAGCCGGGTCGGGCCGCCGGCGAGGTCACTGACCAGCAGGTAGGGGTCTTCGCCGTCGTTCCACGTGACGACCTCGACCCCGAGCTCGTCCAGCGGGAGGTGCGCCCAGCCCGGCGCCTCCAGCCGGGGCACGACCAGCGCGGGCGGCGCGCGGTGCCCGGCCGCGGCGAGCACCAGGCACGTCAGCCGCTCGTGGCTGGCGCCGTCGGCGTCGAGCAGGTACCGCAGGTCGGTGCCCGGGGTGACCAGCAGGAGATCGACGCCGTGCTCGGCGGCTACCTCGCCCGCCCGCCGGATGCGGTCGGCGAGCAGCGCGGTGGGAACGGCCGATGACATGCCCCGCGAAGTCATATGCCGCAGTATGCCCCGACACCGTGTGTCATCCCGCCCACCCGGCGGAGATCCTCCGCGCCTGCCCAGGGCCCTGGCAGGCCGCTGGGGGCCGCTGCACGCGGTCACATCGCGTGGCGCGGCGAGTAGGCTGTCGCACCCCCAGGTGGGCCCGCACACCCTGCCTCGCATGACCGAGCGGCACCCGGAGCGGCCGCACTGGCACACTGCGGGCCGTGCCCGGACCGCTGATGCTGCTCGACGCCGCCAGCCTGTACTTCCGCGCGTTCTACGGGGTGCCGGAGTCGATCACAGCTCCGGACGGGACGCCGGTCAACGCCGTGCGCGGGTTCACCGACATGGTGTCGCGGCTGCTCACCGAGCGTCGTCCGGGCCGGCTCGTGGCGTGTCTGGACCTGGACTGGCGGCCGGCGTTCCGGGTGAATGCGCTGCCGTCGTACAAGGCGCACCGGCTTGCCGGCAACCCCGAGACGGCTCCCGCGGGGATCCCGGAGGTCGTGCCGGACACGCTGAGCCCCCAGGTACCGGTGATCCTCGACGTGCTCGCTGCGGCCGGGCTGGCCACGGCCGGTGCCGACGGCCACGAGGCCGACGACGTGATCGGCACGCTGTGCGCCACCGAGAAGACCGATCCGGTGGCGGTGGTCAGCGGCGACCGCGACCTCATGCAGGTCGTCCGCGACGAGCCGACCCCGGTGCGGTTGATCTACGTCGGGCGCGGGCTGTCCAAGGCGGAGACGCTCGGGCCGCCGGAGGTCGCGGCGAAGTACGGGGTGCCGGCTGCGCGGGCGGGTGCGGCGTACGCGGAGATGGCGATGCTGCGCGGCGACCCGTCGGACGGGCTGCCGGGCGTGCCGGGGATCGGCGCGAAGACCGCGGCGACGCTGGTGGGCCGGTTCGGGTCGTGGGACGAGCTGCGTGCGGCGGTGGACGACCGGTCCGACACCCGGATCAGCCCGCCGGTCCGCAGCAAGCTCGTCGCGGCCGGGCCGTATCTCGCGGTGGTCGAGCCGGTGGTGCGGGTGGCGCTCGACGCCCCCGTCCGGATGGGCCGCCCCGACGCGGTCCCGGCCGCCCCGGTGGACCCGGACCGGCTGGCGGAGCTCGCGGAGCGGTGGGCCCTCGGCGGGACGGTGGAGCGGCTGGTCGCGGCGCTGGCGGTGGCAGGCGGCCGCTAGTTGCGGTCTAGAAGTGGGTGCCGCACCACGGCACCACATCGGTGGCGAACAGCGCGTCCGCCCGGGGCATCGCCGCGGGGTCGTGCACCGTCCACCAGCCGGTGGCGGCCAGCGCCGACGGGCTGCGGTCGCCGAGGTAGGCCATCGCGAGTGCCGCGACGTCGCACGACAGCTCCGGGTCGCACGCACCCAGCGGCCCGACCCGCTCGGCCCCCTCCGCGGCGATCCGGTAGATCCCGGTGTTGTCCGGGAGCAGGGGGTCGTGGACGGCCAGGACGACGGGATCGGAGCCGGTCGCGAAGCTGCGTGCCGCCAGCGCGGCCGGCACGTCGACCAGCCGCAGCCACGTCTCGTCGGCCAGCCCGGTGACCAGCGCGTGGCGCGGGTCGTCGAGCAGCAGGTCCAGCGGGTCGTCCAGCGCGACGGCGGCCTCGACGTACCCGATCAGGTCGACGCCGAGCAGGAACCGCCACAGCCCGGCCGCCGCCGCGGTATCGGCGGCGTGCAGGTCCTCGACCCGCAGCGTGCCGCCCAGCGGGTCGCCGAAGACGCCGTGCGGCACGGCCAGGGCGAAGCCGTCGTCGCCCGCCTGCCCCGAGTGCACCGCGACGAGCAGCGGGTCGTCGTCGTGGCGGGCCAGGCCGACCTCCCACCAGCCCGGGGTGCGGGTGATCCCGCCCGGGCGGCGCAGGGCCAGCGTGTCGTGCACGGCCGTGAGCACGGGGACGATCTCGTGGCGGTCGAGCACCCGCACCGCGCCGCCCGACGGCGCCGACGGTCGCAGCGCCGTCCGCGAGGCCCGGACCCGGACGGAGCGGGCGCGGGTGGCGACGCCGTAGCCGTACCGGCCGTAGATGCCGCTCTCGGTGGCCCACAGCAGCGCGAGGGCGTCGCCGCGGGCCCGCAGGTCGTCGAGCTGGGCGCGCATCAGGGCGGTGGCCACCCCGCGGCGGGTGTGGTCGGCGCGCACGCCCACGCGGGTCACCGCGCCCAGCGGCAGCACCGCCCCGCCCGGCACCGCGGTCTGTGACGGGTACGACATCGTGGTGCCGACCAGCCGGCCCGCCGCGTCGAACACCCCGAAGGTGCGGCCGGGCGTGTACGACGCGCGCCGGCGCTCCCACTGGGTCTCGTCGACGGTGGTGTGGTGGAGGGTGCCGACGAACAGGTCGTGCGCCGCGCGCAGCTCGCCCTCGTCGAGCGCGCGGACCGGATGCCCGCTCAGGCCGGCCGGCCCACCTGGTAGCCGCCGCGGTCGTCGGTGACCGTGACCGGGATCGTGACCGGGTCGCCGTCGATCGTCGCGTCGCAGGTGAACGTGGCACCGCTCGTCACCTGCACGTCCTGCGGGCAACGGACGTCTGCGACCCCGTCCGTGGCGTAGTCGTTCGCGAGGATCTTCGCGACACCCGTCTGCACCGCGGCGGAGTCGAAGACGCGGGTGACGAACCACCCGGGGGTGAAGAACCCGAGCACGAGGACGATCACGACGACCAGCGCCGTCACGACCGCGACGAGCAGCCGCTGCCGGCCGCGCTGCTGCGCGGTCTTGCGGTGCGGCCGGGCCGGGTAGCCCCGGCCCAACGACGGCTCGTGCTGGGGCTGCCAGCCGTACTGCGGCTCGTCGCCGTACGGGCCCGCGGAGTCGCGCCGCCACGCGCCGGTGGAGCCGGGTTCCGGCGCCGCCGCGCCGCGCCCGTACGGGTCGGAGCCGTAGGCGTCGGGGTCGTGGGACCTGGTCATCGGCGCCCCTCCTCGTCGGCCGAACCCGCGCGATCCAAGCACACACGGCCGCCGCCGCGCGGGAGATCCGGGCGGAACACCCGGACGCGCGCCGTGCAGGTTCCGATCACGCCGTGCCGGCCGCGACCACCCCGCGCCGCACCGACTTCGCCGCCGCGGCCGCGGCCCGCCCCACCGGGGTGTCGCGCCCGGCGACGTCCGCGATCTGGTCGAGCAGGTCGAGCACCTGGCGGCACCAGCGGACGAAGTCGCCCGCCGACAGCTCCACGCCGTTCTGCTCGGCCGCCGTGAGCACCGCCGACAGCGACTCCCCGCGCGCCCACCGGTGCATCGGCCAGGCGAAGCCGAGGTCCGGCTCGCGGGTGCGGTCGACCCGGTGCCGGCGCTCGTCGTCGTCCAGAGCAGTCCACAGCCGCACCGTCGCGGCCAGCGACTCCGACACGCGCCCGCTCGGCACCCGCGGCACCGCTCCGAGGTCCCGGCGCGACTCGTACACCAGCGCGGACACGACCGCCGCCAGCTCGGCGGGCTCCAGGCCGTCCCACACGCCATGGCGCAGGCACTCGGCCGCGAGCAGGTCCGACTCGCCCCACAGCCGCGCCAGCCGCTCCCCCTGCGGGGTGACGGTCTCCCCGCCGTCGGCGGCGGAGAGGTAGTCGCGCTCCCCCAGCAGCGCGCGGATCCGGTCGAACGAGCGGGCCAGCGAGTGCGTGGTGGCCCGGACCTTCTGCCGCAGCTGCTCGGTCTCGCGCTCCAGCCGGGCGTGCCGCTCGGCCCACCGGGCGTGCGCCTCCCGGTCGTCGCACCCGTGGCAGGGATGGGCACGCAGCGCGCGGCGCAGCGTGGCGAGTTCCGGGTCGTCGTCCGGGGCGCCCTTTCCGGAGCGGCCGCGCCGCGGTGTGGTCGGGGCGACGATGCCGGTGTTGCGCAGGGACGACGCGAGGTCGCGGCGCACCGCAGGAGCCCGGTGGTTCACGTTCTTGGGCAGCCGCATCCGGCCCAGCGCCGAGACGGGCGTGGGGAAGTCGGCGGACGACAGGCGCCCGGCCCAGCGGTCTTCGGTGAGCACCAGCGGTCGCGGGTCGTCCCCGCTGTCCACCCCGGGGTCGAGGACGACGGCGAGACCGGCACGCCGCCCGCCAGGCACCGCGATGACGTCGCCGGTCCGCAGCGCGCGCAGCGCGTCCGTGGTGGCGTCGCGCTGGTGGGCCATCCCCTGGCGGCGCAGGGCCTTCTCCCGGTCGCCGACCCGGCGGCGCAGCGCGGCGTACTCGGTGAAGTCGCCGAGGTGGCAGCGCATCGCGTCGGCGTACCCGGCGAGGGTCTCGGTGTTGCGTTCGATCCGCCGGGCCAGGCCGACCACCGACCGGTCGGCCTGGAACTGCCCGAACGACTGCTCGAGCAGGTCGCGGGCGGCGGCGACGCCGAGCCGGCCGACGAGGTTGACGGTCATGTTGTAGCCGGGCCGGAAGGAGCTGCGCAGCGGGTAGGTGCGCGTCGAGGCCAGCCCGGCCACCTGCTGCGGGTCCACGCCGGGCTGCCAGACCACGACGGCGTGGCCCTCGACGTCGATCCCCCGGCGGCCGGCCCGCCCGGTGAGCTGCGTGTACTCGCCGGGAGTCAGCTCGGCGTGCGCCTCGCCGTTGAACTTGACCAGCCGCTCCAGCACGACGGTGCGCGCGGGCATGTTGATGCCCAGCGCGAGGGTCTCGGTGGCGAAGACGGCGCGCACCAGACCGCGGACGAACAGCTCCTCGACGGTCTCCTTGAATGCCGGCAGCATTCCGGCATGGTGCGCGGCCACCCCGCGCTCCAGCGCCTCGCGCCACTCCCAGTAGCCCAGGACGCCGAGGTCGGCCTGCGGCAGGTCGCCGGTGCGCCGCTCCACGACGCGGCGGATCTCGGCGACCTCGTCCTCGGTGGTCAGCCGCAGCCCGGCCCGCACGCACTGCTGCACGGCGGCGTCGCAGCCCGCGCGGCTGAAGACGAAGGTGATGGCCGGGAGCAGCCCGTCGCGGTCCAGCCGGTCCAGCACGGTGATCCGCGACGGCGGCCGGAAGCCGACCCGCCGGTTCGGCGCCGCGCCGCGGGTGCGGCGGGCCCGGTCCCAGACCGCGGTGGCGGACTGCCGGTCCAGCTCACGGGTGGCGCGGACCAGCTCCGGGTCGACCTGCAGCTCGCCGTCGCCCCCCGCCTCCAGGGCGAACAGGTCGAGCAGGCGGTTGCCGACCATCATGTGCTGCCACAGCGGCACCGGCCGGTGCTCGTCGACGACGACGGTCGTGTCGCCCCGCACCGTCACCAGCCAGTCGCCGAACTCCTCGGCGTTGCTCACCGTCGCCGACAAGCTGACCAGCGCGACGTGCTCGGGCAGCTGGAGGATCACCTCCTCCCACACCGCGCCGCGGAACCGGTCGGCCAGGTAGTGCACCTCGTCCATCACGACGTAGCCGAGCCGGTCGAGCTGCCCGGACCGCGCGTAGATCATGTTGCGCAGCACCTCGGTGGTCATCACCACCACCTGGGCGTCGCCGTTGACGCTGGTGTCGCCGGTGAGCAGGCCGACGGCCCCGGCGCCGTGGCGGGCGACGAGGTCGGCGTACTTCTGGTTGCTCAGCGCCTTGATCGGGGTGGTGTAGAAGCACCGCAGGCCCTGGGCGAGTGCGAGGTGGACGGCGAACTCGCCGACGACGGTCTTCCCGGCCCCGGTGGGGGCGCACACGAGCACCCCGTGGCCGTCTTCCAGCGCGGAACAGGCGGTGCGCTGGAAGACGTCGAGGGTGAACGGGAGGGTGCCGGCGAACTCGGCGAGGCGGGGGCGGGCTGAGCGGTCCCGGGCGGCCGCGTAGGCCTCCGCGGGTGCGGGGGTACTGCTCACCTCTCCACAGTGACACATGCCCGCGCTCCGCACCCCGGAGCCACACTGCTGTGAGGCGTCAGGTGACGTCGTCCAGCCGGCGCGGGGAGTCGGGCGGGGGCTCGGGACGGTTCGGGTCCCACTCGTCCCAGATCGGGGTCGGGTCGGAGTGGGCCGACCGGAACGACGAGTCGTACGTGGCTGATCCCGCGGCCGCTCCTGGCGTCGCGGCCCGGGCGGGCTCCTCCACCGGTGCCGGCGGGGCGACCGGCGACGGGGTGGTGTCGATCGTGCTGGGTGTGGTGTCGATGGGCGAGGGCTGATCGGGGTCCCAGCTGTCCCAGCCCTGCTCGGCGCGTTTGCGCGCGCGGCGCTTGTCGTTCACCCGGGCGATCTGGATGGCCATCTCGAACAGCAGCACCAGTGCCAGCGCCAACGCCAGCATCGAGAACGGGTCCTGGCCGGGCGTGGCGATGGCGGCGAACACGAACAGGCCGAAGATCAGCCCGCGGCGCCAGCTCTTGAGCTTGGCGTAGCTCAGCACGCCCACCAGGTTGAGCGCGACGACGATGAGCGGGATCTCGAAGCTCACGCCGAAGATGACGAGCAGGGCGATGAGGAAGCCGAAGTAGTCGTGCCCGGTCAGCGCCGTGGTCTGGACCTCGCCACCGATCGTCAGCAGGAAGTACAGGCCCTGGGTGATGACGAAGTAGGCCAGCACCGACCCGGAGACGAACAGCAGCGACGCCGCCGAGACGAACCCCAGCGCGTACTTCCGCTCGTTCGCGTACAGCCCGGGGGTGATGAACTGCCAGAGCTGGTAGAGCCAGACGGGGCAGGCGAGTACGACCCCGACGGTGGTGGCGACCTTGAGCCGCAGGTTGAACTGGTCGAACGGGCCGGTGCCCAGCAGGGTGCAGGAGCCGTCGGCGGTGAACGTGGCGCGCGAGGCCGCCGGGATGTTGCAGTAGGGCGCCTTGAGGATCTCCCCGAGGCTCGGGGTGCCGAACAGGCCGACGCCGAACCAGATGTAGCCGAGGATCGTGGTGACCCCGATCGCGACGAGCGCGATCCCGAGCCGGTTGCGCAGCTCGAAGAGGTGCTCGATCAGCGTCATCGTGCCGTCGGGATTGACCCGACGGCGGCGGCCCGGACGCAGCCGGCCCAGGACCCGTACCGGGGACTTCACCGTGCCGACCTCACTGGGCAGACCTCACTGGGCAGACCTCACTGGGCAGACGGTCAGCGCTCGGCGTCGCGCCGGACGGGCTCGGCGGGCGACTGGGCGGCCGCGCCCGTGCCGGGAGTCGTACCGGGAGTCGTGCCGTTGACGGGATTGTTGATCTGCGCGTCGACCGGCGGCAGCGCCGCGGGCTCGGCCGGCGTGGCAGGACGGGTACCCGACTGCGACGGGCGCTGTGCCGGATTCCCCTGGGCCGCGTTGTGGCCCTCGTCGTCCTTGAGGCCCTTCATCTCGCCCTTGAACACGCGGGCCGACTGGCCCACCGACCGCGCCATCTCGGGCAGGCGCTTGGCGCCGAACAGCAGCACCAGTACGCCGATGATGATCAGCCATTCCCAGCCGCCTGGCATCGCTTCCGCCTCCGAGGTCAATCCCGTGCGGGCCGGTCGGCCCACCTGCGGTGTTCTGTTCGAGGATCAGTCACTTCGGAGTCTACGGCGCGGCGTCGGCCCGGCGGTGACGTCCGGGGCCCCCAATGGGGGAGGGCTCCCCCGCCGCAGGTTGGGGATCGCGGCGCCGCCCGGCCCGGATCGTCCGCAGCTGCGCCAGCCCGGCGGTCGTGTCGGTGCGGAACACCGCCACGCTGCGGGTCAACCGTCGCACGTGTGGGCGGACGGCCAGCACGAGCAACAGCGCCACCACGACGGCCAGCGCGACCAGTGCCCCGACGACACCCGTCATCGCCCCACCTCCGTCATCCCGGCCCCACTCCCCTCGTGCCGCCGTCCGTCCGCACCAGCGCCTCCGACGCCCGCCGCGCCACCTCGGCCGCCAGCTCGGGCGGCTCCAGGATCCGGGCGCCCCCGCCCAGCCCCAGCACCAGCCGGACCAGCCACGCCGGGTCGGCGTAGCGCATCAGCACCCGGGCCCGGCCGTCGGCCCGGCGGCCCGGGCGACCGTCCGGACCGTGATCATGCCCGTTCCGCTCGTCCGCCGGGTCGGGGGGCAGCTCCACCACCTGCTCGACCGGGTAGTACTCGGCCACCCACCGGGCCCAGGGCTCCAGCAGCAGCACCGCGCTGCCGTGCTCGGGCCGGGCCGGGAACACCCCCGCCGACAGGTCCGTCGGCTCGGCGTCCGGTGGGGCGGCGGCCGGTTCGTCGAGCACGACGACCTCGTCGACGCGGTCCAGCCGGAACAGCCGTACCGCTCCGGCGCGCCGGCACCACGCCTCCAGGTAGCCGCGGCCCTCCACGAGCAGCAACCGCATGGGGTCGACGGTGCGGAGGGTGACGGCGTCGCGGCCCGCGGTGTAGTAGCGGATCGTCAGGGCCCGGCCGGCCTCCAACGCCTCCCGCACGGCGGTGGTGGTGGCCTGCTCCTGCCGGGAGACCTCGACGGCGACCCCGGCCGCTCCCGCGTCGCCGACGGCCCGCTCGATCTTCGCCGTCGCCCGCCGCACGGCGTCCGTGTCGACCATCCCCGGCAGGTCGCCCAGCGTGCGCAGCGCGACGAGCAGTGCGGTGCCCTCCGCGGTGGTCAACCGCAGGGGGCGGCGCAGGCCGGCGTCCTCGGTGACGGTCACGGTGTCGCCGGCGAACGACAGGTCGACCAGGTCGCCCGGGCCGTAGCCGGGCAGCCCGCACATCCACAGCAGCTCCAGGTCGCGGCGCAGCTGGCGTTCGCCGATCCCGAAGTCGGCGGCGACGTCGGCGAGCGGGACCCCGGGGCGGGCGAGCAGGTAGGGCACGAGCGTGAGGAGCCGCGGCAGACGCTCGGTGAGGCCGCTGCCCGTCACCGGGCCACGTCGCCCGCGGTAGCCGCCACGTGGTCGGGTGCGACGAGGGCGCCGGCGTGCGCCGCGGCGGCCGCCGCCCACGCCTGCCGCACCGCGGTCGAGAGCTCCGGCGGGTGCAGCACCACCACCTCGGGCCCGTACCCGGCGATCCAGCGCGCGACGATGTCCAGGCTGCGCAGGTCGATCTCCAGCTCGTCACCGTCGGCGTCGGGATGGTCGCCCGGGAGCCGCAGCGGCCGCAGCACCCGGCCCATCCGGCGCAGGCCGTGTGCGCGGCCCGCGGCGACCCACAGCCGGGCCGTGCCGATCACCGGGGGCAGCGCGACCCCGCGGTCCACCACCGCGAGCAGGTCCATCCCGGGCGGCACCTGCACGGCGCCGGGCGGCCCGAGCGTGCTCACCGGCCCGGCGATCCGGGAAAGCCGGAACGAGCGGACGTCCGCCCGGTCGCGGTCGTGGCCGACCAGGTACCAGCGGCCCCGCGCCGACACCACACCCCAGGGCTCCACGGTGCGGCGCGAGATCTCCCCGGTCGGGCCGCCCCGGCGGTGCGGGAACGACACCACCTGCCCGGCCTGCACGGCCGCCAGCAGCGGGCCGAATGCCGGCTCGACCGCCCTTACCCGCGGCTGCACCGGCCCGGTGCGCGTCTCGTCGACCTCCACCCCGGCCGCCCGCAGCTTGAGCACCGCCCCGTGGGCCGCTCCGGCCAGGCCGGGGGTGTCCCACAGCCGCGCCGCCAGGGCGACCGCTGCCGCCTCGTCCGGCTCGAGGTCGATCTCGCCGAGCTCGTAGTCCTGGCGGGCGATCCGGTAGCCGTCGGTGGTGTCGAAGACGGAGTTTCGCCCGGTCTCGAGCGGGACGCCCAGCTCGCGCAGCTCGGTCTTGTCGCGCTCGAACATCCGGAAGAACGCCTCGTCGGTCGCCGCGTCGGCGTAGCCGGGGACGGTGGCGCGGATCTTCTCGGCGGGCAGGAACTGCCGGGTGGACAGCAGGCAGAGCACCAGGTTCACCAGACGCTCGGCCCGGGCGGAGGACACCCGGGCATCGTACGGCCGTGGTGCGCGGCGGGTGGCCGGATCAGGGTCGACAGTGGGCGGCGGCCTGATTGCAGGGAAGCCACGTTCATGCAACTCCGTTGCAGGAAAGTGGCTTTCCTGCACACGCAGCACACCGTCGTCTCATCCTGCGACATCCGTTGACCGGCGTGCCGCACCGGTCGACCCTTCGGGCATGAGCGCTGCGGAGGGCGACGCGCGGGAGACCTTCAACCCTTGGACCGTGGTGAACCTGGTGTTCCACCACTTGGCCGAGAACGGGCTGCATCCGGTGCTCGGTGAGACCGGCGACCCGGCCGTCCCGGCGACCGCGCTGCTGCGGTCGATGGGGATCGAGCCGGGCCGCAACGACGAGAGCGTCACCTCCGCCACGGTGCAGGACGAGCTCGCCGCGCTGCGGGCCCGCTACCTCGGCGAGGCGTAGCCGGCCGGGGAACCGCTCCTACAGCGAGGCGATCAGCCGGTCCACCCGCTCGTCGACCGACCGGAACGGGTCCTTGCACAGCACGGTGCGCTGCGCCTGGTCGTTGAGCTTGAGGTGCACCCAGTCGACGGTGAAGTCGCGGCCGGCGGCCTGGGCGGCGGCGATGAAGTCGCCGCGGAGCTTGGCCCGGGTCGTCTGCGGCGGCGAGTCCTTCGCCACCTCGATCTCGCCGTCGTCCGTGACCCGCTCGACCATGCCCTTGCGCTGCAGCAGATCGAACAGGCCCCGACCGCGGCGGATGTCGTGGTAGGCCAGGTCCAGCTGGGCGACGCGGGCGCTGGCGAGGTCCAGGTTGTTGCGCTCGCGGTAGCGCTCGACGAGCCGGTGCTTGATCGCCCAGTCGATCTCCCGGTCGATCTGCGACAGGTTCTGGCTCTCGACGGCGTCGAGCGTGCGGCCCCACAGGTCGAGCACCCGGTTGATCGTGCGGTCCGGCAGCGCCGAGCCGCGGGCGGCGACGTGCTCGACGGCGCGGGCGTGGTACTCGCGCTGGATGTCGAGCGCGCTGGCCTCGCGGCCTCCGGCCAGCCGGACAGTGCGGCGGCCGGTGAGGTCGTGGCTGATCTCGCGGATCGCCCGGATCGGGTTGTCGAGGGTGAAGTCGCGGAACTGCACGCCGGCCTCGATCATCTCGAGCACCAGGTGCGCGGAACCCACCTTGAGCAGGGTCGTGACCTCGCTCATGTTCGAGTCGCCGACGATGACGTGCAGCCGTCGGTAACGCTCGGCGTCGGCGTGCGGCTCGTCGCGGGTGTTGATGATCGGCCGCGACCGGGTGGTGGCGCTGGAGACGCCCTCCCAGATGTGCTCGGCGCGCTGCGAGAGGCAGTACACGGCGCCGCGGGGGGTCTGCAGGACCTTGCCGGCACCGCAGATGAGCTGGCGGGTGACGAGGAAGGGCAGCAGGACGTCCGCGATGCGGGAGAACTCCCCTGCCCGGGCGACCAGGTAGTTCTCGTGGCAGCCGTAGGAGTTGCCCGCGGAGTCGGTGTTGTTCTTGAACAGGTAGATGTCGCCGCCGATGCCCTCGTCCACCAGCCGTCGCTCGGCGTCGACAAGGAGGTCTTCGAGGATCCGCTCACCGGCCTTGTCGTGGGCGACGAGCTGCGACAACGAGTCGCACTCCGCCGTCGCGTACTCGGGGTGGCTGCCCACGTCCAGGTAGAGCCGGGCACCGTTGCGCAGGAACACGTTCGACGACCGGCCCCAGGACACGACCCGGCGGAACAGATAGCGCGCCACCTCGTCCGGGGACAGGCGCCGCTGACCGTGGAAGGTGCACGTGACCCCGAACTCGGTCTCGAGACCGAAGATCCGCCGCTGCATGCGCTCCAGCCTAAGCGGTGCGCGGCCCGCGGGGGCACCTCTGTGAGCGGCCGTTTCCCTTCCCGTCACGTCACGCAGTGTGAGAGCCGCTGCGCCGTGTGACGGACCGTCGATTATGGTCGCGCGGTGAAGCGGCTCCTGCGGCTGGTCGATCCCGTGAACGAGATCGACCGTGGCATCTCGCGCCACATCGGGACGATGCCCCCGTCCGGGCTCGACACGGTGATGAAGGGCCTGACGACGGCGGCCAACCACAGCGTCCTGTGGTTCGCCGTCGCGGGTGCACTGGCGCTGCGCCGCGGCGCCACCCGCAAGGCCGCCGCGCGCGGTGTCCTCGCGATCGCGCTGGCCAGCGGCAGTGCGAACGCCGTGTGCAAGCCGCTGCTCCCCCGCCGCCGCCCGGCCGCGTCCGAGCTGCCCGCCTACCAGACGCTGCCGTCGCCGCCGACCTCGTCGTCGTTCCCGTCGGGGCACGCGGCCTCCGCCGCGGCGTTCGCGACCGCGGTGAGCCTGGAGAGCCCGAAGGTGGGGCTGGTGATCGCCCCGGTCGCGGCGGCCGTGGCCTACTCGCGGGTGCACGTGGGCGTGCACTGGGCCTCCGACGTCGCCGCGGGTGCAACACTGGGCACTGGTGTGGCACTGCTCACGCGGCGGTGGTGGCCGGTGCGACGCACCGACGAGGCCCGCGCCCGGCCCGTCGACAGCGCCCCGGCGCTCCCCGGCGGCGACGGCCTGCTGATGCTGGTCAACCAGTTCTCCGGCGACCCGAACTACGACCCCCTCGGCGACGTCGCCCGGGTCCTGCCGCGCGCGGAGATCCTCACCGTTCAGCAGGGACGCAGTATCGAGGTGCAACTGGAGGCCGCGCTCAGGCGCCGCGACGGTGAGGTGGGCACGCACATTAAGGCGCTGGGGATCACGGGCGGCGACGGCTCGGTCGGCGCGGGTGCCGCGGTCGCGGAGCGGCACGGCCTGCCCCTCGTGGTGGTGCCGCTGGGGACGCTCAACCACTTCGCCCGCGACGTCGGTGTCTACGACCTGCAGGAGGTCGACGACGCCACCCGCGCCGGGCAGGCCGTCGCCGTGGACCTCGGGGTGGTCGAGGTCCACCCGGACACCGGTTCCGCCGACGCTGAATCGGACAAGGTCGTGCGCACCCGGACGTTCCTCAACACCGCGAGCATCGGTTCCTACCCGGAGCTCGTGCGGCTGCGGGAGCACTGGCAGCCGCGCTGGGGCAAGTGGCCGGCGTTCGTCGCGGCGCTGATGGTGGTGCTGCACCGGGCGCAGCCGGTGCGGGTGCGGTTCCTCGACGAGTGGCGCACGGTGTGGTTCCTGTTCGTCGGCAACGGTCCCTACCACCCGCGGGGCATGGTGCCCGCCTGGCGGCCGACCCTGGACTCCGGACTGCTCGACGTGCGCTGGATGCGCGCGGACGTGCGGTTCTCCCGGCTGCGCGTGACGGCCGCGCTGCTCCTGGGCGCGCTGGGGCACAGCCGCGTGTACGGGCAGTGCGAGGTGCCCGAGCTCGACGTCGAGCTCGAGGTGCCCGGGATGCTGGCCACCGACGGGGAGGTCGTCGAGAACAGCGGCCGCTACACGTTCCGGGTGGCGGCGGGGCAGGTGCCGGTCTACCGGCGCGACGAGCAGCGGTGGACGGGGCGTCCGCGGCCGTACGTGGGGTGACGCAACCGTTTGCGCGTGAGCCCGGTCACGACGGTTAACGCATGGCTTCCCGTCGCGCGATAGCGCTGGGGGCCACCGCCCCCGACCTGCCGGTACGGCCTCAACCCGGCCGTACCGGCGCTCACGTTCCGCATCTCGGAGACGATGGACATGATGAACATTTCGGTCTCGGCGCGCGCCCTGGTCGCCGCCCGTGCGGTCGACCCGCACGTCTCGACGGCGGCCGTCCGCGCCGCCGTGGAGGCGGCGCTCGCCGAGCAGCGGCGGGAGCTGGAGATCCGGCGCGTCGCGGTGTCCGACGACCCGGATGCGCTCAGCCCCCAGCCCTGAGAGCACGCGCATGACGGCGGGACCGGTGCTCCCGGTCCCGCCGCAAGATTCCGGGCCGATCCCCTCAGCGGTCGCCGCCCTTGTCGTCGAAGCGGTCGTGGCCGGGGCCGTCGTCACTGCCGTGCCGGCCGTGGTCGTCCCGGCGGTCGTCGCCCCGCCGGTGATCTTCGCCGTGCCGGCCCCGGTCGTCGCCGGTCCGGGCGCCCCGGCCGTCGTCCTCGACGCGGGTGACGGCGCCGTTCGCGACGTCGACGTGCACCTCGGTGACCCGGGTGTCGCGGCGGACGTCGACCTTCCAGACCGTGCGTCCGTGCTCGACCTCCCGTTCGACCTTCGTCACCGTGCCGCCGCCGACCCGCGCGACGGCGCGGGAGCCGGCCTCGTCGGCGGTGACGGCCGCGTTGCCCGCCGCCGGAGTGCTGGTGGACGTGCTCGTCGGCGTCGTGGTGCTCGTCTGCGCGACGACGGTCACCGGGGCCGCCGCTGGGGTGGGGTCGTCGCTGCCGAGCGCGGAGGCGGCGGTGCCGAGGCCGGCGAGGGTGAGGCCGGCGAGGAGGGCGGCGAGAACGCGGGTCCTGGTCATCGTGGGGTCCTTTCGGGTGGTCGGTCCGTCGGGAACCACCGTGGCGTGATCCACGCTGCGTCCGCGCTGCCGCGGCCCTAACGCCCGGCTAAGGCCGTGCGGCGGGGCCCAGGTTGACCGTCACCGCGAGCCCGCCCTCCGGCGAGCGACCCAGCGTCAGGCCGCCACCGGCCTGCTCGGCCGTGCGGCGGGCGATGTCGAGGCCCAGGCCGGTCGAGCCGCCGCCGCTCGCGCCGCGGCGCAGGACGTCGGCCCCGGCGGGCAGTCCGGGCCCGGCGTCGGCGACCAGGAGCCGTGCGCCGCCACCCGGCCGCGGCCCGAGCCGCACGGCGAACGCGCTGCCGTCCGGGGTGTGCGCGAAGACGTTCCCGAGCAGGGCGTCGACCAGCGCCTCGAGGTCGGCCCGACCGGCCGCCACCGGCAGCGGGCCCGTGGCGAGGTCGGTCCGCACGTCGCGCTCGGTGTCCTCGGCCAGCACCGACCAGAACGCCACCCGCTCGGCGACGACCACGGCGGCGTCGCACTCGGCGGTGTCCGTGGCGCGGCGGCGCGCGGCGTCGATCACGGAGCTGACCGCGCGCTGCACCGCGTCGACGCCCGCGCCGATCCGGGCCGCGTCCTCCGGCTGCCGTAAGGCCTCGGCGTCCAGCCGGAGCGCGGTGAGCGGGGTGCGGACGCGGTGCGAGAGGTCGGCGACGGTCTCCCGCTCCTCGCGCAGCAACTCGCTGATCCGCCCGGCCAGCGTGTTCAGCGCGCCGGCCACCACGCCCACCTCGACCGGCGCGGCGGGGTCGGCGCGGGCGTCGAGTTCGCCGCGGGCCAGCCGGTGCGACACGGCCGCCACGTCGATCGTCGCCCGGACCAGGCGGCGCGCGAGCCGGTCGGCCACGAGCAGACCCACCGCCAGGAGCACGACCCCGAGCCCGGCGAGCAGCAACCAGGCCCGGCCGACCCCCGCGGTCAGCGCCGCGTCGGTGACGAACGTGCGGATCACCCCGGTGCGCCCGGCCGGGTCGCGCACGGCGAAGACGATCTCGCGGCCGCCGTCGACGGCGCCGGAGGCGCTGCTCCCCCGCGCGGCGAGCTCCACCAGCGGGGTGCGGGGTGCCGGGGCGCCGAGCACGGCACCGTCGGCGGTGAAGACGCTGACCTGGCTCGGCGACGTCGCGTCGACCTGGGCGACCGCCACGGCCAGCGAGGCGGGGTCGGCGACGGCGACGAGCGCGGTGAGGGCCTGGGCGTCGGCGGTCGCGGCGAGCACCGCGCGTTCGGTCGCGACCGTCCGCACCAGCAGCGCGAGCGGCACGAGGAAGGCGACCAGCACGAGCGATGTCGTGGCGGCGACGAGCAGCAGCACACGTCGGCGCACCGGTCAGTTCCCGTCGGGCGCAGAGATCTCGGGCGCCGCGATCCGCACCCCGACGCCCCGCACGCTGTGCAGGTAGCGCGCCTGCTGGGCGGTCTCCCCGAGCTTGCGGCGCAGCCACGACAGGTGCACGTCGACGGTCTTGTCCGCGCCCCCGTACGGCAGCTGCCACACCTCGGTCAGCAGCTCGCGCTTGCTCACCACCCGCCCGGGGCGCGCCGCGAGGTAGTGCAGCAGGTCGAACTCGCGCGGCGTCAGCTCCAACGGGCGGCCGTCCACGCTCGCCTGCCGGCTGCGCGGGTCGATCCGCAGCGCGCCGACCACGACCTCGGTGTCGTGCGGGTCGTCCCCGCCGCCAGCGCGGCGCAGCACGGCGCGGATGCGCGCGTCGAGCTGGGCCGCGCTGAACGGTTTGACCACGTAGTCGTCGGCGCCCGCGTCGAGCACGGCGACGATCTCGGCCTCGTCGTCGCGGGCCGTGGCGACGACCACCGGGACCCTGCTGACCCCCCGCAGCATCCGCAGCACGGCGGTGCCGTCGACGTCGGGCAGCCCGAGGTCGAGGACGACGACGTCGGGACGGTGCCCGACGGCGTGCTCGAGGCCGGCCAGCCCGGTCGGCGCGGACGCGACGGCGTGGCCGCGCTCGGTCAACCCGCGCACGAGCGCGATGCGGATCGTCGGGTCGTCCTCGACGACCAGGACCTGGGCCACGCCGCGGACGATAGGGCACGCCGCCGCGCCCACGTGGCGCCTTAGCGTCCCGTTAGGGCGGTGTTGAGCCGCGCCACACGGTCGGCGCGGCATCCTGGTGCGGTGGCGAGCGCACGCACCCGTCTGGTGGCCGGCGTCGCGGCGTGGGCCGCGGCCCTCGGCGCGGCCCTGGTCGTCGGTCTCACGGCGGTGGGGGCGATCGGCGCGGGCCTGCTCGGGCCCGGCCAGCAGCCGCTGACCCCGGCCGAGGTCGACGCGCGGCTGGCGTCGGCCGCACCCGCACCCGTCGATACGCCAGCAGCCGTCCCGCCGACCGATCCGGTCCCCGGCGAATCCGGCACGGCACCGCAAGTGATCGCCACGGACGGCGGCACGGTGCTGGCCCGCTGCACCGGTGGCGCCCCCGAGGTGGTGTCGGCGACACCCGCACAGGGGTTCCGTGTCCAGACCGAGGACGACGACGGCGGGCCACGGGTCCGGTTCCGGTCCGGCGACACCCGCTTCGAGGTGAACCTGCGATGCGCGGACGGCCGCCCCGTCGCGGACGTCCAGACCGACGATTGACCCGGTGCGCGCGGTGAGCGACCCCGTGATCGTTGCGAGCGTCGCGCCACGGCGGGCGCGGGAACCACGGCGTCACGCTCGCGGCGATCATGGCTGAGGTCCGGCGGCGGCACGCAGAGGCCGGGCGACACGCCGTCGCCTCCCCCGGCGGCCGACCCGGCTCGACCGATCGTCCCCGATTTCATGAATCGCCCTCGGACGGGCTGCCTGACGCCGTACCGTCCGGTCCATGGTCGCCCCTCAGAGCCCCGAGAGCCCCGAGAGCCGCGAGTTCCGGCAGATGCGCCACGACGTCGACGACGTCTACGGCCTCCTGATCTCCACCAGCAAACGGCTCGACACGGTCTGGGGCGTGCAGCGCCGCCACGGCAACCGGCTGGAGGAGATCCAGCAGTCGCTCGACCTGCAGACAGGCCGGCTCGATCGCATGGAGGACAACCAGCGTCATCAGGGCGAAGGCCTCGTCCGGGTCGAGGGCCGGCTCGATCGCATGGAAGATAACCAGCGTGACCAGGGCGATCGCCTCGGCCGCATCGAGGACACCCAGCAGCAGATCCTCGCCCTGCTCCGCGGACCGGCGGAGAGCTGATCAGCTCCCCGACCCGTACGGCCGAGTGATGATCTCGAGGTTGTGCCCCTCCGGCGAGTCGAAGTAGAGGCCCCGACCGCCGTCGTTGCGGTTCTCCCCCTCCTGGCCGTGCCAGGGGTCGGCCCAGGTCGGCAGCCCGCGCTCGCGCAGCCGCTGCAACACCGCGCCGAACTCGTCGTCGCCGACGAGGAACGCGTAGTGCTGCGGGACGACCTCGGCGGACTGCATGAAGTCCAGGCTCACCCCGTTCGCCAGGGTCACGACCGCGAACGGGCCGTAGGCGACGGGTTCGGGCAACCCGAGGACCTCGGTGAGGAAGCGCGCTCCGGCCCACCGGTCGGGACTTGCGACGATGGTGTGGTTCAGCTGGGCCATGCCTCACGATGCGACCTCGACCGTGGTCGAGGTCAAGAGGCTCGCGCACCCGTCTTCCCGAGGAGATCGATGCCCGACCCCGCGGTCCTGCTGCGCTCCGCCACGCTCGACGGCTCCGTGGTCGACGTGCTCGTCGCCGACGGCGTCGTCGCCGGGATCGGGTCCGGCCTGCCCGCGCCGGCGGGTGCGCAGGTCGTCGACCTCGACGGGCGGGTGCTGCTGCCCGGCTTGTGGGACGCGCACGTGCACTTCGACCAGTGGACCCTCGCCCGCCGCCGTCTCGACCTCGGGCCTGCCGGCTCTGCGGCCGAGGCGGCCGCGCTCGTCGCCGCCCGGCTGCAGGCAGACCCACCGGAGCCGGGCACCGCTCTCGTCGGGCACGGGTTCCGCGACGCCCTGTGGCCCGACGCGCCGCACCGCGACCTGCTCGACCCGGTCACCGGCGAGGTGCCGGTCGTGCTCGTGGCCGCGGACCTGCACTGCTGCTGGCTGAACTCGGCCGCCGCGGCCCGCTACGGCATGGCGGACCACCCCACCGGCCTGGTCCGTGAGCGCGACTGGATGTCGATCATGACGGACGTCCGGTCCGTGCCGGCCGCGCTGCTCGACCGCTGGTCCGCAGAGACCGGCCGGGCGGCGGCCGCACGCGGGGTGGTCGGGATCGTCGACTACGAGGCGCCGTGGCAGCTCGACGCGTGGGCCGCCCGGATCGCCGACGGCGCGGGCGCGCTGCGGGTGGTGGCGTCGGTGTGGCCCGAGGCGCTCGACGGTGCGGACGGGCCCGTCGCCCGCGGTCTGCGCAGCGGCGACGTCGTGCCGGGGACCGGCGGGCTGCTGACGATGGGGCCGCTCAAGGTCGTCACGGACGGCTCGCTCAACACCCGCACGGCCTGCTGCGACGACCCCTACCCCGGGCTGACCGGCGCCTACGCCTGCGGGGTGCTGCTGGTGGCGCCGGACGAGCTGCTGCCGCTGCTGCAGCGGGCCGCCGGGCACGGGATCGACGCGGCCGTGCACGCGATCGGCGACCGGGCCAACGCCCTCGTGCTCGACGCCTTCGCGGCGCTCACCATGCTCCCGGCGACGGGCCGGCGCATCGAGCACGCCCAGCTGTTGCGCGACGTCGACCCGGCCCGGTTCGCCGCGCTGGGCGTGGTGGCCAGCGTGCAACCCGCCCACGTGCTCGACGACCGCGACGTCGCGGACCGGCTCTGGGCCGGACGGACCGGCCGCGCCTTCCCCTACCGCACCCTGCTGGACGCCGGCGCGGACATCGTGCTCGGGTCCGACGCGCCCGTCGCGCCGCTCGACCCGTGGATCACGATCGCGGCCGCCGTGCACCGCAGCGGCGACGACCGGCCGTCGTGGCACCCGGAGCAGGAGATCCCGCTGCCGGTCGCGCTCGCCGCGTCGACGGGCCCCGACGGCCCGGTCCGGGTAGGCCGGCGCGCCGACCTGTGCGTGACCGACCTCGACCCGGCCGCGGTGCCCGCCGCAGCGCTGTCCACCATGCCGGTGGCGGGCACACTGCTCGGTGGCCGCTGGACCCACCGCGTCGGCGTCTGACGCGCACCGGGCGCTACGAGGTGCTCTCCGCGCCGCTCGCCGCCGGGGCGTCGTCGCCGCCCGTCTCCTGGTCGGCGTCCGGGGTGCCGCGGTTCTCCGCGGGCAGCAGGTCGTGCAGCGTCGCCCCGGTGATCCGCCGGAACGCCCGGCGCGGCAGCCGCGCACGGTCGAGGACCGCGACCTCCAGCGCGCTGACCCCGAGGATCCGCGCCGCCGCCGGCCCGTTGCTCGCCGGTCCGGGCGCCGGGGCCGACTGCAGCGCCTTCACGGCGACGGCCAGGGCGTCGGCCAGCCCCGAGCCCTCCTGGTACGAGCTGCGCATGCTCGAGCTGATGGGGTCGGTCTGCCCGCCCATCACCACGAACTGCGGCTCGTCCGTGATCGAGCCGTCGTAGGTGATCCGGTAGAGCTGGTCCGCCGCCGCCTCGATGCCGACCTCGGCGACGCACAGCTCGACCTCGAACGGCTTCTGCTGCTCGATGAACGAGGGCCCCAGGAACTGGGCGTAGGCGTTGGCCAGCCAGCGACCGGTGACGTCGCGCCGGTCGTAGGAGTAGCCGCGGACGTCCGCGAGACGCACACCGTTCGTGCGCAGCGACTCGAACTCGTTGTACCGGCCGACGGCCGCGAACCCGATCCGGTCGTAGATCTCCGAGACCTTGCGTAGCGACGGCGAGTGGTTCTCGGCCACGAACAGCACGCCGTCGGCGTAGGTGAGCACCACCACGCTGCGGCCGCGGGCGATCCCCTTGCGGGCCAGCTCCGAGCGGTCGCGCAGGAGCTGGTCGACGGAGGAGTAGAACGGCATCGTCACGAGGCGGCTCCAGGGTGCGCGGGGAGGGAAGGCATCGGGGGCACGGTCAGCCGCCGGGGCGCGTGGTGCGGTGGTTCACGACGGCCGCGGTGACCTCGGCGATGTCGGCGTCCGGGTGGTGCACCGCACCGTCGCCGGTGATCGACACCACCACGGGGTAGATGTGGCGGATCAGGTCCGGGCCGCCCGTGGCGGAGTCGTCGTCCGCGGCGTCGTAGAGCGACTCGACGGCCGTGCGGATCGCGCCGCCCAGGTCGGCGGCGGGGTCGTGCAGCTTCTTGAGCGCACCCCGGGCGAAGACCGAGCCGGAGCCGACCGCGTGGAAGCCCAGCTTCTCCTCGTAGCGGCCGCCGGTGGCGTCGAAGGTGACGATCCGCCCGGCCGCCGTCGGGTCGGTGGCGTCGGTGTCGTAGCCGGCGAACAGCGGCACGACGACGAAGCCCTGCATGGCGGCGCCGAGGTTGCCGCGGACCATCGCGGCCAGCTGGTTCGCCTTGCCGTCGAGCGACAGCGGCACGCCCTCGATCTTCTCGTAGTGCTCGAGCTGCACGGTGAACAGCCGCACCATCTCCACCGCGATGCCCGCCGAGCCGGCGATGCCGACCGCGGAGAACGAGTCGGTGATGAACACCTTCTCGATGTCGCGCTGGGCGATCATGTTGCCCATCGTGGCGCGCCGGTCGCCGGCGATGACCACGCCGTCGGCGAAGGTCAGCGCGACGATCGTGGTCCCGTGCGGCACGTCCAGCCCGGGCGTGCGCGGCGCCGCGGTGTGCCCCTGCAACTGGCTCGCCTCCGGCATCCGGCCGGGGAGCAGGTGCGGGGCGGTGGCCGCGAGGTAGTCGGTGAACGAGGTGCTGCCGGGCTGCACGCCCGTGCCGAGCGCGGTGTGGATCGGCAGCCGGGGCTCGGGGAACGACATGTGCCTCACGATCTACGACGGCGGGGATGGGATGAACGTGGCCCGGTCCGGCCCCCGTGCACACGGGGGCCGGACACGGACCGGGAGGCGAGGTTACTCGCCGCCCTTCTGAACGTAGGCGCGGACGAAGTCTTCGGCGTTCTCCTCGAGCACGTCGTCGATCTCGTCGAGGATCGTGTCGACGTCCTCGCCGAGCTTCTCCCGCCGCTCCTGGCCGGACGCCTCGGCACCCGTGCCGTCTTCGTCGTCCCCACCACCGCCGCCCTGACGCTTGGTCTGCTCCTGCGACATGAGGTCTCCTCCTCGGGCCTGTCCCACCGCACGCCCCGGACCGACGGAGCGCCCGGCGAGATCCGGTAACCGGAACCCTACCGAGGAGGACGACGAAAAGCGCGGGGCCGTAACCGGAGGCACGAGACCGTGGGACAACCCTCAACCGTCCGGTAGGTGCATCGCCACGGTCTCGTGCCTCCGTCACCCTCGGGTGAGCGCCTCCACCAGTTCCTCCGCGGTGCGGGAGGCGTCGATGAGCTCGCCGACATGGCGCCGGGTGCCGCGCATCGGCTCCAGCGTCGGGATGCGCACCAGCGACTCGCGACCCAGATCGAAGATCACCGAGTCCCACGACGCCGCCGCGACCTGGGTGGGGTAGCGCTCGAGGCAGCGGCCGCGGAAGTACGCGCGGGTGTCGGTCGGCGGGGTGGTCATGGCGTCGCGGACGGCGTCTTCGTCCACCAGCCGCTTCATCGATCCGCGGGCCGCGAGCCGGTTGTAGAGGCCCTTGCCCATCCGCACGTCGGTGTACTGCAGGTCGACCAGCTGCAGCCGCGGCGCGTCCCAGGTCAGCCCGTCGCGCTCGCGGTAGCCCTCCAGCAGCCGCAGCTTGGCCGGCCAGTCGAGGCGGTCCGCGCAGCTCAGCGGGTCGCGGGCCAGGTCGTCGAGCACGGTTCCCCACAGGTCGAGGACCTCGGCGGTGTCCGGGTCGACGTCGGCGCCCATGGTGTTCTCGACGTGCTTGGCGGCCTTCTCGAAGTACGCCCGCTGCAGGTCCAGCCCGGTGACCTTGCGGCCGTCGGTCAGCTCGACGGTCGTCTTCAGCGACGGGTCGTGGCTGATCCGGTGCACGGAGCGCACGGGCTCGGACAGCCGCAGCTCATCGAACCGGACACCCTTCTCGATCATGTCGAGGACCAGGGCGGTGGTGCCGACCTTGAGCAGCGTCGAGTACTCCGACAGGTTCGCGTCGCCGATGATCACGTGCAGGCGGCGGTACTTGTCGGCGTCGGCGTGCGGCTCGTCGCGGGTGTTGATGATGCCGCGCTTGAGCGTGGTCTCCAGGCCGACCTCGACCTCGATGTAGTCGCTGCGCTGGGAGAGCTGGTAGCCGGCCTCGTCGCCGGACGCGCCCCGCCCGACCCTGCCGGCACCCACGACGACCTGCCGGGACACGAAGAACGGGGTGAGCCCGGACACGATCGACGGGAACGTGGTCTGGCGGGCCATGAGGTAGTTCTCGTGGGAGCCGTAGCTGGCGCCCTTGCCGTCGACGTTGTTCTTGTACAGCTGCATCCGCGGGGCGCCGGGCACGGTGGCGGCACGCATCGCGGCCTCCTCCATCACCCGCTCCCCCGCCTTGTCCCAGATCACGATGTCGCGCGGGCTGAGCACCTCGGGCGTGGAGAACTCGGGGTGGGCGTGGTCGACGTAGAGCCGGGCGCCGTTGGTGAGGATGACATTGGCGGCGCCGAGGTCGTCGAGCTCGGAGTCGTTCGGCGAGGACATGGTCGGTGCGGAGAGGTCGAAGCCGCGGGCGTCGCGCAGCGGCGACTCCACCTCGTAGTCCCACCGGGCGCGGCGGGAGCGGGGGATGTCCGCAGCCGCGGCGTAGGCGAGCACGACCTGGGTCGAGGTGATCACGGGGTTCGCGGTGGGGTCGCCGGGGACGGAGATCCCGTACTCGACCTCCGTGCCCATGATGCGCCGGGCCGTCACGGGCGGGCCGCCCTCATCGAACGCGGGTGGGCCGTCCTGCTAGCGCCAGTCATGCCGCGAGCCTAATGCCCGCACGTGGGGTCACGTGGCCATGATGGGCCCATGGAGGTCGATCCGGCGGCGGAGCCCGTCGCCGTCTACGACGAGGCGGGTGCGGTGGTGGGCGTCGCGCCGCGCGGCGAGGTCTACGCCCGGTCGCTGTGGCACGGCGTGGGCGGCGTGCTGGTGCGCAGCGGCGACGGGCGGCGGGTCTACGTGCACCGGCGGTCGGCGACCAAGCTGGTGATGCCCGGGCTGCACGACTGCTGGGCGGGCGGGGTGATCGGGCCCGGCGAGGACCCGGCGGGGACCGCGGCCCGGGAGCTGGCCGAGGAGCTGGGCGTGATCGGCGTCCCGCTGACTCCGCTGTTCACCCTGGCCTACGACGAGGGCGCGGGCGGGCTGCGCAGCCACCTGTTCGCGTTCGAGGCCCGGTACGACGGGCCGGTCCGCCACCAGCCCGAGGAGGTCGCGGACGGCTGGTGGATGCCGATCCCGGAGCTGCGGGCGCGGCTGGCCGACCCGTCGTGGCCGTTCGTGCCGGACGGCCGGATGCTCGTCGAGCACTGGTTCGCCGGGCAGGAGCCCGACGGACCGTGATCACTCGCCGTCGCCGTCGACGGGCCAGGGCGGGGAGTCGGACAGGTGGTTCACGAGCGCCTCGCTGATCTCGCGCAGCGCGTGCTGGTGGTTGCGGTCGAGGGCGTCGAACAGGTCGCTGCGCACGGCCTCGACGTGCCCGGGTGCGGAGGCCTCCAGCTTGGCCAGGCCCTCGGGCGTCAACTCCGCGAACGACCCGCGTCGGTCCTCGGCGCAGGCGCGCCGACGCACCCACCCCGAGGCCTCGAGGCGGGCGACGGCGTGGGACAGCCGGCTGCGTGACGACAGCGACGAGTCTGCGAGCTGGCTCATCCGCAGCGTCCGGTCCGGCGCCTCGGACAGCCGCACGAGGATCTCGTAGTAGGCGTGCGGCAGACCGGCATCGCGCTGGAGCTGGCGCTCCAGGCGGTCGAAGAGCAGGCGCTGTGCGGTGAGGAAGGCACGCCAGGTCCGCTGCTCGTCGTCGTCGAGCCACTGTGTGTCGGCGGTCACGGGCGAACCCTCCGGAAATAGTTGAGCCATCAACGCGTTAGAGATAGTATCGCTCTCAATCGCTGAGAGTTCAACTACTTAGGAAGGTCGTCATGACTGCTCCGACCAGCACCCAGATCCCCGGCTGCGTGGTCGGCACCTGGGACATCGACCCGGTGCACTCCGATGTCTCCTTCACCGTGCGGCACATGATGGTGAGCAAGGTACGCGGTCGGTTGGGCACGTTCAGCGGTGAGATCGTCACCGCGCCGCGGTTCAGCGACTCGACGGTGACCGCCACGGTCGACGCCGGCTCGGTCGACACCGGCAACGCCCAGCGCGACGGCCACATCCGCACCGCCGACTTCTTCGAGGTCGAGACCCACCCGACGTGGTCGTTCCGCAGCACGGCGATCCGCCCCGACGGCGACGACTACGCGCTCGACGGCGAGCTGACGATCAAGGGCGTCACCCGCCCCGTCACCTTCTTCCTCGAGGTCAACGGCTTCGGCCCGGACGCCTACGGCGGCACGCGCGCCGGCTTCTCGGCCACCACCACGATCAGCCGCAGCGAGTTCGGCGTCGACATCTCCATGCCGCTCGACGGCGGCGGCGTCGTCGTGAGCGAGAAGGTCCAGGTCGCCCTCGAGATCGAGGCGGTCCTGCGCCAGTCCTGACCCGCGCCCGGGGCGCAGGCCCCGCTGAGCGAACGCGGCGTTCGGTAGGTCTGACTTACCCGACGCCGCGTTCGCTCGTTCCGGCCCGGCTCCTACGGACGTAGCGCTACCGTGGCGATCGTGGGTTACCGCGAGCACCCCGTCCCGGCGCGCTGGCGCGGGCTCGCCGAATGCCTCTGGACCTCGACGCCGCCGGACGCGCCCGAGGTGATCGACGTGCTGCCCGACGGCTGCATGGACCTCGTCTGGTCCGGGGCGGACCTGTTCGTCGCGGGCCCCGACACCGCGCCGCATCCGTACGAGCGCACCGCCGGACGGGCGGCCACCGGCCTGCGGTTCCACCCCGGCGTGCTGCCCGCCCTCCTCGACGTGCCTGCCGACGCGCTCCGCGACGCCCGCGTCCCGCTGGACGTGCTGCACCCCGCGCTCGCCCGGCGGGGCGTCGCGGCGATGGACGCCGGCGCCCCCGCGCCGCAGGTCCTGACCGCGCTCGCGGCCCGGCTCCCCGGCGCCGCGCCCGACCCCGGGCTCCGCGCCGCCGCCGTACGCCTGGCGCGGGGCGGCTCGGCGGCGGAGACCGCGGACGACCTCGGGTGGACCACCCGCACACTGCACCGCCGCTGCCTCGCCGCGTTCGGCTACGGGCCGTCCGTGCTGCGCCGCGTGCTGCGGTTTCGCCGGGCCGTCGCCCTCCTGCAGGCCGGAGTGACCCCGGCCGAGGTCGCCGCCCGCGCCGGGTACGCCGACCAGCCGCACCTGTCCCGCGACGTCCGTGCCTTCGCGGGGGTCTCCCCGACCCGGATCACGGTGTCACGCCCCGGGTAGCCGCTCAGCCGGCCGCGGCCTCGCCGCCGGGAAGCAGCGCGAAGAGGTCGACGCCGGTGCCGTCCGGGTCGAGGACCGTCGCGTAGCGCATCCCCCAGAACGCGTCGAACGGCTCCAGCTCGCTCCGGTGTCCCGCCTCCGTGAGCTGCGCGTACGCGTCGTCGACGGCCGCCGGGTCGGGCAGCGCGAACGCCAGGCCCACCCGGCCCGCGCCCGGGGTGGGTTTCCACGACGGGTGGAAGCTCGCGATCGTCGCCTCGGTGTCGAACGCCAGGCGCATCCCGCTCGAGAGCGCGACGTCCACGTGCGGCTCCGTGTCGGCCTCAGCGGGGATGTCCAGGCCCAGCAGCCGGTAGAACGCCAGCGTGCGCTCCATGTCGGCGACGACGATGCCCACCAGGGCCGGTTTCGCGTCGGTGATCATGCGGCGACGCTACGGCCGGCGCCGCCGGGGTGTCGTGAACGGATCGGACACGGGCGCCGGACCGACGTAGAACCACCGGCCGTCGCGGCGCTCGAACGCGCTGTCCTCCGCCACGACCCCGTCGCGATGGTGCGCGCGGAACGCGACGGTGCCGACGGTGTCGAACAGCGCGCCGCCGGTCCGGCCGAGCACCTCGAGCCCCGTCCACCGGTCCCCCGGGTCGAGCGTCACCTGTCGCGGCCGGGTGTCCGGGTGCCAGGTGTCGCGCAGGTAGCCGACATCCCCGACGACGAACGCGGCGTAGCGCGACCGCATCAGCAGCTCGGCGGTCGGGGCGGTCGCCTCACCCCGGTGGAACCGTCCGCAGCACCGGTCGTAGGGCGAGGGCAGCCCGCAGGGACAGGATTCCGGCACCCCGCCAGTCTCCCAGCCGGTACTCCAGGGTGACCGGATCGGTCCGCCCCGGGCCCGGATCCGGCCTGTCGCCGCACAGTCCGCGGCCGTCAGCATGGGTGTCATGACCAGCGCGCTTATCGTCATCGACGTCCAGGAGTCCTTCCGGCAGCGGCCCGACTGGGCCGAGATCTCCGCCCCCGACATCGCCGACCGCATCGCCCGCCTCGTCGACCACGCTCGCACCCGCGGCGACGCGGTCGTCTGGGTGCTGCACGCCGAGCCCGGCACCGGCACCGTGTTCGACCCGGCCCGCGGGTTCGTCCGGCTCCTGCGCGGGCTCACCCCCCGCGACGAGGAGCCGGTGCTCACCAAGACCAGCCACAACGCGTTCACCACGACGAACCTCGCGCAGTGGCTCACCGCGCACGGCGTCGACGAGGTGGTCGTCACCGGCATCCGCACCGAGCAGTGCTGCGAGACCACCGCCCGGCTCGCGAGCGACCTCGGCTACCGGGTGCGGTTCGTCCTCGACGCCACCGCGACCCAGCCGCTGCCGCGCCACGACGGCCGGGGCCGGTTCACCGCGGCCGAGGTGCAGGAGCGTACGGCGGCCGCTCTGCAGGGGCGCTTCGCCGAGGTCGTGAACCTGGAGGAGGTGCTGGCCGGACCCGTCCCGGTTGCGGCATCCTGACCGGATCGTGCCCCTCCCCCGCACCGTCGCGTTCGCCGTCCCGAAGGACGTACACCTGCTCGACCTCGCCGGGCCGGCGCAGGTGTTCTCGACCGCGGACGACGTGCTCGGCGGGGACGTCGGCGGGGCGTACCGGCTCGCCTACGTGAGCCTCGACGGCACCGAGGGCGTCGTCAGCCACCAGGGCCTGCCCCTCGCGGTCCGGCCGGACTGGCCCGCGCTGTCGGCCCGCGACCTCGTGGTCGTGCCGGGGTGGCGGGTCGGCGGCCGGTCGGCGGCGCGCCCTCTGTCGGCCGCCGCGGAGGCGGCGCTGCGCGCCCACCACGACCGGGGCGGGCGGGTCGCGAGCGTGTGTGCCGGGGCGTTCGCGCTGGCCGCGACGGGTCTGCTCGACGGGCGGCGGGCCACCACCCACCACGACGTGCAGGACGAGCTCGCCCGGCGCCATCCGGCGGTGCAGGTGGTGCGCGACGTCCTGTTCGTCGTCGACGGCCGGGTGGCCACCTCGGCGGGGATCGCCAGCGGCATCGACCTGGCCCTGCACCTGGTGGCCGCCGACCACGGCCCGGCCGTCGCCGCCCGGGTCGCGCGGACGCTCGTCGTCCCCGCCCGGCGCAACGGATCGGACCCGCAGGCCAGCGCGATGCTGCGGCACCGCGACCACCTGGCCGACCTCGTGCACCGCGCCCAGGACGTGCTCGACGCGCGGTTCGCCGAGCCACTGCGGCTCGACGAGCTGGCCGGGCTGCTGCAGGTCAGCCCGCGGACGCTGACGCGGCGTTTCCGGGCCGCGACCGGTCTGACCCCGCTCGGGTACCAGCAGGAGCTGCGCCTCGAACGGGCCGCCGGGCTGCGCGAGCAGGGGTGGACGCAGGACGCCGCGGCCCGTGCCGCCGGGATGGCCGACGCCCGCGTGCTGCGCCGGCTGCGCACGACGTCGATGCACCTCACGGAGTGATCCGAGAGCAGGTGCATCGGGACCTACCGGGCGGCGACGACCTCGCCGAGTACGCGCACTCCCTGTCCGGCCTGCTCCGGGGTCACCGTGCCGTAGCCGAGCACGAGCCCGGGCCGGGCGCAGCCGGGGTCCGCGGTGAACCACCTGTGCGGATACACCCCGATCCCGCGCTCCGCCGCCCGCGCGACCACCGCCTGCTCGTCGGTGCCGTCGGGAAGGGTCAGCACGACGTTCAACCCGGCGGCGATGCCGCCGACCGTCGCCTGCGGCAGCCACCGGTGCACGGCGGCGACGACCGCGTCGCGCCGCGCCCGGTACACCCGCCGGCTGCGGCGCAGGTGCCGGTCGAGGTCGCCGGACCGCAGCAGCTGCGCGAACGTGGCCTGCAGAACCGTCGAGGTCGCGCCGTCGGTGTCGGCGCGGAGAGCGACCACCTCGTCGACCAGCGCCGCCGGGAGGACCGCCCAACCGAGACGCAGCCCGCTGGCCAGCGTCTTCGCCGTGGTGCCGCAGTAGACGACGCGCTCGGGGGCGAGGCCCTGCAGCGCCCCGACCGGGCGCCGGTCGTAGCGGAACTCGGCGTCGAAGTCGTCCTCGACGACGTACCCGTCGACGTCCCGGGCCCACGCCACGAGCGCGCTGCGGCGCGGTGGGCTCATCGCGACCCCCGTCGGGCTCTGGTGCGCCGGGGTGACCACCACGGCCCGCGCGGTGGTCCGGCGCAGCGCGTCCACGATCAACCCCTCGCCGTCGACGGCGACCAGGTCGACCCGGCGCCCGTCGCGGAGCAGGCGGTTGCGGGGCACCGGGTATCCCGGCTCCTCGACGGCGAACCGGTACCCCGGCAGCACCCGGACCAGCAGGTCGACGGCGTGCCCGAAGCTCGAGCAGACCACGATCCGGTCCGGGTGCGCGTCGACACCGCGGACCCGCCCGAGGTACTCCGCGAGGGCCGTGCGCAGCGCCGGTAGCCCGCGTCGGTCGGCGCCGTCCAGCTCGGCCGCCCCGAGACCGGCGCACGCCGCGCGGCTAGCCCGGGCCCAGGCCGCGCGGGGGAACAGCGCGGGGTCGGGGTGTCCCGGCCGGAAGTCGACGACGAGCCGCCGGCCCGCGTCCGCCGACGGCGCCGCGTCGGCCCCGCGGGGCACCGCGTTCACCACGGTCCCCGCGCCCTGCCGGGCGGACAGGTAGCCCTCGGCCACCAGCTGGTCGTAGGCCTCCACGACGACCCGCCGGGTGACACCGAGGTCCGCGGCCAGTGCCCGCGTCGACGGCAGGCGTGTCCCGGCGGCCAGGCGCCCGCCGCGCACCGCCGCCCGGATACCGGCCTCGACCTGCGCGCGGACCCCACGGCCGCGGTCGACGGCGAGGTAGAGGTCGGGCGAAGTGGTACCCATGTTCTGCACGCTAACCGGCACTCCCGGGATCCACCGAGGCTTTCTAACGTCGTGCCCATGCGTTCCGCGTTGTGGCTGCCCCTGTTCGACGAGCTCGCCGACCCCACCGTGGTCGTCCGGCTCGCCGCCGAGGCCGAGGAGGCGGGCTGGCACGGCCTCTTCGTCTGGGACCACCTGCACTGGCGCCCGCCCGTCCGCGAGGTGGCCGACCCGTGGATCACGCTCGCCGCGGCGGCCGCGGTCACCGACCGGCTCCTGCTCGGCCCCATGGTCACGCCGCTGGCGCGCCGACGGCCGGCCAAGGTCGCGCGGGAGACCGTGACGCTGGATCGGCTCAGCGGCGGTCGGCTGGTGCTCGGCGTCGGGCTGGGCAGCGACCGGTTCGGCCGCGAGTTCTCCGGCACCGGCGACGAGTGCGACGACCGACGGCGGGCCGCCATGCTCGACGAGCACCTGACCGTGCTCGACGCGGCCTGGTCGGGCGAGCCGGTGCAGCACCGCGGCGAGCACTACGTGCTCGACGGCCTGACCTTCCGCCCGGCCCGCCGGATCCCGGTGTGGACGGCCGGGTTCCCGGGGCACGCCCGGCCATTGCGCCGCGCCGCGACCCGCGACGGCTTCTTCCCGGTCAACCTGGAGCACCCGGATGAACTGGCTGCGGTCGCCGCCGCGGTCGCCGCGCTGCGCGGCGACGCCACCGGCCCCTACGACCTGGTCGTCGGACTGCCGACGGGCGCGGACGTCGCCGCGTTCGCGGCAGCCGGCGCGACCTGGTGGCTGACGGACTTCGACCCCGCGACGGTGTCGGTGGACGAGGTCCGCGGAGTCCTGCGGGACGGCCCGGCATGACGGAGCGCCTCGTGCGGGTGGGCGACGTGGACCTGTGCGTCGAGACGTTCGGCTCCCCGTCCGACCCCACGGTCCTGCTGATCCACGGCGCCTGCGCCTCGATGCTGTGGTGGCCCCGGGAGTTCTGCACCGCGCTCGCCGTCCGTGGGCGCCATGTCGTCCGCTACGACAGCCGCGACACCGGGCGCTCGACCCACTACCCGCCCGGCCGCCCGCCGTACTCGCTGCGCGACCTCGCCGACGACGCCGTCGGGCTGCTGGACGCGCTGGCGATCCCCGACGCGCACCTGGTCGGGCGCTCGATGGGCGGCGGGGTCGCCATGACCGCCGCGCTGGACCAGCCCGGGAGCGTCGCGACCCTCACCCTCGTGAGCACCACCACCGGCGCCGACGACCTGCCGCCGATGACGCCCGAGTTCCTGTCCCGGCCGACCGCGGACGACCCCGTCGACGACATCGTGCTGCTGATGCGCGCCTACGCGGGCCGCTCACCGTTCTTCGACGCCGCAGCGATCCGCCGTCTGGCCGCCGCCGACGTGGCCAGGACCGCCTGCCTCGACGCGGCACTGACCAACCACTTCGCCATGCGGATGGACGGCCCCCGTGCGGGCACCGGCCCGGCCGACATCGCGGTGCCCACGCTCGTCGTGCACGGCGACGTCGATCCCGTCCACCCGCTGCCGCACGGGCAAGCCCTGGCCGAGGCGATACCCGGTGCGACCCTGCTGGTGCTCACCGACACCGGTCACGACCTCCCACCGCAGCGCGTCGGGCTCGTCGTCGATGCGCTCGTCGCCCACACATCGCCCGACACCGTCTGAGGAACAGCCATGCACACGAGCACGCTTCCCGTCGTCACCCCGTCCGACGCCGACCATGCCGCCGACGCCGCCGGCTACAACCGGATCGTCACCCACCACCCCCGGCTCGTCGTCGGGGCTCGGGACACGCCCGACGTGGTCGCCGCCGTCCGGTACGCCGCCGACGCCGGTCTCGCGGTCGGGGTCCAGGCGACCGGCCACGGTGTCAGCGTCCCGGCGGACGGGGTGCTGGTGAGCACCCGTCGGATGCGGGAGGTCAAGGTCGACCCGGCCACGCGGACCGTCCGCGTCGCGGCCGGAGTCCGCGGGCGCGACCTGACGGCCGCGCTCGTCCCCCACGGCCTGGCACCCGTCGGCGGGTCGTCGCCCGACGTCGGTGTCGTCGGCTACCACCTCGGCGGCGGTCTCCCGCTGCTCGGCCGCACGTTCGGCTACGCCGCGGACCTGGTGCGCGCCCTCGACGTGGTCACCGCGGACGGCACGTCGCGGACCGTCACTCCGGACACCGAGCCCGACCTGTTCTGGGCGCTGCTCGGCTGTCGCGGCAGCTTCGGCGTCGTGACGGCGCTGGTCACCGAGGCGTTGCCACTGACTTCGGTGGTCGGTGGCGGGCTCTGGTTCGTCGACGACGCGATCGCCCCCGCCGTGCACCGCTGGCTGGAGTGGACCGCCGGGCTGCCCGAGACCATGAACTCCTCGGTGCTGCTCATGCGCCTGCCCGACATCCCGGCCATCCCCGAGGCCGTCCGCGGGCGGCGCATCGCCCACGTCCGCATCGCGTACGTCGGCCCGCCCACCGAGGCTACGGCGCTGCTCGCCCCGCTGCGGGCCGTCGGGCCGGTCCGGGACACCGTCGCCGAACTACCGGTCGGCGCGCTGGGCAGCATCCACGACGAGCCGTCCGGCCCGGTCGTGTTCGAGTCCCGCAACTCCCTGCTCGGCCCGCTCGACCCGGCCGGCGCTTCGGTGCTGCTCGGGCACGCCGACAGCGACACGTTCCTCGTGGAGGTGCGCCACCTCGGCGGCGCACTCGCCCGCGCCGACGGCCGGGCCGTGGTCGGGCGGCGGGACGGCGAGTTCGTGCTCTACACCGGCAGCGCACTCGCCACCCCGGCCGACCGCGAACCGGCCGCGGCCGCCCAGGCCCGCCTCCACGAGGCGCTGGGACCCTGGGGCATCGGCGCCGTCACCCCGGCCTTCCTCGCCGGCCCGCACGTGAGCCGGTCCGACCTGCACTCGGCCTACACGCCGGGTGACCGGGCCCGTCTGCGCGACGTCAAGCGGAGGTGGGACCCGGCGGACATGTTCCGGGTCGCGCAGGTCGGCACCGCGGCCGACCTCTCCGACGACTGATCCCCGGCCCGACCCCATGTAGCGAAAGCGGCGTTGGGTGCACTCAACGCACCGAAAGCCGCTTTCGCTACATCCCCCGCCGCCGCACCAGGACAACACGCCGGCGGCCCGGCCCCTCGGAAGGGACCGGGCCGCGGGACGTGCCCTGATTACAGGTACTGGCCGGTGTTGCTCGCCGTGTCGATCGCGCGCCCCGACTCGGCGTTCTTGCCCGTAACGAGCGTGCGGATGTAGACGATCCGCTCGCCCTTCTTGCCCGAGATCCGCGCCCAGTCGTCCGGGTTCGTGGTGTTGGGCAGGTCTTCGTTCTCGGCGAACTCGTCGACGATGGCGTCGAGCAGGTGCTGCACCCGCAGACCGGGCTGGCCGGTCTCGAGCACCGACTTGATCGCCGCCTTCTTCGACCGGTCCACGATGTTCTGGATCATCGCCCCGGAGTTGAAGTCCTTGAAGTACAGGGTCTCCTTGTCACCGTTGGCGTAGGTGACCTCCAGGAACCGGTTGTCCTCGGTCTCGTCGTACATCCGCTCGACCACGCGCTGGATCATCGCGTTCACGCACGACCGACGGTCGCCCGCGAACTCCGCGAGGTCGTCGACACTGATCGGCAGGGTGTCGGTGAGGTACTTGGAGAAGATGTCCTGCGCCGCCTCGGCGTCCGGCCGCTCGATCTTGATCTTCACGTCCAGGCGGCCGGGCCGCAGGATCGCGGGGTCGATCATGTCTTCGCGGTTGGAGGCGCCGATGACGATGACGTTCTCCAGGCCCTCGACACCGTCGATCTCCGAGAGCAGCTGGGGCACGATCGTCGTCTCGACGTCGCTGGACACGCCGGACCCGCGGGTCCGGAAGATCGAGTCCATCTCGTCGAAGAACACGATCACCGGGGTGCCGGCCGAGGCCTTCTCCCGCGCCCGCTGGAAGATCAGCCGGATGTGCCGCTCGGTCTCGCCGACGAACTTGTTGAGCAGCTCCGGGCCCTTGATGTTGAGGAAGAAGGACTTGGCCTCGTTCGGGTCGTCGCCGCGCGCGGCCGCGACCTTCTTGGCCAGCGAGTTCGCCACCGCCTTCGCGATGAGCGTCTTGCCGCAGCCGGGCGGGCCGTAGAGCAGAACGCCCTTGGGCGGGCGCAGCTCGTACTCGCGGAACAGGTCCGCGTGCAGGAACGGCAGCTCCACCGCGTCGCGGATCTGCTCGATCTGCCGGAACAGGCCGCCGATGTCCTCGTATGCGACGTCCGGCACCTCCTCCAGCACGAGGTCCTCGACCTCGGCCTTCGGCACGCGCTCGTAGGCGTAGCCGGCCTTCGTGTCGACCAGCAGCGAGTCGCCCGGCTTGAGCGGGACGAAGTCGGGGTGGTCGTTCGGGAGGGTCAGCGGCGAGGCGAGCCACACGACCCGCTCCTCGTCGGCGTGCCCGACCACGAGCGCACGGCCGGCCAGGCCGTCCGTGGTCGGGTCGGAGAGCACCTCGCGCAGGCCGCAGACCTCGCCGATGCGCTCGAAGTCGCCGGCTTCGACGACGGTCAGCGCCTCGTTGAGGCGGACGGTCTGGCCGGACTGCAGGCCCTCGCTCTCGACCGCCGGGGACACCGCGACCCGCATACGGCGGCCGGAGGTGAACACGTCGACGGTCTCGTCGGGGAACCGGGTCAGGAAGACGCCGTACCCGCTGGGCGGCTGTGCCAGGCGGTCGACCTCTTCGCGGAGCGCGATGAGCTGCGCCCGGGCTTCCTTGAGGGTCTCGGTGAGCTTCTCGTTGCGGGCCGACAACTGGGCGAGGCGCCCTGCCGACTCGGCGAGCCGCTGCTCGAGGATGCGGACGTGCCGCGGGGATTCGGTGATCTTGCGCCGTAGGAGCGCGACCTCTTCTTCGAGGAAGCGGATCTGGGCGGCGGCTTCAGCGGGACTGAGCTCGTCATGACCGTGCGAGTCGCCCGGGCCATGTCTGCCGGGACCATCGTAGTGGTTCACGGCATCCTCCCTCCGTGTTCCGTTTCCATACGGTACCTGCGAAAGAGGCTTCTCACCCTGCGGCGAACCGGTGATCCATCACTCAGCCGGACGGCACCTTGACGCGGCGTCGTCGACTTGTCCGTGTGACGATCACCGGTCGGCGCACTGCTCCGAACGGCGTCAGCGCCCGGTCGGTCGGCGCTGTTGACGGGGTGGGACGACCCCGTCGGCGAGCCTACGGGCCGTGACCAGGAACGCTGTGTGACCGATCATGCGGTGCTCGGGCCGGACCGCCAGCCCCACCACGTGCCAGGGCCGGACCAGCGACTCCCAGGCCTGGGGCTCGGTCCAGCACTGCTGCTCGCGCAGCGCCTCGGTCAGCCGGGAGAGCTGGGTGGTGGTCGCTACGTAACCGACCAGGACGCCGCCGGGCACGAGCGTCGCCCGCACCGTGTCGAGGCACTCCCACGGCGCGAGCATGTCCAGCACCACCCTGTCGACGGGCTCGGCGGCGCCGTCGTGGATGTTGAGATCACCCGGGCGGAGGACCCAGTTCGGGGGAATCTCGCCGTAGAACGTCTCGACGTTGCGCCGAGCGTGCTGCAGGTGGTCGTCGCGGATCTCGTAGGAGATCACCGATCCGGATGGCCCGACAGCCTGCAGCAACGAGCAGGTCAGCGCCCCGGACCCGGCCCCGGCCTCGAGCACGCGGGCGCCGGGGAACACGTCGCCCCACATGAGGATCTGGGCGGCGTCCTTCGGGTAGATGACCTGGGCCCCGCGCGGCATCGACAGCACGTAGTCGGCCAGCAGCGGGCGCAGCGCGAGGTAGGGGGTGCCGACCGGGGACACCACGAGGCTGCCCTCGGGCTTGCCGATGAGGTCGTCGTGGGCCAGCCCGCCGCGATGGGTGTGGTACTGCCCGCCTGCCTGGAGGGTCAGGGTGTAGTGGCGGCCTTTGGGGTCGGTGAGCTGCACGCGGTCGCCGGCGCGGAAGGGGCCGCCGCGGGCGGGCAGGTCCGGGCCCGCCTCAGCCTCGTCCGCCGGCGCACCGGTCGTCGCCTCGGGGGCCGGGCCGCCGAGCGGCAGGTCGAGCAGTTCGGACACGCGGGCAACGCTAGCCGGACGCGGACCGGCGCCCCCGCACCGGTCCCCGGATCAGCCTGCGGGATCGGGGGTGGGCAGCAGGCGCCACTGCCCGTCGATGCGGCGCAGGGCGTTGGTGACCACCGGTCGCTTGCCCGCCACCTCCACCGACCACGCGACCGTCGCGGCGTCGCCGTCGACGTCGACCCGCTCGACCGACAGGGTGTCGGCGATCGACGCCGCGCCCTGGGCGACTCCGGACCCGGCGTAGAGGGCCGCGATCGCGTCTTCGCAGGAGGTCGCCGGGGTGCCCCGGCGGGCGAGCTCGTCGAGGAGGCGCTGGTTGGTCTCGGGGGCGTTGAGCGTGCAGGCCGTGGCGAAGTCGCCGTCCGCGACGGCGCGCAGGTAGGTGCGGAACACGGTCTCGGCGGCGGCGCGATCCGCCGTGCTCCCGTTGCCGGGGGCCGGCGCGGTGACCGGCGCGACGGGCGCCCGCGAGACCGGGGTCGACGGGGCCACCGATGAGGAGGGCGTCGCCGCGGCGGCGCTCGGGGTGGCCGCGAGGCTCGGCGCGGGTGCGGGCGGCGTCGTCGTCGGCCCGCAACCGCTCAACGCGAGGCCGGCGGCCGCGAGAGCGGCGGCGACACCGGTGCGGGCGACGCTGCCGGCCGGGCGGAGGCGGTTCATCGCGGTCACCGTAGCGCCGCGTCAGCCGAACCACGTCGCGCGGCTCGCGGGCGTCCGCGCCTGTTACAGCCGTTGCGCGGCCCGGAACGGCGCGCGGAGTCGGGGACGGGGCGGACCGTCACGGAAACTGTCGTACCCCTGGCCTACCGTGATCACCGTGGCGCAGACGGAGTGCATCCCCGGGCTTGGAGCGCCTGACGTCCCGGTCCCGGCGGCCGGGGAGCCGGAGGCCCCCCGGCGCCCTGCGCTCTCGCCGTCGCGGGCGAACGACTTCAAGCAGTGCCCGCTGCTCTACCGGTTCCGCGCGATCGACCGGCTGCCCGAGGTGCCCACTCCCGCGCAGGCCCGCGGAACCCTGGTGCACGCGGTGCTGGAGCGGCTCTTCCTGCTGCCCGCGCAGGAGCGCACTCCGGAGGCGGCGCAGGCGCTTGTGGCCCCGGCGTGGCAGCAGCTGTGCACCGACGACCCCCGGCTGCCGGGCGCGCTGTCGGGCGACGAGGCGACCGCAGCCGTCGACGTCGACGGCTGGCTCGCGGGCGCCACCCCGATGATCGACGCGTACTTCGCGCTCGAAGACCCGCGCCTGCTCGAACCGGAGGCCCGGGAGCTGCACGTCGAGGTCGAGCTCGAGTCGGGGTTGCTGCTGCGCGGCTACATCGATCGGGTCGACGGCACGGGCGCGGACGGCACCGCGCTGCGGGTGATCGACTACAAGACCGGCAGCGCACCCCGCCCGGTCGCCGAGGCGCGGGCGCTGTTCCAGATGAAGTTCTACGCGCTCGCGCTGCTGTGTCTGCGCGGGGTGATGCCCACCGAGCTGCGGCTGATGTACCTGACCGGCCCCGAGGAGCTGCGCTACACCCCGGACGAGGGCGAGCTGCGCCGGTTCGCCCGCACTCTGGACGCGATCTGGGCCGCGATCCTCACCGCGGGAGCGACCGGCGACTTCCGGCCGAACCCGGGGCGGTCGTGTGCGTGGTGCGGTTACAAGCAGCTGTGCCCGGCGTGGGACGGCACTCCCCCGCCTTACCCGGGCTGGCCCGCCGGCGCGTCGTCGCCCGGGCCCGAGTGACGGTCAGGCCTGGCCGTTGCCGTTCGTCTTGAGTGCGCGGCACGAGCGGATGTCCGTGGTGAGGATCGCCTTGGCGCCCAGGGCGGCGAGCTGGTCCATCACCTTGTTCGCCTTGTTCCGCTTGACCATCGACCGCACGGCCACCCAGGCGTCGTCGTCCAGCGGCGAGATCGTCGGCGCCTGGAGACCGGGGGTGATCTTCACGGCCGCGTCCTTGACCGACTTCGGGCAGTCGTACTCCATCATCAGGTACTGACGGGCCAGCACCACGCCGCGCAGCCGCTCGGTGAACACCCGCTTCATCGCGCCGACCTCGGCGCTCTGCTCCCGGTCCGGGCGCGGTTCGCGCTCGATCAGCGTGGCCTGGCTCTCGGCGATCGCCTCGCCGATCACCACGAGCCCGTGCTGGCGCAGCGTGCGGCCGGACGACACGACGTCCGCGACAGCGTCGGCCAGGCCCAGGTGCACCGAGATCTCCACCGCACCGTCGAGCTTCACGATCTCGGCCCGAATCCGGGACCGGGCCAGGTGCGCCCGCACCAGGCGCGGGTACGACGTCGCGATCCGCTTGCCCTCGAGGTCTTCGATCGCCTTGATCTGCCCCTCGTCCAGCGCCGCGTAGCGGAACTTGGAGGCCCCGAAGCCGAGCTCCAGGAGGCTCTGCACCTGGCTGCCCGATTCCTCCTTGAGGTCCGCGCCGGTCACCCCGAGGTGCAGGTCGCCGGAGCCGACGTAGGTCGAGATGTCCTTGGGCCGCAGGTAGAAGAACTCGATGTCGTTCTCCTCGTCCGCGATGCTCAGGTCACGCGAGTCGGAGCGTTGCCGGTAGCCGGCCTCACGCATCATCGTCGCGGCGGGTTCGGCGAGGGTTCCCTTGTTGGGAAGTGCGACGCGGAGCATCGGTTCTCCTGTGTTGCGGTCCAGCGGATCGAGCGACGGTGCCCGGATCGGAGGGAGTTGTCAGAGGTACTTGTAGACGTCGGCCAGGTGCAGACCACGCCCGATCATGATGACCTGGGCGCGGTAGAGCAGCTGCGAGATCTCCTCGGCGAGGGCGTCGTCCGGCTCGTGCTCGGCGGCCATCCAGACCTCGCCGGCCTCCTCGAGGAGCTTCTTGCCCTGTGCGTGGACCCCGGCGTCGAGCGCGGCCACCGTTCCGGATCCTGCGGGCCGGGTGGCCGCCTTCTCGGTCAGCTCGGCGAACAGCTCGTCGAACGTCTTCACGGTCACACATCCCGGGGTCGGTCGTTTTCTTAAGGTTTCCACCTGTAGCTCACAGTGTCCGTCGTGGCGCGCGTCACCCTGCCGTCGGGGTGCGTCCGCTGAGGCCGCCGGGCCGTCGTGTGCGCCGGATGGACCGACACGCGCCGATACGCCGCCGGGCGCCTCCGGCCGACCGTTCGACCACGGCGAGCGGTCTCCTGGTCCGGCTCGGCGACACCCGATCAGGCGACCCGCTCCGACGCCGTGCGCCACACCGCGCCGAGTTCCCGCGCGGTGAGTCCGACGAGATCGTTCCGGAACGTGCGCCGCGGCCCGGCGGGCACCGGTACGTCGCACGGCACGACGAGGACCGCGGCGCCGGCCCGTTCGGCGGCGAGCGCGCCGTTCGGCGAGTCCTCCACGGCCACGCACGCCGCGGCCCGGACGTCGAGCAGCTCCGCGGCCCGCAGGTAGGGATCGGGCGCGGGCTTGCCGGCCTCGACCTCGTCGCCGCACACGGTGACGTCGAAGAACTCGCGGCCGATGCCCTCGAGCGCGAGCTCGGTGATGCGGCGCAGGCTGTTCGTCACGAGCGCCGTCGGGATCCCGGCGTCGCGCACGGTCTGCAGCGCAGCCCGCGCACCCGGGCGCCACTCCACGTCGCCGGCGAGGAACAGCTCCTCGGTCAGTTCGACGAGGCGTTCGTAGGTCCACGCGATCCGGTCGGGGGTGGCGGGCAGGCCGAGGTCGCCGAGCAACACGACGATGCTCGTGTCGATGTCGACACCGACGAGCGAGGCGATCGCCCGGGCGCTCAGCTCGCCGCCGAGCTCGCGGGCCGTCGCCCGCAGCGAGACGTCCCACAGGCGTTCGGAGTCGATCAGCGTGCCGTCCATGTCCCACAGGACGGCGGCGGGAAGGACCGCCGGGACGTCAGGAAGGCCACCTTCAGGACGCCTGGTGCCATGAAGGTGGCCTTCCTGACACGAGGGGCGCGAGCAATCAGCCGGCATTGAAGTACTTGGCCTCCGGGTGGTGGGCCACGAGCGCGTCCGTCGACTGCTCGGGGTGCAGCTGCAGCTCCTCGGACAGCTCGACGCCGATACGTCCGGGCTGCAGCAGGTCGACGAACTTGGTCCGGTCGTCGAGGTTCGGGCAGGCACCGTAGCCGAGCGAGTAGCGGGCGCCGCGGTAGCCGAGCTTGAAGTACTCCTCGACGTCCGCGGGGTCTTCGGCGGCGACCACGGAGCCGGTCGTGAACGTCAGCTCCTCGCGGATGCGCCGGTGCCAGTACTCGGCCAGCGCCTCGGTGAGCTGCACACCCAGGCCGTGCACCTCGAGGTAGTCGCGGTAGGCGTCCTTGGCGAACAGCTCGTTCGCGTAGTCCGCGATCGGCTGGCCCATGGTCACCAGGTGCAGGGGCAGCACGTCGACCTCGCCGTGCGCGACGGCCAGCTCCCGCGGGCGCCAGAAGTCGGCCAGGCACAGGTGCCGGTCGCGGCGCTGACGCGGGAAGGTGAAGCGCGTCCGCTCCCCCGCGTCCGGCCGCGCCTCGTCGAGCACCACCAGCGAGTCGCCCTCGGCGACCGCCGGGAAGTAGCCGTAGACGAGGGCGGCCGACGACAGCACGCCCTCGGTGGCCAGCCGGTCCAGCCAGTACCGCAGCCGCGGCCGGCCCTCGGTCTCCACCAGCTCCTCGTAGGAGGGCCCCTGTCCGGCGCGGGCCCCGCGCAGCCCCCACTGGCCGAGGAACAGCGCCCGCTCGTCGACCAGCCCGGCGTACTCGGCCACCGCGAGACCCTTGACCACTCGGGTGCCCCAGAACGGTGGGGTCGGGATCGGGTTGTCCAGGGCGACCTCCGAGCGGTCCGGGACGGGCCCGGCCGTCTCGGCCTCGGCGGCCCGCCGCTTCGCCGCGACCCGCTGCGAGCGGTCGTGCCGGGCCTTGCGCTGGGCCCGCTTGGCCTCCTCGTCGGGGTCGATCGCGGGAGCGGCGCCCCGGGCGCGCGCCATGGTGGCGTCCATCAGCCGCAGGCCCTCGAAGGCGTCGCGGGCGTAGTCGACGCGGCCCTCGTAGACGTCGGACAGGTCGTTCTCGACGTACGAGCGGGTCAGCGCCGCGCCGCCGAGGAGCACCGGGACCCTCGCGGCGATCCCGCGGGAGTTCATCTCCTGCAGGTTCTCCTTCATCACCACCGTCGACTTCACCAACAGGCCCGACATGCCCACGGCGTCGGCGCGGTGGTCCTCGACGGCGCTCAGGATGGTCGAGATCGGCTGCTTGATGCCGAGGTTGACCACCGTGTAGCCGTTGTTGCTCAGGATGATGTCGACGAGGTTCTTGCCGATGTCGTGCACGTCGCCCTTGACCGTGGCCAGCACGATCGTGCCCTTGCCCTCGGTGTCGGTCTTCTCCATGTGCGGCTCGAGGTGCGCCACGGCGGTCTTCATGACCTCCGCGGACTGCAGCACGAACGGCAGCTGCATCTGGCCCGACCCGAACAGCTCCCCGACGGTCTTCATGCCGGACAGCAGCGTGTCATTGATGATCTCCAGGGCGGGCCGCTGCTCCAGCGCGGCGTCCAGGTCCTGCTCGAGCCCGTTCTTCTCCCCGTCGACGATCCGCCGCTGCAGGCGCTCGAACAGCGGCAGCGCGGCCAGCTCCTCGGCGCGTCCGGCCTTCGCCGCCGCGGCGGTGACGCCCTCGAACAACTCCATGAACCGGTTGAGCGGGTCGTAGGCTGGGCCAGTAGGAGATTCGGCACGGCGGCGGTCGTAGACGAGGTCCAGCGCGACCGAGCGCTGCTCGTCGTCGATCTTGGCCATAGGGAGGATCTTCGCCGCCGACACGATCGCGGTGTCCAGCCCGGCGTTGACGCACTCGTGCAGGAACACCGAGTTCAGCACCTGCCGGGCGGCGGCGTTGAGCCCGAACGACACGTTCGAGATGCCCAGCGTGGTCTGCACGCCCGAGTGCCGGCGCTTGAGCTCGCGGATCGCCTCGATCGTCTCCAGCGCGTCGCGGCGGACCTCCTCCTGCCCGGTGGTGATCGGGAAGGTGAGGGTGTCGACGACGATGTCCTCGACGTGCATGCCGTGGTTCGTGGTCAGGTCGCGGATCAGCCGGTCCGCGATCCGGACCTTCCACTCGGCGGTGCGGGCCTGGCCCTCCTCGTCGATGCACAGCGCGACGACCGCCGCACCGTGTTCGCGGACCAGCGCCATCGTCCGCTGGAAACGCGACTCGGGGCCGTCGCCGTCTTCGTAGTTCACCGAGTTGACGATCGACCGGCCGCCCAGGCGCTCCAGCCCGGCGCGCAGCACCTCCGGCTCCGTCGAGTCGAGCATGATCGGCAGCGTGGACGCGGTGGCCAGCCTGCCGGCCAGCTCCGCCATGTCCGCGGCGCCGTCGCGGCCCACGTAGTCGACGTTGAGGTCGATCAGGTGCGCACCGTCGCGGGTCTGGTCGCGGGCCATCGCGACGCAGTCGTCCCAGCGCTGCGCGAGCATCGCCTCGCGGAAGGCCTTGCTGCCGTTGGCGTTGGTGCGCTCGCCCACCATGAGCACCGAGGTGTCCTGGCGGAACGGCACCGGGGCGTAGAGCGAGCTGACGCCCGGCTCCGGACGCGGGTGGCGCCGTGCGGGGGTGACCGACGGGATGGCGTCGGCGACGGCCCGGACGTGCGCCGGGGTCGTCCCGCAGCAGCCGCCGACCAGCCGCAGCCCGTAGTCACGGACGAACCCGGAGAGCGCCTCGGCCAGCTCGTCCGGCGTGAGCGGGTACTCCGCGCCGCGCTTGCCCAGCACCGGCAGCCCGGCGTTCGGCATCACCGACAGCGGGATCCGCGCGTGCTTGGCGAGCGTGCGCAGGTGCTCGCTCATCTCCGCCGGGCCCGTGGCGCAGTTGAGCCCGATGAGGTCGACGCCCAGCGGCTCGAGCGCCGTCAGCGCCGCCCCGATCTCGCTGCCGAGCAGCATCGTGCCGGTGGTCTCGACGGTCACGTGGGCGACGATCGGGACGTGCCGGCCCTCGGCGCGCATCGCCTCCTGGAGCCCGAGCACGGCGGCCTTGGCCTGCAGCAGGTCCTGGCACGTCTCGACGACCAGCGCGTCGCTGCCGCCGGCGATCAGCCCGCGGCCGCACTCGGTGTACGCGTCGCGCAGCCGGACGTAGGACTCGTGGCCCAGCGTGGGCAGCTTCGTGCCCGGTCCGACGGAGCCGAGGACGAACCGCGGCCGGTCCGCCTCGGCCATGTCGTCGGCGACCTCACGGGCGATCCGCGCGCCCTTCTCGGCCAGCTCGCGGATCCGGTCCGCGATGCCGTAGTCGGCGAGGTTGGGCAGGTTCGCGCCGAAGGTGTTGGTCTCCACGGCGTCCGTGCCGGCCGCGAAGTAGGCGCGGTGGATGGCCGCGACGACGTCCGGGCGCGTGGCGTTGAGGATCTCGTTGCAGCCCTCGAGGCCGGCGAAGTCGTCGAACACCAGGTCGCCGCGGTCGCCGGCGTCCTGCAACATGGTGCCCATCGCACCGTCGGCGACGATGACACGCTCGTGGAGGACGTCGAGGAAGCGGGAGTCGGACTGCAGCTTCTGCACGTCGGGAGATTCGCCTGACACCCTGAAAGGTTACCGGCGGGACCTCCGTCCCTCCGCCGGACGCCTGGCGCCGTAGGCTGGTCCGATGACCGAACGCGAGCCGAGCACCGGTCCCGACGACACCGTACCCACGCTCGTCGACCCGGTGATGATCGCCGCGTTCGAGGGTTGGAACGACGCGGGGGAGGCCGCGAGCACCGCGCTCGAGCACCTCGAACTCACCTGGGACGCCACCCCGCTCGCCTCGATCGACCCCGAGGACTACTACGACTTCCAGGTCACGCGGCCGCACGTGAAGCTGGCCGACGGCATCACCCGGCGCATCGAGTGGCAGACCACCCGGCTGTCGGTCGCGCAGATCCCCGGCACCGAGCGGCACGTGGTGCTCGTCAACGGCATCGAGCCGAACATGCGATGGCGCTCGTTCTGCGCGGAGCTGCTCGGCCACATCGAGCGGCTGGGCGTGACGAAGGTCATCACACTGGGCGCTCTGCTGACCGACACCCCGCACACCCGCCCCACCCCCGTCAGCGGTACCTCGTACGACGCGGTCTCGGCGTCGGAGATGCGTGTCGAGCCCACCAGCTACCAGGGCCCCACAGGGATCGTCGGCGTCTTCCAGAACGCCTGCGTCGAGGCCGGCATCCCGGCGATCTCGTTCTGGGCGTCCGTGCCGCACTACGTCTCGCAGGCCCGCGTGCCGAAGGCCGCTGTCGCTCTGCTGCACCGCATCGAGGAGGTCCTCGACGTGGAGGTGCCGCTGGGGGCGCTGCCCGAGCAGGCCGAGGAGTGGGAGCGCACCGTCAGCGAGATGGCGGAGGCCGACGACGAGGTGCGCGAGTACGTCCGCCAGCTCGAGGAGCAGGCCGAGGCGGCCGACGACGACGACGACCTGTCGAAAGCCAGCGGCGACGAGATCGCGGCCGACTTCGAGCGGTACCTGCGCCGCCGCGGGCAGGGCGGGGGCTGATCCCGGTGTGGCCGCACGACCGCGACGGGGTAGTCGGCGGCATGAATGAATCCCACGACAAGCTCACCACCGATCCCCCGCGCCCGCCCGGCACCCCCGACGTCGACGAGATCGTCGGCGACCCGGTGCCCACGGGCGAGCAGATCGACCGCCGCGAGGAGCCCGAGAACGAGGACGTCACCGACGACGACCCCGTGTCCGTCGAGCCGCCCGACTGAGCCACAGCGCCCGCCGACACCCAGGAACCCGGGCTCGCCCACAGGTCACGACCGTGGTACGGGCCCGGCTTCCTGTGTGTGAGCCCTACAGCGCGACCCCGAGCAGCGCGTCGACCGCGTCGCGGACCAGCCCCGGCGCGGCCGCGTCGGTTCCCTCCCCCGCCGCCCACGCGTCGACGGCCGCCAGCGCGCCCGCGGTGTCGAGGTCGTCGGCGAGGCGCTCGCGCAGGCGGGCGACGAGCTCGGCCCCGTCCGGGCCGGCGTCGCGCGCGACGGCGGTGCGCCACGTGGCGATCCGCTGCTCCGCCGCGGTGAGCAGGTCGGCGGTCCACGGCCGGTCGCTGCGATAGTGCCCGGCGAACAGGGCCAGCCGGACCGCGTTCGGGTCGACGCCCTGGGCGCGCAGCTTCGAGACGAACACCAGGTTCCCGCGGCTCTTGCTCATCTTCTCGCCGTCGAGCCCGATCATGCCGGAGTGCACGTAGTGCTTCGCGAACGGATGGACGCCGGTGTGCGCCTCGGCGTGCGCCGCGCCGCACTCGTGGTGCGGAAAGATCAGGTCCGAGCCGCCGCCGTTGAGGTCGATCTGCGGGCCCAGCCGGTTCAGGGCGATCGCCGCGCACTCGACGTGCCAGCCTGGGCGCCCCGGCCCGAGGTCGCTCTCCCACGACGGCTCGCCCTCCCGGGCCGTCCGCCACAGGAGCGCGTCCGTCTGGTGGCGCTTGCCCGGACGGTCCGGGTCGCCGCCGCGCTCGCGCGACAGCCGGACCATCGTCTCCTCGTCGTAGCGGCTCTCGTAGCCGAAGTTTCCGGTCGACGCGCTGTCGAAGTACACGTCCGGGTACTGCGGGTCGTCGACGCGGTAGGCCGCGCCCTCGGCCAGCAGCTTGCCGACCAGCTCGGCGATCTCCCCCATGGCCTCGACCGCGCCGATGTAGTGCCGCGGCGGCACCACCCGCAGCGCCTCCATGTCTTCGCGGAACAGCGCGGTCTCGCGCATGCCGAGGACCACCCAGTCGTCGTGGTCGCGGGCGGCGCGCTCCAGCAGCGGGTCGTCGATGTCGGTGATGTTCTGGACGTAGTGGACATCGTGGCCGAGGTCGCGCCAGTACCGGTTGACCAGGTCGAAGGCCAGGTAGGTCGCCGCGTGGCCGAGGTGGGTGGCGTCGTAGGGGGTGATCCCGCAGACGTACATCAGAGCGGTGGGCCCGGGATCGGTGGCTTGGACCTCGCCGGTGGACGTGTCGTGCAGGCGCAGCGGCGGCCCGCTGCCCTCGAGCCGGGGAAGGTCGACCGGGGCCCAGGTGTGCATGTGCGCCAACCTACGTGAGGCCGACCGGTTTCAGCTCAGGCCCAGCGCCGGCAGCGCCAGCGCCGGGCGCAGGTCCGGGACGACCTCCATGGCCCCGGCGGCCCGCAGCGCCGTCGCCAACGACGTCGTGGAGACCCCGACGATCCGTCCCACGCCGGCGGCGACGAGCGCCCGCACGCCCGACGGCGCGTCCTCGACGGCCGCACAACCGGCCGGAGCGACCCCGAGCCGGCGGCACGCCGTCAGATAGCCCTCCGGCGACGGCTTGCCGACCTCGACCTCCTCGGCCGTCACGACGACCTCCAGCGCGTCCCGGACGTCGAGGACGTCGTCGAGCACCCGCTCCGCCCAGCTCCGGCCCCCGCTGGTGACCACCGCGAGCCGGTGACCGCGCGCAGCCAGCTCCCGGATCAGGGCGACCGCCCCGTCGACCACCGTCACCTCGCGGGCCGCGGCGTCGACGTCGGCGTCCAGCGACGCGAGCGCTCCCGGGAGGTCGTCGGGCGTCCAGGGCCCCGGGAGGTGGGCGAGGACGTCCCGGGCTCGGCGGCCCATCACGGCGTCCGCGTAGCGCTCGTCGTCCATCTCGACCTGCCACGCCGTGAAGAACCGCTGCCAGATGGCCCGATGGACGTGCTCACTCCTGATCAGCGTGCCGTCCATGTCGAGCAACACCGCCTGCATCCTGTCCCCTCTCGTCGTCCCGCACAGCATCGTGATATTGACGCGTCCGGAATCATCGGTGTACGACACGTTCGATCAGAAGACCGAGGAGCACCGTATGAGCGCGACGCCCGTTCTCGCCCCGGTCAAAGGTCGAGCGGTTCCGATGGAACAGGTGCCCGACCCCGTGTTCGCCCAGCTCATGACCGGGCCCGGGGCCGCCGTCGATCCGGTCCGCGAGGTGGTGGACGTCGTGGCGCCGGTCAGCGGGAAGCTGTTCAAGCTCTACCCGCACGCCTTCGTCGTCCTCACCGCCGAAGGCGTCGCCGTGCTCGTCCACCTCGGCATCGACACGGTGCAGCTCAAGGGCGAGGGGTTCACCACCCTCGTCACCGAGGGCGACGAGCTCACGGTCGGCCAGCCCGTCACCATCTACGACGTGCCGGCGATCGAAGCCGCCGGGCGCAACCCCATCGTCCCGGTCATCGCCCTGGACAAGCAGGCCGCCGATCTCGTGCTGAGCGGCGCGGTGGGGTCGGGTGCCGACCTGACCCCGACGGACACGTTGTTCACCGTCAACGGCTGATTCAGAGGCAGGTGCCATGACCAGCACGACGGAGTCACGCAAGCCAGGGCTGCGGATCCCCGGGTTCGCCCAGCTGCAGCGGCTCGGCAAGAGCCTCATGCTGCCCATCGCCGTGCTTCCCGCCGCCGGCATCCTGCTCCGGTTGGGCCAGGACGATCTGCTCGGCGGGATCACGGCGCCGGTCATCGGGCCGTTCTTCGACGCGATGAGCGCCGCGGGCGGCGCCGTGTTCGACAACCTGCCGCTGCTGTTCGCCGTCGGCGTGGCCATCGGGTTCGCCAAGAAGGCCGACGGGTCGACCGCGCTGTCCGCGGTGGTCGGCTACGTCGTCGTGGCCGCCGTGTTCAAGGCGATGTCGCCGATCGTGCTCGCCGGGCAGGTGAACCAGAACGGCGAACAGGCGCAGATCAACTACAGCGTGTTCGCCGGCATCGTCATCGGGTTGGTCACCGCGGCGCTGTTCGACCGCTACCACACCATCGCGCTGCCGTCCTACCTCGGGTTCTTCGGCGGACGCCGGTTCGTGCCCATCGTGGTCTCGCTCGCGTCGCTGGTGATCGGCTTCCTGCTCAGCTACTTCTACCCGCTGTTCGACGCGGGCCTGACCGGACTCGGACAGTTCATCGGGGGCGCAGGCGCGCTGGGCGCCTTCATCTACGGCTTCGGCAACCGGATGCTGATCCCGATCGGGCTGCACCACATCCTGAACTCCTACGTCTGGTTCCTCTACGGCAGCTACCAGAAGCCGGACGGCTCGGTCGTCACGGGCGAGCTCACCCGGTTCGCCGCCGGCGACCCGACAGCCGGCATCCTGACCTCGGGCTTCTACCCGATCCTCATGTTCGGGCTGCCGGCCGCGGCGCTCGCCATGATCCACGCCGCCCGGCCCGGGCAGCGCAAACTCGCGCTGGGCATCCTCTCGGCCGCCGGACTGACGGCGTTCCTCACCGGGGTGACCGAGCCGCTCGAGTTCGCCTTCATGTTCGTCGCGTTCCCGCTGTACGTCATCCACGCGGTGCTGACCGGGCTGTCGCTGGCGGTGGCCTACCTGCTCGACATCCACCTCGGGTTCTCGTTCTCCGCCGGTCTGATCGACCTGCTGCTGTACAGCACGGCGCCCGCGGCCCGCAACATCCCGCTGCTGCTCGTGATGGGCGTGGTGTTCTTCGTCGTCTACTACTTGCTGTTCCGGTTCGCGATCAAGAAGTGGAACATGCGGACCCCGGGCCGGGAGGACGAGGCGGAGTTCGAGGCGGAGCAGCAGGCGAACCTGACCGACGACGCCGCCGCGCCGATGCTCGCGGCCGGCGGGACCGGCGGAGCGGGCGCGGTGCTGACGACACCGGCGCCGGCCTCGGCGCCGACCTCGGTGGCGGCCGAGAGCAAGCCCGAGAGCAAGGCGGAGCAGCTCATCGCCGCGTTCGGGGGGCGGGAGAACCTGGTCAACGTCGACGCCTGCATCACCCGGCTCCGGATGGAGGTCGCCGACAAGGACAAGGTCGACCGGGGCCGCCTCAAGGCGCTCGGCGCCGCCGGCGTGATCGAGGTCGGCAACAACGTCCAGGCGGTCTTCGGCACCCAGGCCGAGGCGCTCAAGAACCAGATCACCGACGTCCTCTAAGGTCTGCGAGCGTCCCCGAGGGAGGCACATGCAGGTCGTCATCGTCCCGACGCCGGCCGAGGTCGGCCGCCTGGCCGCCGCCAAGATCGGCCATCTGGTCCGCGGCCGGCCCGACACCGTCCTCGGCCTGGCTACCGGGTCGTCCCCGCTGGCCATCTACGCGGAGCTGGCCCGCCAGGTTGCCGAGGAAGGGCTCGACTGCTCGCAGGTGCGGGCCTTCGCGCTCGACGAGTACGTCGGGCTGCCGCCGGAGCACCCGGAGAGCTACCGGTCAGTGCTCATGCGGGACGTGGTCGAGCCGCTCGGCATGGATCCGTCGAATGTCCACGTCCCGGACGGCTCCGCCGCCGACGTGGCGGCGGCCTGCGAGGCCTACGAGGCACAGATCGCCGAGACCGGGCCGGTGGCCCTGCAGATCCTGGGCATCGGGGCCAACGGGCACATCGGGTTCAACGAGCCGACGTCCTCGTTCGCGTCGCGGACCCGGATCAAGACGCTCGCCCCGCAGACCCGCGCGGACAACGCGCGGTTCTTCGACTCGCCCGAGCAGGTCCCGACCCACTGCCTGACCCAGGGCCTCGGCACGATCCTGGACGCGACGACGCTGGTCCTCGTCGCCCAGGGAGAGACCAAGGCCGACGCCGTGGCGAAGATGGTCGAGGGGCCGGTCAGCAGCATGTGCCCGGGATCGGCGTTGCAGCTCCACCGCGACGCCAACGTGATCGTCGACGAGGCGGCGGCGAGCCGGCTCACCCTGGCCGACTACTACCGCTACACCTTCGCCAACCGCCCCGCCTGGCAGCGGTTCGAGACACCCCGCGGATGACCGTCGTCACGGCGGCCCGGGTGGTCGCCGACGCCGTCGTGCACGCACCCGGATGGATCAGCGTCGAGCACGGGCTGATCACCGGGGTGGGGGCCGGTCGTCCCGAGCGGCCGGACCACGACTACGGCGACGCGACGCTGGTGCCGGGCTTCGTCGACATCCACGTCCACGGCGGGGGCGGAGGCTCGTTCACCTCCGGGGACCCTGCGTCGGTGCTGCAGGCCGTCCAGGCGAACCGGCGGCACGGCACCACCACCACGATGGCGAGCCTGGTCACCGCAGGCGCCGACGAGCTGCTGGCCTCGGTGTCGATGCTCGCCGACCTGTACCGCGACGGCGTGGTGGCCGGCATCCACCTGGAAGGCCCCTGGATCAGCCCGCACCGCTGCGGGGCCCACGACCCCCGTGAGCTCCGGGACCCCGACCCCGGCGAGATCGACCGGCTGCTGACCGTCGCGGACGGGGCGATCGCCATGGTCACGATCGCGCCCGAGCTGGCGGGCGGTCCGGCCGCGATCCGTCGGCTCGCCGACGCCGGCGTGATCGCGGCGGTCGGGCACACCGACTGCTCGTTCGCGGTCGCGCAGCAGGCGGTCGACGCCGGTGCCCGGGTGGCCACGCACCTGTTCAACGCGATGCGGCCCATCCACCACCGCGACCCCGGCCCGATCATCGCGCTGCTCGGCGACGAGCGGGTCACCGTCGAGCTCATCGCCGACGGCACCCACCTCGACCCCGCCCTCTACCGCTACGTCACCCGCACCGCCGGCCCCGACCGGGTCGCACTGGTCACCGACGCCATGGCCGCCGCCGGGCTCGGTGACGGCCGCTACCGGCTGGGCCAGATGGCCGTCGACGTCGTGGACGGAGTGGCGCGCATCGCCGGCACCCCGACGATCGCCGGCAGCACCACCACGATGGACCAGCTGTTCCGGCGGGCGGTGCACGCGTGGGCGCCAAGAGAATCAGACGCCGAGGTCTCGGCGCCGCCGACCGCCGAGGCCCTGGTGCATGCCGCCCGGCAGACCGCGACCATCCCGGCCCGTGTGCTGCGGCGCACCGACATCGGCAGCCTCGAGACCGGGAGGCGGGCCGACTTCGTGGTGCTGGACGCCGACCTCCGCGTCGCCGACGTCGTCGTCGGCGGCGCCGCAGTCAGTGCATGAGCATCTGAAACATGCCGTAGCCGGCCATGCCCACCATGACGAGCAGGACGAAACCGACCGCCAGCGCCGTCAGAATCATGGAGATCACCCGCCAGCACAGCACCGAGAGCACGAGTGCCAGCAGGAGCGCCACCTCGGGGAAGTTCGCGGAGAGAGTGTTCATGGCGTCACCGTGGGGAGTCGGGCGGTCCCCCTCGGACCGCTCTACCCCGAGATAGGACGGCCGGCCCGGGAACTGTGACACCCGCTCGTGTCACATCCGCGCGGCGGTGCGCCGTAACGCCTGTCGATCACGTGCCGGACGGGCGCCGGGCGGGAAAGATGAGGGTGTGGTGGAGCCCGGCTCGGAGGAGCACAGAGCGGCGGTCAAGGCGTTGCTCTCCGGCTCCGCGCAGTGGATGCGCGACCGGAGCCGGCGCGCCGCACGCCGGTACAAGCTCGAAGCCGAAGACATCCTGCAGGTGACCTGGCTGCGCCTGCTGCGGTCGCGCACCGTCGCCGACCTGACCAACGACGGCCTGCGGACCTGGCTGGCGCAGCGCATCGAGTGGGCGGCGAGCGAGCTGGCGCGACAGCGGCGGCACGACGGCGGGGAGCGGATCGACAACGACGAGGTCGACGCGCTGCTCGCCGAGGCGGACACCCACGCCTCCGGCACGCAGCCTGCCGAGGCGAGCAGCGTCGACGCGGGCTTCCTGGAGCGGGTCGGGCTCAACCGCCACCAGGTGCAGGTCGTGCTGGGCGAGTGCTCCGGGCTGGAGGTGTCGTTGCGCGAGTTCGCGGGCCTGGCCGGGCGCAGCCACGCGGCCATCCGCAAGGACCGGCAACGCGCACTCGCCCGGATCGAGACCTGGGTGGGACTCGACCCCGAGGAACGGCGAGTGTTCACCGCCTTCCGCGTGACCGGATCGGTCGATGCCGGCGCGCGCCGGACGGGGCACACCCCGGCGCAGTTCCGCCGGCTGCTGGCCGCCGCGAACACGAAGGTCGACGCGGCGTTCACCGGGGCGCCGGCCGACGGCGGGACGCCCTGAGAGTGCTACGCCGCCGAATTCGGCGCCGGACGCGCGCGGCTACCCAGCCCGTTCGGCATGTGCGCCGTCTCGTTCAACCCTGGCTGACAAGCGGCGTAACCCGGAACAGCTCACCGGTAGATCTGCAGCACGACACGCTGCCGGGCCGCCAGACCGACGAGGGCGATCAGCAGGACCCCGGCCACTGTGCTCCCCCATATCGGCGCAGCCGCGCGCGTCAGGTAGCCCGCGACGCCGCCGACGATGAAGACCGCGAGCACCGCGAACAGCGCCCAGACGCAGCAGCGGATGCACAGCGCCCGGCCACGCGCGGGGTCGGTCCGTGCCACGGCTCCCGCGCGGGCGAGCACGAGGAGCCCGACCGCGAGGCCGGCCGCGCCGAACGCGGCCGACCCGTACGCCACCGCAAGGCCTTCGCCCCGCTCGGCAAGGAGCGCGGCCGTGAGCAGGGCCAGGAAGACGGACGACGCGGCGGCTGCCACGGCCGCGCCGGCGACGAGCAGCCGGGCCCTTCGGAGGCTGGTCACGTCCCACGGGCCCCAGGCATTGCCGCAGGTGGGCGCATGTCCGGACGGTAACAGCGCGGCAAAGTCGGCGGAGCCCCCACACGGCCCACTCTCCGGATGGCCGGGAAGCCGGCCGGACGTGGCCGACGGTTCTGCTCAAGTTTGAGTACCGTGGTGGGCCACCGCCACCTGTGAAGGGATGTCGATGCCCGAGAAGGTCGCCCCGCCCCGCTGGCTCAAGCCGATGAACGCCGTGCTGCTCGTCGCGCGGCGCCTCGGCCTCGGCTGGACCCGCGAGCTGCCCGTCCTCGTCCTGCCCGGCCGCAAGACCGGCAAGCTCCGCCACACCCCGGTGTCCGTGCTGGACCTCGACGGGCACCGCTACCTGCTCGCCGGCTGGCCCGGCGCCGACTGGGCCGCCAACGCCCGCGCCGCCGGGGTCGGCATCCTCACGGTCGGCAAACGCAACGAGCGGGTGCGGCTCGTCGAGCTCTCCCTCACCGACGCCGAACCGGTGCTGCGCGCCTGGCCGGCCCGCATCCCGCAGGGGGCGAAGATCATGAAGGACGGCGGCGTCGTACCCGACCTGGAACCCGACACCTTCGCCGCGCTGGCTGGACGGTGCGCGGTCTTCCGGCTGGACACCCCGTGAGTCGTTGCAGGAAAGCCACTTTCATGCCATGACGTTGCAGGAACGTGGCTTTCCTGCATCGCGGACGGGCACCTCGCGGCCGGGCGGAGCGGTAACCTCGCCCGGCTTCCGCACGGATCAGGCCGAGTGGCGGGACGACGCGGAAGGACGACGCATGCCGACGCCGGCACAGCCGCTGCGTGACCTGCTCGACCGGGCCGTCGCCGTCGGCATCCTCAGCACCTACCAGGCCGATGCCGTCTTCGCCCTCGACGCGCAGCCGGCCCCCGGAGCCCGGCGCGGGGCGGTGATCGCCGAGGTCCTCGGCTACGTCGGGGGCGCGTTGGCCGTCGTCGCGGCCCTGTTCCTCGGCGCCGAGCTGTGGGACGAGCTCGGGCCGTGGCCGAGGGTGCTGCTGCTGGGCGCCGTCGCCGTCGCCTGTCTCGGCGCCGGGGCTGCCCTGGGCGGGCGCGACGGTGCCCCCGGGCGGCTCGGCGGATTCCTGTGGGCCGCGGCCGTGATCGCCGTCGCCGCGACCGCCGGGGTCGCCGCCGACGACCTGGGCCTCGCCGAACCGGGGACCTCCGCCCTGGCCGCCGCGGTCGCCGCCCTGGTGGTCGCCGCCGTGCTGTGGTGGCTCCGCCCGGCGGTGCTCCAGCACATCGCCACGTTCCTCGCGGCCGCCGCGACCCTGCTGACCGCCCTCGACCGGATCGGCGACGGCAGCTTCGACTGGGGCGGGCCGCTGCTGTGGGGCTTCGGGCTGGCGTGGCTGGCCGCCTCGGCCTTCCCCGGAGCGAAGCACAAGCCGGACGACGGGCCGGCCGGTATCTGGACGCCCGCCGCTCCGGGCTGGGTGCTCGGCGCCCTCGCCGTCGTCATCGGCCCCCTGTTCGCCCAGAGCGGGCGCGCCGGCTGGCTGGTCGTCGGCTCGCTCGGCGCCGCCGCGCTGGTGGTCGCCGGGGTGCGGACCCGGAACCCGTGGGTCGCCGCGGTCGGGATCGGCGGGGTGTTCGTGTCGGTGCCGCTTGCCGTCGCGGAGCTGTTCGACGCCCGCCTCGGCCCCCTGGTGGGGATCCTCGCCGTCGGACTGGCCCTGGTCGGCGCCGCGGTCGTGCTCACCCGCCGCGCCGCGCGATGAGCACGCGGCGCCGCACGCCGTGACGGCGGTCACCGCGTTCCTGCTGCTCGTCGCGGGGTTCGCCGCCGGGCTGTCGGGCACCATCGCCGGGCTGGCGTCGCTGTTCTCCTACCCGGCGCTGCTCGCCGCGGGCCTTCCCCCGCTGGCCGCCAACGTCACCAACACCGTGGCGCTCACCGCCACCTCGATCGGCGCGGCCCTGGGCAGCCGGACCGAGCTCATCGGGCAGAGGCCCACCGTGCGCCGGTTCGCCGTGGTCGTGCTGCTCGGCGGCGCGACCGGGGCAGCCCTGCTCCTGCTGGCCCCGCCGGGCGTGTTCGAAGCGGTGGTCCCGTGGCTGATCGCCGCGGCGTCGGTGGTGCTGCTCCTGCAGCCCCGGATCCGCCGCGCCGCGGAGCGCCGGACCGCCGACCCGCGGCGGGACCATCTGACGACGACGGTCGGCCTGTTCGCCGTGTCCGTGTACGGCGGCTACTTCGGTGCCGCCGCCGGGGTGCTGATGCTCGCGCTGCTGCTCGTGGGCCTGCCCGTGTCGCTGCTGCAGGGCAACGCGCTCAAGAACGTGCTCCTCGGCCTGGCGAACGCCGCGGCCGCGATCGGGTTCGTCGCCGTCGGACCGGTCGACTGGGCCGCCGTGGCCCCCCTGGCGGCCGGACTGCTGGTCGGCGCCGTGCTGGGCCCCGCGATCGCCCGCCGACTGCCGGCGACGGCGCTGCGGATCGGGATCGGGATCGCCGGCCTCGGGCTCGCCGCCGCGATCGGCTTCGGCCTGCTCTGAGCGACCGGGCCGGGGTCACCCGGCCCCGGCCACCGCCCGCCGCACCCGGCCCGACACGGCGCGCACCCCGGCCTCCAGCGGTCCGCGTCGCCCGGCCGCGCGCACCGCGACACCGATCACCAGCGCGGCCACCAGGTGCACCACCAGCAGCGTCCCCGCCGGCACCCCGACCGCCCGGACCAGCTGCACCGGGACGAGGGACAGCGCCGTCACGTGCAGCGTGTACAGGGTCAGCGGCATCGCCCCGACCGCCGCCAGCGGCCACACCAGCAGCGGGACCGCGCGGGCCAGCAGGAGCATCAGGCCCAGCACCGCGAGCGCGGTGCCGACGGTGTGCGCGAGGTCGAACGGCGTGCCGGTGTGCGGGGCCTCCACGGCGAGCCACCACCAGCTGTCCGTGGGGACGGTGCCGTAGCGGCGCTGGGTGAGGTCCGGACCGAGCGCCGCAGCACCGCCGCCCGTGCCCAGCAGCAGCGCCGACCCCGCCCACGCCGCGACGGCCAGCCCGGCGCCACCGCCGACCAGCCCGGCCGCGACCCGCGGCGTGCGCAGGTCCAGGCGACCCACCGCCATCCCGGCGAGCAGGTAGGTCAGCCACGGCAGCACCGGGTAGTAGCCGGTCAGCGTCAGCTCGCGCAGCAGCTCACCCGGTGTGCCGAGGGCGGCGACGCCCGGCTGGTCGCCCGGGCCCGCCTCCCGGCCCGCGCGCAACAGGTGGCTCGCCACCGGTCCCGCCACGCACCACACGGCCGCCAGGGCGCCCAGCGCTGGCGCACGCAGCCTCAGCAGCGGTGTCGCGAGCCAGAACAGCAGGCCGTAGTAGGCGAGGATCACCGCCACGGGCGGGTCCAGCGCCACGAGCGTCAGGCCGATCAGCGCCACCAGCAGGCCGCGCACCAGGAGCCCGGCGGCGGCGGCCGCGTGGGGGCGCCCGCGTCCGACGGGCGTCGGTCCGCCGGACGCGAGGGCGACGCCGACCCCCGCGAGCACCGCGAACAGCGCCGACGCCCGGCCTCCCGCGATCGCACCCGCGACGGTGTCCGCACCGGCGGCGGTCCGCACCGGCAGGATGTGGACCGAGGCCATCCCGGCCAACGCGAGCGCGCGGGCTGCGTCGACCCCGTCGAGCCGCCGCCGGACCGCGGCGCGGGAACCCTCGGCCGGCGTCGGCTGCGCCCGGTGCCGAGGGCTCGACGGTGCCACCTCCGCGGGACCGCCGTCGCCCCGGCCGTGCGCGACCGTCGGCAGCGGGTCCGTGGTGGCGAGGTCGTCGCCGAGGCCCCGCCTGTGCGGTGCCGTCACCGGCCGACCGTCACCGGGCCGTCGGGGCGGGCCCCGACCGACCGCAACCACTCGTCGAGCGCCCGGTGCACGGCCGTCAACGGCGGGCGCCGGGCCGGGTCGTCGTCGAGCGCGGCGCGCAGCAGCGCCAGGTGCGCCGATCGGCGCGGCAGGTGCGTCGGCGGGCCGCCCAGCGCCGCGGCCCGCAGCCCGGACACCGCGTCGGTGTGGTCGCCCCGCGGCGGCTGACCACACAGCGCGTAGCCGACCGTGGCCGCGAGCTGCCAGGCGTCCGACTCCGCGGTGGCCCGGCCACCGGCGGCCACCTCCGGCGGCAGGAAGTCCGGTGTGCCGAGCACGAACCCGGTGGCGGTCAGCGTCGCGTCACCGGTCTTGCGGGCGATCCCGAAGTCGATCAGATGGGCCTGCCCGTCGGCGTCGAGGACGATGTTGCCCGGCTTGACGTCGCGGTGCAGCACCCCGCGCTTGTGCGCCGCGTCCAGCGCTCCGGCGATGGTCGACCACACGCGGGCCGCCGCGATGTCGTCGAACGTGCCGCGGGAGCGGACGAGCTCACCGAGCGACTCACCCCGCACGTACTCCATCACGATCACCATGCCGTCGAGCTCCGCGAGCCCCGGATCGCTCTCGGCGGGCACCAGGTCGTGGATCTGGACGCAGTGCGGGTGCCGCACCATCGCCAGCGCGTGGGCCTCGCGGCGGATCCGCTCCTCGGTGTCCGCGTCGCGGACGTGGGCGGCCTTCAGCGCCACGGTGTGCCCGAGGCGGGCGTCGTGGGCGAGCCAGACCCGACCGAAGCCTCCTTGGCCCAGGCGCCGCACCAACCGGAAGCGGGCCGGGCCGCCGGTGCGGGGACGAGGCGGCACCGCGTTCGCGCCGATCGCCGGCACCGCACCCGGTGTGCCGGCCGGCGCGACCAGTGTCGGCGTGGGGCCGCCACCGGCCGGGCGCGGCGGGCGCGGCGCCACCGGACCGGACTCCTGGTGCGACGCCACCACCGGCTCGGGGGCGCGGGCGGCGAACCGCGCCGCGAGCCGGTCGCCGAGCCCGCCGGGCCGGCGCTGCGTGCCCGTGCCGCCCACCGGTGCCACGGAGCCGGACGGTGCGCGGACGACCTGCCCGGACCGCCCGGCGGGAGCCGGCTGCGGACCTGCCACCGACCGGTGCACGACCGCCCACCCCGGCGCCCCCAGCGACAGCACCGCCGGCATGCCGAGGAACGCCCCCGCCGAGGCGCCGAGCCACAGGTGCGCCGCCGACCCCGCGGGCACGTCCGTCGTCAGCGCCGCCACCGCGAGCACCGGCAACCAGAAGAACCGTGCGGGCCACCGCGGCCCGCGCCGCAGCGCCAGCCGCGCCGACGCCGCCGTGCACAGGGCCGCCACCGCCGGCAGACCGATCAGCGCCAGCAGCGCCAGCCCGGTGCGGAGCGAGCTGTCCGCCCCGAACGCCGCCGCGACACTGCCCCGGCCCAGGTAGGTGCTCTGTGCGCCGACGACGCACACCGCCGAGTCGAGATCACGCAGCTGCCGGGACGTCAGGCCCGGCACGGGCCCGCTGCCCGCCGCCGCGGCGAACACCCGGCCCGTCGCCAGGAACACGAGCAGCGGCAGCACCCCGCAGGCCAGCACGCCCACCCCGACGAGCACCACCGACTCGGCAGGCCCGTAGCGCGACCCGATCCGGCGACGCCAGATCGCCACCGCCGCGGTACCCGCGGCCGGCAGCAGGCCCACCGCCACACCCATCAACGAGACCGCCCACGGCCACCCGCCCGGGCACACGGCGTCGGCGGTCAGCAGGTGCAGCTCGGCGAGCAGTCCTGCGACCAGCGCGGTGAGCGCCTCCACTCCCGCCCTCCCCCCGCGGTGGCCCCAGGGACATGGGCCCGTGCTCCCACTATGGCATCACCGCCGCAGAGGCCGTCAGCGGCGATCACCACCCACCCGGTCCGGGCCGTCGTCCCGCGCGGCGCCGGGTTCCGGGCCCGGTCCGGCGTCGGTCTCGTCGGCCTGGTCGTCGGCACCGGACCCGTTGCGGCCGGGGGTCCCACCGGACTGCACACCGGAACGAAGCTGCCCGTAACGCATCTGGTCCAGCACGGCGGCGGCGACGTCCGGCCGCTCCCGCACCGCCCGCTCGAGGATGGTGACGTCCGGGCTCAGCAGGACGTCGGGCAGTTCGTCGGGCATCACCGAGCCGGTCGTCGCGGCGATCCCGGACCCGGCAGGGGCCACGCTGTCGCCCGGCGCCGCGCTCACCTTCTCCGACGCCCGGGACATCCGGTTCCGCCGGTCGCGCAGCGGCACCGGCCACAGCGCCTGGATCGACGCGTTGAAGTGCGCACCCAGCACGATCGCCAGGCCGATGAAGAACGTTCCCAGGAGGAACGCGATCGGTGCCGCGAGTGCCCCGTAGGTGTAGCCGGTGCCGGTGAGCCAGTCCAGGTAGGCCCGCAGGCCGGTCGCGCCCGCCAGGAACACCACGGCCGCCAGCAACGCTCCCGGCAGCCCCCGGTACCACGGCGGCTTCAGCGGCAACGCGATCTTGTACAGCGTCGTCAGCGCGAGCATCAGGACCAGCCCGATCACCGGCGGCGACAGGAGCAGGTCGATCACCGGCCGTGCGGTCGGCTGCCACGACTCGGGCAGGAGCCGGGCCGGGCGCTCCGGTCCGATCGCCACGATCGGCAGGGCGATGATCCCCGTGACCAGCCCCAGGGCGTAGAGCAGTAGCGCCAGCGTCCGCTGCCACACCGGGTTGCGCAGCAGGTACTGCTCGTGCGCCCGGGTGATCGCATCGACGAACGACGACATCGCCGACGACCCCGACCACAGCGAGATCACAAACCCGATCGAGATGACCTCGGCGCGCGCGGTGGTGAGGATGTCCGCCACCGTCGGGGCGATGATGTCCTCGACCGCCTCCCGGCTGAACACCCGCCCCACCAGGTCGACGACCTGCGCCTGCACCGCGGCGACCGTGTCGGGCCCGTAGAAGTCACCGACGTAGCTCAGGATGCCGAACAACCCCAGCAGCAGCGGCGGCAGCGACAGCGTCTGCCAGAACGCGGCGGCGGCCGCCTCGCTGAAGATGTTGTCGTCCCACGCCCGCACCAGCGTGCGGGTGACGAGCTTGCGTCCGCGACGGCGCCGGACGGGCGGGTCTGCCGGTGCGGCCTCGGCCTCCTCAGGGGCGGTCATCGTCGCCGGTCCGTCCGTGCACGGTGAACGCGAGCGCGCCGGCCCCGTCCGCGGCAGCATCCGACGCCACGTCGACGCGCACCTCGTCGCCCGCCGCGATCTGCCCCGCCAGCAGCATCCGCGACAGCTGCCGGTCCACCTCGCGGGCCACCGTCCGGCGCAACGGCCGTGCTCCCAAACTCGGGCGACCCAAACTCGGGCGACCCAAACTCGGGCGACCCAGATTCGGCCCGCCCGATCCGCGCACCGCCAGCCACGCCAGCGCCGCCTCGGACACCACGAGCCCCACGCCCTGGGCCGCCAGCCGCTGCGTCGTCTCCGCGAGCACCGTCGCGGTGATCTCCGCCAGCGCCGCGGTCGACAGCGGCGCGAAGAGCACCACCTCGTCGACCCGGTTGACCAGTTCCGGCCGCAGCACCACCCGCGCCAGCGCGAGCACCTGCTCCCGTACCGCCTCGACGTTCCCGCCCGGCGCTCCCAGGATCAGCTCCGCCCCCAGGTTGCTGGTGAGGATCACCACCGCGTGCGTGGCGTCCGCGCTGCGGCCGTGCGCGTCGGTCAGCCTGCCCGCGTCCAGCAGCGACAGCAGCGCCCCCGTCACCTCCCGGTGCGCCTTCTCCACCTCGTCGAACAACAGCACCGCGTACGGGTCGCGGCGCAACGCCTCGGTCAGCTGCCCCGGCTCGTCGTGCCCCACGTGCCCCGGGGGCGCCCCCAGCAGCCGCGTCAGGCTGGAGGCGTCGGCGAACTCCGCCATGTCGAAGCGCACCGGCTCGCTGTCGTGCAGCGCAGCCGCCAGGGCCCGCGCCAGTTCCGTCTTGCCGACCCCGGTCGGCCCCACGAACAGCAGCGAGCCCGTCGGCCGCCCGGGCGCCGCCAGCCCGGCCCGCCCGGACCGCACGGCGTCCGCGACCGCCTCCACCGCCGCGTCCTGCCCCACCACCCGGCGCGCCAGGAGCCCCTCCAGGCCCAGCAGCCGCTCCCGGTCCGCCGCACCGACGGCGTCCACCCGCGCCACCGGGATGCCCGTGGCCCGCGACACCGCGGCCGCGACGTCGTCGGGCGTCAGCTCCGGCATCTCCGTCCGGTCCCACCCGGCCCGGTCCGACGCCGACTCGCGGGCCGTCGCCAGCTGCGCCGCCACCGCGTCCAGCTCGCGCGTCAGCGCCTCGGCCCGCTCGTAGTCCTCCGCGTCGACCGCGACGTCGCGGGCCCGGGTGAGCTGCTCGAACCGCTCCTCCAGCCCGGGCGCCGCCTCGCTCTCCGCTACCGGCGCCCGCAGCCGCACCCGGGCCGCCGCCCGGTCCACCATCTCCAGCGAGCCCGCGACGTCGTCGCGCGGTGCGAACGGATGCAGGTTCGCGAACTCGGGCCAGCTGATCGGCTCCATCTCCGCGGCGGCGTTGAGCTTCATCGTGCAGGAGCCGAGCGGGATCATCGTGCGGTCCAGCGCCAGGTCGGCGTCGGCCAGCCGGCGCAGCCAGCGCATGAGCGAGGTCTCGCTCCGGTGCTCGTGGAACACCGGGTGCGTCAGGTAGTCACTCGTCCGGAGCAGCCGCTCCGGCAACGCGTCGGCGGTCTCGACGTCCAGCTCGGCGGCGTCCGCGGCCACGCCGAACGCGGCCCACACCGAGCCCAGGTGCGCCACGGTCGTCAGCTCGGAGCAGGCGATCCCGACGGTGTCGGCGTCGACCCGGCGCAGCGCGACCCCGGCGGCGTGCGCGGCCGCGACGACCGCGTCGGCCCGGCCCGGCACCCGCGCCTGCACCGTGTCGAAGAAGGCGCCGTGCACGACCTCCACCCCGGCGGCACGCAGCCCGGCGGCCAGCACCGCCGCCATCCGGTGGCAGCGCTGCGCGATCCGGCGCAGCCCGTCGGGACCGTGGTAGACGGCGTAGCAGGCGGCGACGACGGCCAGCAGCACCTGCGCCGTGCAGATGTTGCTGGTCGCCTTCTCGCGGCGGATGTGCTGCTCACGGGTCTGCAGCGCCAGCCGCAGCGCGGGATTGCCGTCGGCGTCGCGGGACAGGCCCACCAGCCGGCCCGGAAGCTGGCGGGCGAACGCCTGGCGGACCGAGAGGTAACCGGCGTGCGGCCCGCCGAAGCCCAGCGGCACCCCGAACCGCTGCGAGGTACCGACGACGACGTCCGCGCCCAGCTCGCCGGGCGGCGTCAGCAGGGTCAGCGCCAGCAGGTCCGCGGCCACCGCGACCAGCCCACCGCGCTCGTGCACCTCGTCGATCAGCGCCGACGGGTCGCGCACCACGCCCGACGCCCCGGGGTAGGACAGCAGCAGCCCGAACAGCTCGCCGTCGGGCAGCCCGTCGCCGAGGTCGGCGATGACCAGCTCGATGCCCAGCGGCTCGGCGCGGGTGTGCAGCACCTCGAGCGTTTGCGGCAGCGTGTCCGCGTCGACGACGAACCGGGCGGTCTTCGCCTTCCCGGCCCGGCGGAGCAGGGTCATCGCCTCCGCCGCCGCGGTCGCCTCGTCGAGCAGCGACGCGCCGGCGACGGGCAGGCCGGTGAGGTCGGCGACCGTGGTCTGGAAGGTCAGCAGCGCCTCCAGGCGGCCCTGGCTGATCTCGGGCTGGTACGGCGTGTACGCCGTGTACCAGGCCGGGTTCTCCAGCACGTTGCGCCGGATGGCGGGCGGGGTGACCGTGCCGCTGTAGCCCAGCCCGATCATCGGCACGGTGAGCGTGTTGCGATCCGCGAGCGTCCGCAGCTCCGCGAGGGCCTCGGTCTCGGTGGCCGGGGCCGGAAGGCCGGCAGCGGTCTCGTCGTCGCGGTCGCGGATCGCCGCGGGCAGTGCCCGGTCGGCCAGCTCGTCGAGCGAGGCGACGCCGATGGTCGCGAGCATGGTGGCGAGCTCGTCGGGCCGTGGCCCGATGTGCCGGTCGACGAACGGGACGCCGGTCTCGAGATCGTGCAGGCTCGGCCGGGGGGACGATTGCTGGCTCACGGGCGGGCCTCTCGGGTCGGCGACGCAGTGCTCGGGCAGAGCAGGAACGCAGGCAGGGCGAGATCGCCCTCCCCCTCTGTCACCGCCCGGCGACCCGGGCACCTGAGAGATTCACCGGCCACACGCTCCGGCTTTCCCCGTCGGCGGAGGACGGCAGCCCTGCCGTTCTCGCTTTCCAGAGGCGTCTCCCCCGCGCGGTCCTGGGGCCTGAGAGGTTCCGGGGAGGAGTTGCTCCTTCGGCGCCCGGCACGTGTCCGGACTCTCCCGCGCGGGGTCGTCGACCGCTCTTCCATCCTAGCCCCGGACCGGCATCCGAGCGATCACGAGAGCCCCTGCCGGGATGGAGCGAAAGCGGCTTTCGCTCCACTCAATTTAGCGAACGCCGCTTTCGCTCCATCCCGGACGAGCCCAGCGGGGGGCGTCAATGATTCGTTGCTCTCGTGAGCACAGGAAAAGGCGGCCGTCCCGGGCCGGCGTCCTAGCTGATCGCCCGCCGCGTGCGGCGGCGGGAGAGCTCGTCCTCGGGGGCGTCGTCCACCGACCCGCCGTCGGCGCGCTCCATCGGGAAGTCGCGGATCGACCCGCTGATCTCCCGCATCGCCCCGCTCACGGCGATGCCGAACACGCCCTGGCCGCCCTGCAGCAGGTCGACGACCTCCTCGGGCGAGGCGCACTCGTAGACCGTGGTGCCGTCGCTGAACAACGTGATCCCGGCGAGGTCGCGGATACCCCGGCGGCGCAGGTGCTCGACCGCCACCCGGATGTTCTGCAGCGAGACCCCGGCGTCGAGCAGCCGCTTGACGATCTTGAGGACGAGGACGTCCTTGAACGAGTACAGGCGCTGACTCCCCGAGCCCGCGGCGCCACGGATCGACGGCACGACCAGGCCCGTCCGCGCCCAGTAGTCGAGCTGGCGGTACGTGATCCCGACGACCTGACATGCGGTGGGCCCGCGGAAGCCGACGAGCTGGTCCGGCATCCCGTCGAACCCGTCGTCGAACAACGGGTCCGGGAAGAGCTCGCCCTGCCCGCTCACCTCGGGCGACACGGGCCTGTCCGATCCGCCGGGTACATCGGACGGAGGGGTCGTCACCGCTCTCCTCCCACCACCCGGGGGGCCCGTTCGCGGAGTCGCTCGCATACGGCGGCGCTCGTCGCAACGGCCCGTTCGAGGCTGACGGTAAGCGCGCTGCCGCGGCGCGTCAACGCGGCGCGCCGCCGCTGATCACTCCACGCCGGGCGTGTCGGCGCACCGGGACCGACGACCCGCAACCCCGCACGATCAGCGGGCGCCGCGGAAGTCTTCGGGTGAGATGGAGTCGAGGAACTCGCGGAACTTTTCGACCTCGTCCTCCTGCTCGTCCGGGATGACCAGGCCCGCCTCGGCGAGCACGCTCTCCTCGGCGTGGATCGGCACCCCGACCCGCAGCGCGAGCGCCACGGAGTCGCTGGGCCGTGCCGACACCTTCACGCCGCCGTCGAAGATCAGCTCGGCGTAGAAGGTGCCTTCCTGCAGGTCCGTGATCCGCACCTGCTCCAACCGCCTCCCCAGCGCGCCGACGACGTCCTTGAGCAGGTCGTGCGTCAGCGGCCGAGCCGGCTTGACGCCCTGCTGCTCGAGGGCGATCGCGGTGGCCTCCACCGAGCCGATCCAGATCGGCAGGTAGCGGTCGCCGTTGGTCTCGCGCAACAGGAGGATGGGTTGGTTCGCGGGCAGTTCGACTCGGACTCCCACGACGCGCATCTCGCTCACGCGTGTTCCTCCTCCTGACGGTGCTCCGTCTCACGTCGTTCCGGCCCCGCCGGGGGAGGGTCCGTCACGGCGTCCGACGCTGTCGACGCTACACGGGCGGCACCGCGGGCGCGCGCCTCCGGACGGGCGGCGACGCGCCCGGCGGGGCGACCTAGCCGCGTGATCCGTTCGGGTCGCGCGGCCCGGTGAGGAAGACCAGCCGGAACTTGCCGATCTGCACCTCGTCGCCGTTGCCCAGCACCGCAGTGTCGACCGGCTCGCGGTTCACGTACGTGCCGTTCAGGCTTCCGACGTCGACCACCACGAACTCCCCCGCGTCGCGCCGGAACTCGGCGTGGCGGCGGGAGACCGTGACGTCGTCGAGGAAGATGTCGCTGTCCGGGTGGCGGCCCGCGCTCGTCGTGGAGCGGTCGAGCAGGAAGCGCGACCCCGCGTTGGGGCCGCGCTTGACCACCAGGAGCGCCGATCCCGCCGGCAGCGCGTCGACCCCCGACACGGACTGCTCCCGAGCCACAGGCGGCTCGACGTCGGCGAGGAAGTCGGCCCGGAAGACGGACGTCGTCTCCGGGGCGCGCTCGGGGGGCACACCCGGCCCGTCGTTCGTGGTCACCTCGCGGTCTCCTCCTGCGGTAGCGCCACCGCGGCATCGCGGTGCGGTTCGCGTGTCAACCTACCGTGCTGCACCCGCCCCGGACGGGGCCGGTCCAGGGTGCTCCGGCCTGTGGGAAGCATCTGCTCCCACCCGGCAGGCGGTCGGTCAGTCTTCGTCGGTCAGACGGTCGTAGGCGGCCGCGTCGAGCAGGGCGTCGAGCTGTGCGGGATCCACCGGGCGCAGCTCGAACATCCAGCCGCCGCCGTAGGGCTCCTGGTTCACCAGCTCCGGCTCGTCGGCCAGCGCCTCGTTGATCCCGACGACCTCACCCACGACCGGCGGGTAGATCTCGGACACCGACTTCGTGGACTCCACCGTGCCGCACGCGTCGCCGACCGCCACCGTGTCGCCGATCGTCGGTAGCTCGACGAGCACGACGTCGCCGAGCTGCTGCTGTGCGTGGTCGGTGATCCCGACCCGCACCACGCCGTCGGCCGACACGCGCGCCCACTCGTGGTCCTCGGTGTAGCGCAGGTCCTCCGGAGTCATGGCGGGAGCCTACGACCCGGCCGATCAGCGACGACGTCCCGGGGCGCGGGTCTGCGGAGCGCCAGCACGAACTCCGCGAGGTAGACGAACCCCGAGTAGAGGTACAGGCCGGTCCCCCACGCCGCGAACGCGTAACCCAGCGGACGGGCGAACGGGGCGAGGGCCGAGTCGCCGACGCCGAGCAGCAGCAGCGGGAAGGCGTAGAGCAGGAGGAACGTGGCGCTCTTGCCCAGGTAGGTGACCCGGAACGGGCCGTAGCCGCGGGCCCGCAGCACGGGCAGGCAGGCGCCGAGCACGAGGTCGCGGCCGACGAGCACGGCGACGACCCACCACGGCACCACGTCGCGCGCCCCCAGCGCCACCAGCGCGGCGAGGATGTAGAGCCGGTCCACGGCCGGGTCGAGCAGCGCGCCGAGCGTCGAGTACTGGTTCAACAGGCGCGCCAGCTTGCCGTCGAGCCAGTCGGTGAAACCCCCGATCATCAGCACCGCGAGCGCCCAGCCGTCGGCGCGGGGGCCGAGCAGCAGCCAGAGGAACAGCGGCACCCCGGCCAGCCGGAGCAGGCTCAGCAGATTCGGCACCGTCAGCACGCGGCTCGTCGACGCGGCCGCGGGAGGCGGGGCACCGCGGGACGGGGAGGACTCGCGAGCCACGCCGGGAGGGTACGGCCGGTGGGCGGAATCGTGCTCACCTGAAGAAGACGTCACCGTACCGATACGCCGTTCACCTCCCGGGTACCCAGCTCGGCGCAGGGGGAGGACAATTCGTCGCGGACGCACCGGCGGTACCGCGCGTCGGCGACAAGATCGATACCGACGGTGCTAGCCGCGCCACGCACAGCTCGCGAGCAGGGTGACACATGCACACGACCACGGTGGACGACCTGTCCGCCGTGCACGCGTGTGCCGTGCCGGGCAGCGACGAGCAGTTGTGGGAGATGAGCGCCCGTTTCCTCGGCATCGGCCTGGCCCGCGGTGAGCATGCCGTCTACTTCGACGACGGCACCATCGACGCCGTGCTCGAACGGCTGGTCGACGACCGCGTGCCGGTCGACCGCCCGCTCGCCGACGGCCAGCTCGTCGTCGTCGGGGCGGCGGACACCCGCGCCGTCCTGCGCGGGACGGTCCGCGACGCCGCCGTGATGCTGGCCGCGCGGATCGACCGGGCGGTCGCCGACGGCTACCCCGGCTTCCGGATGACGGGGCAGTTCAACTCGGGCCTGAGCCGTCGCGACGGGGTCGGCCTCGCCGACTTCGACGCCATGCTCGACACCGTCCTCACCGGACGCCCGGCCCGCGTGCTGTGCCTCTACGACCGGCACCGCTACCCCGACGACGCCGTCGAGCGGATGCGGTCGATCCACCGCATCGAGATCGAGACGCCAGCGCTCTACGACGACGGCCTGCTGCGCGTCACCCGCCTCGGCCCGTTCCGCATGCGCCTGGCCGGCGAGGTGGACCACAGCAACCGGCCCGTCGTGGCCCGGATGATCGCGGCGACGCTGGACGAGGCCCTGCGGTCGGACGACCCGCCGGCCGCGCTCGAGCTCGACCTGTCGTCGCTGCGGTTCCTCGACGTCGCGGGCGCGGTGGGCCTGGTGCACGCGGCCGAGGAGTTCCCCGAGGCGCACCGGCTCGCGCTCTCGAGGGTGCGGCCCGGGGTGCTGCGTGCCCTCGACCGCTGCGGCGCACCCTTCGCGGCCCAGCTCGACGTCACCGCGCATCCAGGGGTGTCGCCGGGGTTCCGCTGCCCCGGTGCGGCGGGGCGACGGCCAGGCCGTGGCGTCACGCACGCCCGAGAGGCACGGATACGGTGAGGGTCGAGACCACGCGCACCGCCGGTGCGGTGCGGCTGCGGCACGCCGTGGGGTTCAGCGCCTCCGCCGCCGACGTCGTCACGCTCGCCGCGCCGTCCGTGGCCGCGGCCCGCGGCCGCGACGAGCCGGTCGCGCTCGCGGTCCGGCCTGCGACGGAGAGGGCATTGGCAGCGGTACCCGCGGCCGCCGGGCTGCCCGCCGCGCTGACGGGGCGCAACGGTGCCGGCACGGTGCCGCTCAGCCGTCCCCAGGGACCCGATCACTCCGGACAGACGCTGGCCGCCCGCTGGGCGCGCGAGCTCCGGACGCTGACCCGCGGACGCGCCGGGGTCACGGTGATCGTCGAGCACGACCCGGACCTCGACGGGCTGGACGGCGGGTTCTGGACCGAGCTCGACGCGGCGCTCAACGTGGCACTGGCCGACATCCCCGCGACCCTGCTGTGCCTCTACCCGCAGCTGCCCCTGCACCTGGAGGTCGCCGACGGCGCCCGCCACAACCACCCGCTGGTCCTCGTCGACGGCGCCCTGCGGCACAACGCGGAGCACCGGGGGGCGCGGGAGGTGCTCACCGACCGCGGCGGCGTGCCCGCGCCGGCCGTTCTGGGGCCGCCCGACCAGGTCATGGGCTTCGACACCTGGCAGCTCGTCGAGGTGCGCGACACCGTCGCCCGGGCGGCGCGGGCCGCAGGCTGCGACGCCGACCGGGTGGCGGACCTGGTGCTGGCGGTCAACGAGGTCGCCACGAACGCCGTCGAGCACGGCAACGGCGACGCGCACCTCGCGGTGTGGACCGCCCCCGGGACCCGGGAGCTGCTGTGCGAGGTGCACGACGGCGGGCGGCTGGTCGACCCGCTCCCGGGGCTGCACGCCCCGCACCCGTCCGACCCTCGCGGCCGGGGGTTGTGGATCGCCCGCCAGCTGTGCGACCTGCTGCACGTGTGGGGCGACGACGCGGGCACACACGTCCGGATCCGGGCCCTGCGCTGAGGGGGTCCACCCACCGCCGATAGGGTCCGCGGGGGTTCGCAACACACGTCACCCGGATGTACGTACCGTTCAGGTGAATGTGACGAGAATGCCTCTTGGCAACGTGGAGCGCGCGGGGAAAAATCCTCAGAGGGCTCGATGCACGCCGCCACGGCCGCCACGCCGGAGGCCCTCGGTGCGCGCCCGGGCCACCACTGCTTGCACCACCCGCCGCCCATCACCGCTGCACCACCACGATCCGGGGACACCCATGCTTGTCGATCAGCGACGATCCCGCCCGGACCTGCACCGCGTCACGGTGCTCGGGTCCTTCACCGTCACCGCGCACGGCGACCCCGTGCCGCTGGAGTCGGATACCCGGCGGGTCGTCGCCTATCTCGCCGTGCACCGCCGCCCGCAGCGCCGCGCGGCCCTCGCCGCGGACCTGTGTCCGGGCGTGCCGGCCGACACCGCCGCCGCCGTTCTCGACGAGGCGCTGGCGGGTGCAGCCGCGTTGATCACCACGGACGGCGTATCCGACACCGTCGCCCTCGGCCCCGCCGTCGCGGTCGACCTCGACGAGGCCATGGCGCTGGTCCGCGCGCTCGCCGCGGTGCCCGGCCACCCCGACACGGCGCCCGCCGACGCGGCGGCCGCGACCGCGCTGCTGAGCGCGGACGTCCTGCCCGCCTGGTCCGAGGCCTGGCTCGCCGTCGAGCGCGAGCGGTTCCGCCAGATCCGGCTCAACGCCCTCGAGGAGCTCAGCTCGGCGCTCACCGCCGCCGGCCGCTTCCGCGAGGCGGTCGACACCGCCCGGGAGGCCGTGCGCACCGCGCCCAGCCGGGAGAGCGCCCGGCGTGCGCTCATCGAGGCGCACCTCGCGCAGGGCGACATCGCCGAGGCCGTCGCCGAGTACGACGAGTACCAGGAGCTGCTGCGCAGCAGCGTCGGCGCCCCCGCCGCCTTCGGGTTCGAAGGTGCGTTCGGGCTCGACAGCCTGCTCCCGCCCGTGCCCGCGTGGCCCGTGCTGCGCGGCCGCCGCCCCGCCGAGCGGGTCCCCGTGGCGGGCGCCGGCATGCGGGCCGTCCGTGGCCCGCGCCGTCTCGTGTCCGGCGGCGCGACACCGGGCACCACCCGCTGATCCTGCCCCGTCGACCTTCTCCGCCGGATCGGTCCTCCGCTGGATCGGCGCAGTGTCGCCGGTCCGGCGACGGGGTACGTGCCGTCCATGCATGGGACTTCCGAACCCGACGTCGAGGTCGACCGACACCTCGCCCGCACACGTGAGACCGGCGGGGAGCCGGACGACCATCCCGTCGACAGCACCGAGGGCGACGCGGAGGGCACCACCGGCACCGGCGAGGGCGACGAGTTCGTCGGCCGCGTGGCCGGCCGCGACCTCGGGTACGCCGGACAGACCGGCGCGGAAGCCCGTGCCGAAGCAGGAGAGGTGAACCCGTGACCACCCCCACCGGCGAGCTGACCGGCGTCGCCAAGCTCGCCTACAAGCCCTTCGGAACGGTGTTCGGCATCCTGGGCGGCCTCCTGGCCGGCAAGGTGTTCGGCATCATCTGGAAGAAGATCTCGAAGGAGCCGGAGACCCCGGCCCCGTTGTCGGAGGACTACTCGACGCGCGAGGTGCTGATCGCCGCCACGATCCAGGGCGCGATCTTCGGCCTGATCACCACCGCGGTGAACCGGTACGGCATCAAGGGCTTCCGGAAGTTCCTCAACTCCAAGGGCTGAGCCCTCACGGCCGACCCCCGGTGAGCGAACGCGGCGTTGGGTAAGTCCGACTTACCCGACGCCGCGTTCGCTCGTTTCCGGGCTCAGGCGAGGGAACGCAGCTTCGGCAGCACGTCGTCGGCGAACTGGGTGAGGAACCGCTCCTGATCGTGGCCCGGGCCGTGGAACACCAGGTGGTTCAACCCCGCGTCGAGGTAGGGCTTGATCTGCGCGACGGCCTCGTCGGGGTCCGACGCCACGATCCACCGCTTCGCGACCTGCTCGATCGGGAGCTCGTCGGCGAGGCGCTCCATCTCCGTCGACGAGTGCACGCTGTGCTTCTGCTCCGGGGTCAGCGACAGCGGCGCCCAGAACCGGCAGTTCTCCAACGCCCGCTCGTGATCCCGGTCGTACGACATCTTGATCTCGATCGTCCGGTCGATCTGCGCGGCGTCCCGCCCGGCCGCTTCGGCGCCCTCGGCGACCGCGGGCAGCAGCTTGTCGGTGTAAAGTTCCATGCCCTTGCCCGAGGTGCAGATGAAGCCGTCGCCCGCCCGGCCCGCGTACTTCGCCACCACGGGACCGCCCGCGGCGATGTAGACCGGCACCGGCGTGTCCGGCTTGTCGTACACCGTGGCGTCGACGGTCTTGTAGAACTCTCCGTCGAACGACACCGAGTCTTCGGTCCACAGCTGCCGCATCAGCCGCACGGCCTCACGCATCCGGGCGAAGCGACCCTTGAAGTCCGGCCACTCCGCCCCGGTCACCGCCGTCTCGTTGAGCGCCTCACCGGTACCCAGCCCCAGCACGATCCGGTCGGGGTACAGGCACGCCATCGTGGCGAAAGCCTGCGCGATCACCGCCGGGTTGTACCGGAACGTCGCGGTCAGCACGCTCGTCCCCAGCACCACCCGGGAGGTCCGCTCCCCCACCGCGGTCATGAACGCCAACGAGAACGGCGCGTGCCCGCCCTCGTGGCGCCACGGCTGGTAGTGGTCCGACACCCACACGCTGTCGAGCCCGACCTCCTCGGCGCGCACCGCGTACTCCACCAGGTCACGCGGCCCGAACTGCTCCGCCGACGCCTTGTAGCCGATCCGCAGCGGCACCTCGCCCGTCCTTCCGTCCTGCCACCGGTCGGCGGCACCCGCTCCTTTGCTACACCCCAGGGGGCGCGGCCGCGACTGCGGGTGCGGTGGGCCGGGGCCGTGATCTTCCGCTAATGCGTTGACCATGAACGTTCGCCTAGTTGGCGACACGCCGTGCAGCGTCCCGGGCTTCGACTGCTGTTGATCTCACCCTCGGTTCCGGTATCGGGTCGGATCGGGAGCGGAGATCTGCATGGCAGAA